>NZ_KV792638.1:0-12545 GCF_001808265.1 Klebsiella sp. HMSC16A12
ACATAACAGTCCAGGAAAACATCCGCAGCCCCCAGGCGGACATTACTATTGAGCCTCTACACTGCAACTTCGCTTAATGCGTTTTATGTTAAATATCAGTTAGTTGCATCACTTTGGCGCTGATCCCGAGGCCAAAGTGGAGCCCTCCGTCGGTCTCCACTATTAGCGCTACCGGGTAAGCCGTCAGGCATGGCCCGGTTTAAAAAGATATGCTGACAGTTCTGCTGCAGTTATATCAAACTCGAGTTGCTGGATTAATTCCGCCAGTTTTTTCTCTGCAGTATCACGATCAATCTGATTCTGTACTATCTGGAGAGCAACCTGTTTTAGCTCCGGAGGGAGGTGTTCCAGATTGATATGATTACCATCCGAAATGTCATCAACCGGATTCTCGAAGAGCCAGCCGTAACTCATAAGGTCACCTGTTCTATTTCACAAATTTCCAGACACCTGACGGTACCCGGTCATACAACTTTCCCATCGTCATCTCCGCCAGCCGGTGATCAACCGCGGCATTGAAATGCTCAAGCTCATCATCTGACAGAGAATATGGGGTCGTTTGCGGGAGGGGGCGGAATCCTACGCTAAGGCTTTGGCCAGCGATATTCTCCGGTGAGATTGATGTGTTCCCATCCGAGCGGCGAAACATGGGCCAAGAGATCGGGCGATAGCAGCTTTCCATCGCGTTTCTGGTTTGCAACGACCTCGCCGAGCTTCATGGTGTTCCAGAAGATGATGATGGCGGCGAGCAGATTCATGCCGGCGATGCGGTAATGCTGGCCTTCGGCGGAACGGTCGCGGATTTCACCGCGGCGGTGGAAGCTGATTGCCCGCTTCAGCGCATGATGAGCTTCGCCTTTGTTGAGCCCGATCTGGGCACGCCGTTGGAGTTCGGCATCCAGAATCCAGTCGATCATGAACAGGGTGCGCTCGACGCGACCGACTTCCCGCAGGGCTGTCGCGAGCTCGTTCTGCCGCGGATAGGAGGCGAGTTTCCGCAGAATCTGGCTTGGCGCGACGGTCCCGGCAGCAATGGTGGCGGCGATGCGCAGGATGTCGGGCCAATTGCGCTCGATCATGGCTTGGTTGACCTTTCCGCCGATCAACGCTCGCAGGTGCGCCGGGGCGGCCGACGGATTGAACGCGTAGAGCCGTTTGGATGGCAGGTCGCGGATGCGCGGAGCGAACCGGTAGCCGAGAATGGCACATGCGGCAAAGACGTGATCGGTGAAGCCGCCCGTGTCGGTGAACTGCTCGCGGATATGGCGTCCAGCATCGTTCATCAGCAGGCCATCGAGGATGTAAGGCGCTTCGCTTGCCGTTGCAGGAATCACCTGGGTTGCGAACGGCGCATATTGGTCGGAGACGTGGCTATAGGCTTTCAGGCCCGGGGTATTGCCATATTTCGCGTTGACCAGGTTCATGGCCTCACCTTGCTCTGTAGCGACGAAGAACTGTCCGTCGCTCGAAGCCGACGTGCCCATGCCCCAGAACCGGGCCATGGGTAACGCTGCCTGTGCCTCGACCACCATGGCCAGCGCCCGGTCATAGGCTTCGCCCTCGACATGCCACCGTCCAATGCGGATCAATTCCCAGAAGGTGTGGGTGTTTGTCGCATCCGCCATTTTGCGCAAGCCGAGGTTGATCCCTTCCGCCAAGATAACGTTCATTAGCCCGATCCGGTCAGCGCAGGGTGCTCCTGTGCGCAGATGGGTGAACGCTTCGGTGAAGCCGGTCGCCGCATCCACCTCCAGCAGGAGATCGGTGATGCGCGTGGGCGGGATCTGCTTGTAGAGATCGAGCACCAGATCTTCGGCGCCTGTCGGCGCGGCGGCTTCGAGTTTCTCGATATGCAGAACGCCGTTTTCAATCGACCCGCCCGGGATCGTGCCTGCGCGAGCGGCACGGCCAAGCTCGCGCAACCGCATGTCGAGGCGAGCTTGCCGGTCTGCCAGCCATTCCTCCGGCCGCAATGGCACAGCGAGACGACCGCCTTCCGCGATGGATTGTGCCGGAACGAGTGCGTGTTTCAGATCGCCATAGCGCCGGGACCTAGTAAGCCAGACATCTCCGGAGCGGAACGCATCGCGCAGATGGAACAGCACCGCGATCTCCCATAGGCGAGCGTCGCCAGCCCTCTGGGCCCGAAGGTGGCGATGCCATTTCGAGCTGGGCCGCAAGAAGCTGGTCATCGCGGCATCGTTCAAACCGGTACGAAGGGCCGTCACCGCTTCCAGAAGCGGCAGTGCAACGGGCGCAGCTCGCAGATCGAGCAGGCGCAACATGCGTGGAGCGTATCGGCGGAAGCGGTGATAACCGTCGAGCACATGATTGAGCGGATCGTCGGCCATGGTGGCGGTCAGCCTGGTTGCCATTGCAACAAGGGTTTTTAAGCCGTCCCACCCTGACCCACTCGCGATGACATCGCCCAGCGGCTGGCCATCATCCTGTGCATCGACCAGGGCGCCCCCGATCTCGGCGAAGGATTTCAGGGTGTCACGCACCACCCCCGCTTCGTCTGCGACCTTTGCATGGCAAATACGCTCCGAAGCACGGTAGAGACGGCCGACGATCCGGTCGTGGGTTTCGACCACTGCGTCGGCCAACATCGCCTGCCATTCCGAGACGCAAACAGCCAAGATCGCAAGCCGCCTGTCCTCCGGGAGATCGCGCATGCCGTCGGCATAATACCGTTCACCCTGCCTGCGCAGACGAGTCACCCGATGGGCAGGAACGCCGGCAAGCAGATCCTCGGGGAGATCGATGCGTTGCAGATATTCGAGCCGGTCGAGCAGCCGGTTGGCCGACGAAGAGTTCGAGCCAGGCTCGAACTGGCGCAGCCACACAAAACGGGTCACCCGATCATCAGCCGTCTCCTCGAGCAATGCCAGCAACTGTTCTCGGATCGACATAGGCAGCCGACTGGCGATCCTCGTCTCGATGCGTCGCTCGGCATCGACGAGAGCCGCGGCACAAAGCCGCTCGATCGTGGATGTCGCGGGAAGGACAGTGCGGGTGCGTCGGCACTCGGCTACGAAGCGACGGGCGATATCCTCGTTCGACACCGCCATCTCGGCTTCTCGGAACAACCATTCCTTCAGCTCGCTCGCACCACGTCCGGAGAAGGTGCGGAAGCCGTAGAGCCCCCGTAACTCGGCAAGATGCTCGTGCCGTGTTTCCTCGCGGGCAGCATAGTCTACGAGATCGTCGGCACCCAGGCCAAGCTGCGCTCCGATAAATTCGATGACCTCTGCAGGGATCAGTTCGCCTGGAGCCAGCACCCGGCCGGGATAGCGCAGGACACACAATTGCAGGGCGAAGCCGAACCTGTTGTGAGCGCGCCGACGCAGCCTGATATGCCCAAGGTCTTCATCACTCAGCGTATAGTGCTTGAGCAAATCCGTCTGTGAAGTCGGCAAGCGCAACAGCGCGTCTTTCTGCCGATCGGTTAGAGTGACGCGACGCGGCATACATGTTCCTTTTTCAAAATCTGATAGCGTTCAAGACGCTTTGTTTATGAAGCTGGTTGAGATACATTTCCAGAGGTCAATGCAATCGTGGCCGAAGCGCCGCCTCAAACCAACGTTTGTGATACATGCTGATCGGATATGCCCGCGTCTCCAAAGCCGATGGCTCGCAGTCTCTCGACCTGCAGCACGACGCCTTGCGCGCCGCAGGTGTCGAACGGGACAATATCTATGATGATCTTGCTTCCGGCGGTCGTGATGATCGCCCTGGCTTGACTGCCTGCCTCAAGTCATTGCGTGACGGCGATGTGCTGGTGGTCTGGAAGCTCGATCGCCTCGGACGATCGCTTGCCCATCTGGTCAACACGGTGAAGGAGCTGTCAGACCGCAAGATCGGCCTGCGGGTTCTGACTGGAAAGGGCGCTCAGATCGACACCACGACTGCGTCCGGTCGCATGGTGTTCGGAATCTTCGCCACCTTGGCCGAGTTCGAGCGGGATCTGATCCGAGAGCGCACCATGGCGGGTCTCGCCTCCGCGAGAGCGCGCGGTCGCAAGGGCGGACGAAAATTCGCGCTCACCAAAGCTCAGGTGCGTCTCGCGCAAGCCGCCATGGCCCAGCGCGATACTTCAGTTTCCGATCTCTGCAAGGAACTCGGCATCGAGCGCGTCACTCTCTACCGATATGTCGGTCCCAAAGGCGAGCTCAGAGACCATGGAAAGCATGTTCTCGGACTTACGTAGCAACTCGTTTCTTTTCGCAGGTTGAGCCACCTCCGCGCTTCATCAGAAAACTGAAGGAACCTCCATTGAATCGAACTAATATTTTTTTTGGTGAATCGCATTCTGACTGGTTGCCTGTCAGAGGCGGAGAATCTGGTGATTTTGTTTTTCGACGTGGTGACGGGCATGCCTTCGCGAAAATCGCACCTGCTTCCCGCCGCGGTGAGCTCGCTGGAGAGCGTGACCGCCTCATTTGGCTCAAAGGTCGAGGTGTGGCTTGCCCCGAGGTGATCAACTGGCAGGAGGAACAGGAGGGTGCATGCTTGGTGATAACGGCAATTCCGGGAGTACCGGCGGCTGATCTGTCTGGAGCGGATTTGCTCAAAGCGTGGCCGTCAATGGGGCAGCAACTTGGCGCTGTTCACAGCCTATCGGTTGATCAATGTCCGTTTGAGCGCAGGCTGTCGCGAATGTTCGGACGCGCCGTTGATGTGGTGTCCCGCAATGCCGTCAATCCCGACTTCTTACCGGACGAGGACAAGAGTACGCCGCAGCTCGATCTTTTGGCTCGTGTCGAACGAGAGCTACCGGTGCGGCTCGACCAAGAGCGCACCGATATGGTTGTTTGCCATGGTGATCCCTGCATGCCGAACTTCATGGTGGACCCTAAAACTCTTCAATGCACGGGTCTGATCGACCTTGGGCGGCTCGGAACAGCAGATCGCTATGCCGATTTGGCACTCATGATTGCTAACGCCGAAGAGAACTGGGCAGCGCCAGATGAAGCAGAGCGCGCCTTCGCTGTCCTATTCAATGTATTGGGGATCGAAGCCCCCGACCGCGAACGCCTTGCCTTCTATCTGCGATTGGACCCTCTGACTTGGGGTTGATGTTCATGCCGCCTGTTTTTCCTGCTCATTGGCACGTTTCGCAACCTGTTCTCATTGCGGACACCTTTTCCAGCCTCGTTTGGAAAGTTTCATTGCCAGACGGGACTCCTGCAATCGTCAAGGGATTGAAACCTATAGAAGACATTGCTGATGAACTGCGCGGGGCCGACTATCTGGTATGGCGCAATGGGAGGGGAGCAGTCCGGTTGCTCGGTCGTGAGAACAATCTGATGTTGCTCGAATATGCCGGGGAGCGAATGCTCTCTCACATCGTTGCCGAGCACGGCGACTACCAGGCGACCGAAATTGCAGCGGAACTAATGGCGAAGCTGTATGCCGCATCTGAGGAACCCCTGCCTTCTGCCCTTCTCCCGATCCGGGATCGCTTTGCAGCTTTGTTTCAGCGGGCGCGCGATGATCAAAACGCAGGTTGTCAAACTGACTACGTCCACGCGGCGATTATAGCCGATCAAATGATGAGCAATGCCTCGGAACTGCGTGGGCTACATGGCGATCTGCATCATGAAAACATCATGTTCTCCAGTCGCGGCTGGCTGGTGATAGATCCCGTCGGTCTGGTCGGTGAAGTGGGCTTTGGCGCCGCCAATATGTTCTACGATCCGGCTGACAGAGACGACCTTTGTCTCGATCCTAGACGCATTGCACAGATGGCGGACGCATTCTCTCGTGCGCTGGACGTCGATCCGCGTCGCCTGCTCGACCAGGCGTACGCTTATGGGTGCCTTTCCGCAGCTTGGAACGCGGATGGAGAAGAGGAGCAACGCGATCTAGCTATCGCGGCCGCGATCAAGCAGGTGCGACAGACGTCATACTAGATATCAAGCGACTTCTCCTATCCCCTGGGAACACATCAATCTTACCGGAGAATATCGTTGGCCAAAGCCTTAGCGTAGGATTTCGCCCTCTCCCGCAAACGACCCCAGATACTATTTACTGACACGCGGCGGATAGTAAATTTCAGCCATGTTCTGGAAACAGACTGAGCAAATTTCTCAGAATGGAAACGCACCCTAGCCCCGCCAAGGCTTCGCTTTACGATAATTTACCTGAAGGCGGCCATTTACCTGACGGTGCATGATAAAATGTAACCACAGACCGACCGAATTTAACTTATTAATTTAATTATCTAAATTTCTTACATCAGTCAATCAGGCTGTGCATTGCATTTTTGGAGTGCACAGTCTCTGGGTTGCCTGATTCACAATTCGTAAGTCAACATCTCAGGGGGAGATTAAGTGACAGAAAACCCAATCGGATTAACCAGAAAAGTTATCAAGCCCGTTTCTAATTTTTTCAGTTCACCTGTAGCGGGCGGTATTGTGCTTATTATTGCTTCGGCAGCCGCTATCATCGTGGCCAATTCGCCCCTCAGGGAAGGTTATGAAACACTCCTGAAATACAAAACAGCAGGCCTGTCCGTTGAGCACTGGATAAACGATGCCCTGATGGCCGTATTCTTTATGATGGTCGGGCTGGAAATCAAGCGTGAGCTTGTCACCGGCCAGTTAGCCACCTGGAGCCAGCGTGCGTTGCCGGGCTTTGCCGCACTGGGTGGTCTGGCCGTACCTGCCCTGATTTACGTGGGGTTTAATGCCGGTCATGACGAAACCCTTTCCGGCTGGGCCATCCCGGCGGCCACGGATATTGCTTTTGCGCTCGGTGTACTCGCCTTACTGGGCAGTCGTGTGCCAGTCTCGCTAAAAATTTTCCTGTCGGCGCTGGCTATTCTGGATGACATGGGGGCGGTGGCTATCATCGCGCTCTTCTATACCAGCAACATTTCGCTTCTGATGCTGGGTGGTGCAGCGGCAATGGTTGCTCTGCTGTTTAGCCTGAACCGTGCCGGCGTGACGCGCCTGCTGCCCTATCTGCTGACGGGGGGAGTACTGTGGTTTTTCATGCTTCAGTCAGGCGTGCATGCCACCGTCGCGGGTATCCTGCTGGCGTTCTTTATCCCGCTGCGAACCAGGAATGCGGCTGATGAAGTGCCTCTGGACAGGCTTGAGCATGCCATCAACCCCTGGGTCACGTTTATGATACTGCCGCTGTTTGGCTTCGCCAATGCGGGCGTCGCGTTGTCGGGCATGACGATGAATGACCTGTTGTCGCCGGTTCCGGTAGGCGTGGCGCTGGGCCTGTTTTTGGGTAAACAGGCAGGTATCTTTGGCCTGTCGCTACTGGCCGTCAGCCTGGGCCTGGCGAAACGACCAGAGAAAAGTACCTGGTTACAGGTTTATGGTGTCTCGGTACTGTGTGGGATTGGTTTTACCATGAGCCTGTTTATCGGCAATCTGGCCTTTACAGGCAGCCCTCTGCTCGTTGATGAGGTCAAGGTGGGGGTTCTGGCAGGGTCCATACTGGCCGCTCTGGCCGGTATTTTGATACTGCGCTTTGCGCCTTCTAAGCAAGTCAGGTAACGTATTATCTACAGGAAAATCCCCGTGATAACGGGGGTTTTTTCACACTGTCAGTGTATATTCTGAAGAGAAAATTGAAATTATTTAATTTTATTATAAATAATTACCTTTCTATCTTTCACATTTTACAGGCGGAGCCCTGTTCAGATAAGTCAGGATGAACGCTGGCATATCAGTTAAAATATTATGTTATTCAAATAAATAGTCGGCTAACGTGGTTTTTTACACGACTGGCCCTCTAACCCCGCTACTGAATACTGACCGCCAAAAGGCGGTTTTTTTGTTCAAAGAAACTGATCTCAGTATCGCGCCCGGGGCAGCTGGCCAACGTCGCCGGCATCGCGCCGGCAAAAATCGAAAAACAGAAATATCAGCAAGATAGCTTAAACAGGTGTCGGGAAATTTCGTTGAGATATTTTGAAGGAATCACAGTGTAAGCAGGCGCTTTTTCAGGGAGGCGCGTTCTTGCGGGTTGCGTCCCTTGTGATTGGCGATGCGATCCGCCGTGGCGGCCTGGCGCTTGACGGGCCAGTAGGAGCGGCCATCCTTGCCCATCGACCAGACGCTGCTGGCCTGGTTTTCCAGCAGGGGCAGATGGGCGCTCAGGGCTTCGGGCGACGCGCTGGTCAGCGCCGTGCGCTCACGGGTGCGCCAGCGCTGATGCCAGAGCTTCTTGTCCTCGCGCTCGCTGCCGCAGGTCGTGTGCCCGACGATGGGTGTTTTGCGGCGGCTGCGGCTCATAACGTAGTGGTCTCCAAGAACATTCAGGACTGATCCCAGGCGTCGATGGTCAAGACCTGATCGGCAGGACAGGCGGCTACGCGGTCGGGAACTGGATGGTGTTCAGTCTCATGCCGACCCCATTCGATTGATCGCGTCGCTTGCGGCACGCTGCGACGCAAGGAGGTTTGCGACCTGGTTTAGCAGCCGTGTCCGCTGCATGTCTGTTACCTATCTCCCCGACCGCTCATTGGACCAACTCCAGAGATTGGGCTCTATCGCTCAGCCAATACGAAACCGGCATTGGCTGATGCCACAACCGAGACTAACACAAATGGCTCGGTACCTGTATTTCGCGCCCCGTGCACTTGGCCCGGTCTTGCCACGGCTATCTCACCTTCCCTGAGGGCACGAACAATCCCATTGCCCTGAAAGTAATCAGCCATTCCCGACAAAACAGTCCACGTGTCTTGGCCGTGAGGATGAATGTGAGCCGCAATTTCCTGCCCGGGATGGACATGCCAAACCACGATAATTGAGTCTCGGGTTTCAAGCACAACGGAACGAATAGGCTCGCCTTCGGACGGCTGAACATACTCGGCTACAGAAAATATTCTCGATTCAACAGTCATCGGAGATCCCTCTTTCACAGTTGTCGTTACGGTCTTCATCGTCGGCATCCTGACGCACGGCGGGCAATTGCTGGAGCAACGCCGGCAGCCATTCCTGTACCGTCTCCCACACCACATCGAGGTTGATGTCGAAATAGCCGTGAGCCATGCGATTACGCATATTGCGCATGCTGCGCCACGGCACGTCGGCATGCGCCTGGGTGAACTCGACGTAGCCATCCATCACCTTTGTGGCCGCCTCGCCGATGACGATCAGGCTCATGATGACGGCCTGCTGGGTGCGCTTGTCGGCCAAGAAGTCGTCCTTGGCCATCCCTTCCACGAAGCTGCGCGCATCGGTTGCGGCCTGCTGAATGTGGTCGAGGTAATCGGGCAGGCGGTTCTCGCTCATATCGGTTGCGCCTCCGCGAGCACCTTGGCCCGGAACTTCGGCGGCAGGTCGCCGGGAGTCAGCAGATCGACGTCAACGCCGAGCAGCGATTTCAGTTCTTCTTCCAAATCGCCCAAGTCCAACAACGTGGCACCGGGCAGCGCATCGACCAACAGGTCGAGGTCGCTGCCATCCCGGTCGGTGCCATGCAGCACCGAGCCGAAGACGCGCGGGTTCGCGGCGCGAAAGCGGCCTACCGCTTCACGCACTGCGCTTCGCTTCATGTCAAGCACAACAGACGGTCGCATGCGCATCCTTTCTTATCGAAACTCGTTGAGATGATATGCAATCAAGAATAGAATTTCAAGAAGAAGGAAACCGCATGCCCCGCCGTTCGATCCTCTCCGCCGCCGAGCGCGAAAGCCTGCTGGCGTTGCCGGACACCAAGGATGAGTTGATCCGTCACTACACGTTCAGCGAAAGCGACCTCTCCATCATCCGGCAGCGGCGCGGCCCGGCCAATCGGCTGGGCTTCGCGGTGCAGCTCTGCTACCTGCGCTTTCCCGGCGTCATCCTTGGCGCTGATGAGCCACCGTTCCCGCCATTGCTGAGACTGGTCGCCAACCAGCTCAAGGTCGGCATCGAAAGCTGGGACGAGTACGGGCAGCGTGAGCAGACCCGACGCGAGCACCTGGTCGAGCTGCAAACGGTGTTCGGCTTCCAGCCGTTCACGATTGGCCACTACCGGCAGGCTGTCCAGTTGCTGACCGAGCTGGCCATGCAAACCGACAAGGGCATCGTGCTGGCCAGAGCCTTGATCGAGCACCTGCGGCGGCAGTCGGTCATTGTGCCCGCCCTCAACGCCGTCGAGCGGGCGAGCGCCGAAGCGATTACCCGCGCCAACCGGCGTCTCTACGACGCCTTGGCTGAGCCGCTGACGGACGTGCATCGCCGTCGCCTCGACGATCTGCTCAAGCGCCGCGACAACGGCAAGACGACGTGGCTGGCCTGGCTGCGGCAATCCCCGGTCAAACCGAACTCGCGGCACATGCTGGAACACATCGAACGCCTCAAGGCGTGGCAGGCGCTCGACCTGCCCTCCGGCATCGAGCGGCTGGTTCACCAGAACCGGCTGCTCAAGATCGCCCGCGAGGGCGGCCAGATGACGCCCGCCGACCTGGCGAAGTTCGAGCCGCAGCGGCGTTACGCGACCCTGGTGGCGCTCGCCATCGAGGGCATGGCCACCGTCACCGACGAAATCATCGACCTGCATGACCGCATCCTGGGCAAGCTGCTCAATGCCGCCAAGAACAAGCATCAGCAGCAGTTCCAGGCATCCGGCAAGGCGATCAATGCCAAGGTGCGGCTGTTCGGGCGCATCGGCCAGGCGCTGATCGAGGCCAAGCAAGCGGGCCGCGATCCGTTCGCCGCCATCGAGGCCGTCATGTCCTGGGATGCTTTCGCCGAGAGCGTCACCGAAGCGCAGCGGCTCGCGCAACCCGAGGACTTCGATTTCCTGCACCGCATCGGCGAGAGCTACGCCACGCTGCGCCGCTACGCGCCGGAATTTCTCGACGTGCTCAAGTTGCGGGCCGCGCCCGCCGCCAAGGACGTACTCGACGCCATCGAGGTGCTGCGCAGCATGAACAGCGACAACGCCCGCAAGGTGCCCACCGACGCGCCGACCGAGTTCATCAAGCCGCGCTGGCAGAAGCTGGTGATGACCGACACCGGCATCGACCGGCGCTACTACGAACTGTGCGCGCTGTCGGAGCTGAAGAACGCGCTGCGCTCCGGCGACATCTGGGTGCAAGGCTCGCGCCAGTTCAAGGACTTCGAGGACTACCTGGTGCCGCCCGCGAAATTCGCCAGCCTCAAGCAGGCCAGCGAATTGCCGCTGGCCGTGGCCACCGATTGCGACCAGTACCTGCATGACCGGCTGACGCTGCTGGAAACGCAGCTCGCCACCGTCAACCGCATGGCGCTGGCCAACGAGCTGCCGGACGCCATCATCACGGAGTCGGGCCTGAAGATCACGCCGCTCGATGCGGCGGTGCCCGATACCGCACAGGCCCTGATCGACCAGACGGCGATGATCCTACCGCACGTCAAGATCACCGAATTGCTGCTGGAGGTAGACGAATGGACGGGCTTCACCCGGCACTTCGCCCACCTGAAGTCAGGCGACCTGGCCAAGGACAAAAACCTGTTGCTGACCACGATCCTCGCCGACGCGATCAACCTGGGCCTGACCAAGATGGCGGAATCGTGCCCCGGCACGACCTACGCCAAGCTGGCCTGGCTGCAAGCCTGGCACATCCGCGACGAAACCTACGGGGCGGCACTGGCCGAGCTGGTCAACGCGCAGTTCCGACATCCCTTCGCCGAGCATTGGGGCGACGGCACCACGTCATCGTCGGACGGCCAGAACTTCCGCACCGGCAGCAAGGCCGAGAGCACCGGCCACATCAATCCGAAATACGGCAGCAGCCCAGGGCGGACGTTCTACACCCATATCTCCGACCAGTACGCGCCGTTCCACACCAAGGTCGTGAACGTCGGCGTGCGCGACTCGACCTACGTGCTCGACGGCCTGCTGTATCACGAATCCGACCTGCGGATCGAGGAGCACTACACCGACACGGCAGGGTTCACGGACCACGTCTTCGCGTTGATGCACCTGCTGGGCTTCCGCTTCGCCCCGCGCATTCGTGACCTGGGCGACACCAAGCTCTACATCCCGAAGGGCGATGCCACCTACGAGGCGTTGAAACCGATGATCGGCGGCACGCTCAACATCAAGCACGTCCGCGCCCATTGGGATGAAATCCTGCGGATGGCCACCTCGATCAAGCAGGGCACGGCGACGGCCTCGCTGATGCTCAGGAAGCTTGGCAGCTACCCGCGCCAGAACGGCCTGGCCGTCGCCCTGCGTGAGCTGGGACGCATCGAGCGCACACTGTTCATCCTGGACTGGCTGCAAAGCGTCGAGCTGCGCCGCCGCGTGCATGCCGGGCTGAACAAAGGCGAGGCGCGCAACGCGCTGGCCCGCGCCGTGTTCTTCAACCGCCTGGGGGAAATCCGCGACCGCAGCTTCGAGCAGCAGCGCTACCGGGCCACGGTCAAGCCGTCGATGACGGCCTGTTGCAGTACCTGTCGCCGCTCGGCTGGGAGCACATCAACCTGACCGGCGATTACCTCTGGCGCAGCAGCGCCAAGATCGGCGCGGGCAAGTTCAGGCCGCTACGGCCGCTGCAACCGGCTTAGCGTGCTTTATTTAATGAGATGGTCACTCCCTCCTTCCCG
>NZ_KV792639.1:0-9378 GCF_001808265.1 Klebsiella sp. HMSC16A12
GGGGTGCAGTCCATGCGCTTGCGCGGGCCTACAAATAGCCGCATAACGGTTTGATCTTGCACTCTTTCGTAGGCCGGGTAAGGCGAAAGCCGCCACCCGGCAGACATGCGAGTACAATTTTGCGTTTACCTTACCCTCACCCCAGATACTCAATCACCGATAGCCCGCCGTTGTAATCGGTGCTGTAGATAATGCCTTGCGCATCGACAAACACGTCACAGGACTGGATCACCCGCGGGCGGCCGGGACGGGTATCCATCATTCTCTCAGGCGCAGCCGGCACCAGCGCCCCGGTCTCCAGCGGACGATACGGGTTGGAAATATCGTAAGCCCGCACGCCGGCATTCTGATACGTGGCAAAAATCAGCGTTGAGCTGACAAAGCTGCCGGGACGATTCTCATGCAGGTTGTGCGGGCCGAAATGCGCCCCTTTCGCCACGTAATCCGCTTCGTCCGGCGGCGGGAAGGTGGCGATGCTCACCGGGTTGGTTGGCTCGCGGATATCAAACAGCCAGATCAGCTTCTCGCCGTCCTCCTGGTTGTCGAGCACCGCTTCATCCAGCACCACCAGCAGGTCACGATCCGGCAGCGGCAGCGCGGTATGCGTTCCGCCGCCGAACGGCGGGCTCCAGTTGCGATGACTAATCAGCCTCGGCTGGGTACGGTCTTTGACATCCAGCAGCGTCAGGCCGCCGTCGCGCCAGCTGCCGTAGGCGGTATCCCCGGCAATAATGGCGTGATGCAGCGCATAGCGTTTGCCCTGCGGCCAGTCCGGTGTTTCACCGCCCGCCTGGTGCATCCCCGGCAGCCACCAGCGCCCGGCCACTTTGGGCTTACGCGGATCGGCCAGATCGATGGTCAGGAAGATGTAGTCGGTAAAACCGTCGATCAGCGCAGACACATACGCCCAGCGCCCGCCGACGTACCAGATGCGGTGAATACCGATGCCGTTAAGCGACAGGAAACTGATTTCCCGCGGCTGCGCGGGAGTGGAAATATCAAAGATGCGCAGCCCGGCGCTCCACCCCTTGTCCTGCACATCGCTGACCGTGTCACCCACCGAGCGGGTGTAGTACACCTTCTCATCAGCAAAACGGGCGTCAGCAAACAGATCCCGGGCGTTGATCACCAGCAGCAGATCGTCATGCGCCTGGAGATGCACGTTCCAGGTGCCCGGCGGCGCGGCAATATAGTTGACGGTGGTGGGCCGGGTCGGATCGCGAACATCGACCACGGAAAAACCCTGCGACACCATATGGCCGATATAGGCGAATCCGCGGTGCACCATCAGCTGCACGCCGTCCGGACGACCGCCCTGATCGCTATGGCCAATCAGCCGCATATTGCGGCTGTATTCGGGGGAAGGTAATGCTGACATAGGGGATCCCTCTCGCCCGGTGGCATGGTTTTCCCCCTCTCCCTGCGGAGAGGGCCGGGGTGAGGGCACCAGGCCGCCACCCACCGCCACCCGGCTTGATTTTATTTGTTCTTCGCTTCCAGCGTCGCGAACCACGGCGCGATAAAGTCTTCGGTCTGGCCCCAGCCAGGGATAATTTTCCCCAGCGACGCCACGTTTACCGCTCCCGGCTGGGCCGCCAGCAGCGCCTGGGGAATCGCTGCCGCCTTGAAGTCGTAGGTGGCTGGCGTCGGCTCGCCGGCGATCTTGTTGGCGATCAGCCGCACGTTGGTCGCGCCGATAAGCTTCGGATCCACCGCCACGCTCACCTTCCACGGGCTGCCGGCCTCGCGCATCAGCTGCAGATCCTGGTTGGAAATATCAATGCTGTAGAGTTTGATCTCGGTGCGGCCGTTCTCTTTCAGCGCCTTATAAGCCCCCTGGCTAAAGGCATCCCAGGTGCCCCAGATCGCGTCAATTTTCCCTTTCGGATACTTGGCGAGGATCGCCCCCACCTTGTTGGCAGTGTCGCCCTGCACATCGGATGACACGGCGCCGATCGACTCCAGCTCTTTAATCCCCGGGTTTTGCTTCAGCAGCGTCTGGTAAGCCGCCTGACGGCGCTCCATCGGCGGGAAGCCCGCCACCCACAGCTTGACGATGTTGGCCTTGCCGTTGAAATCTTTCACCAGCTGGCCAAAAGAGAGCTCGGTCAGTGAGGCATCATCCTGCTGACTGACCGTCACCCCGGGGATCTCACCGCTTACCGCGGTATCGAACACCGCCACTTTGATCCCGGCGTCCACCGCCTTCTTCACCAGGGCGGTGGAATACGGGTCACGCCCCTGAGAGAGAATAATGCCATCGTATTTCTGGCTGATGGCCTGGTTGACGAAGTCCTGGAATTTGGCGTCATCGCCGTTGCTCAGGAAGGTGCTGATTTTGAAACCGAGCTTTTTGCCTTCCTGCAGCGCCCCGGCGACAAACTGGGTGGTGTTATCGTCAGACCCGAGGTTGCGGATCACGGCAATGCGGATCGGGCCGTTGTGTTCGGCAATCGCCGCCGGCACCGGCGTCGGGGCGGTGGCCAGCGCCGCCGTCGACTGCAGCAGACCCAGCGTCATCAGAGAGAGTGCGATCTTTTTCATGCGGTTTACCCTGTAAAATGTTAAGTACGGCGCTGAAAATAGGTCAGTGCCAGCGCGCCAGCCAGCACCAACCCTTTAATAATGTCCATCGCGTAATACGGCACCGAGAGCATCACCAGCCCGTTGGAGAGCACGCCGAGGATCACCGCCCCCACCAGCGTCCCCAGGGCGTTCGGTTTACCGGAGCCCGCCAGCGAAAAGCCGATCCAGGCCGCCGCCACCGCGTCCATCAGATAGCCGCCGCCGGCGTTGACCTGCGAAGAGCCGATGCGCGAGGCCAGCAGAATGCCGCCCAGCCCGGCCAGCAGCGAGGCAATCACGTATGCTGCGACTTTGTAACGCGTGATCCGCAGGCCGGAGAGCCGCGCCGCCTCCGGGTTGCCGCCGATGGCGTACATCCGCCGTCCGTGGGTAGTGAACGACAGCGCCAGCTGGGCGATCAGCGTCACCACCAGCATGATAATGACGATGGTCGGCACCTGCCCCAGCGCGCCAAAGGCCGCCGGGATAGTACCCTCCGCCATCTCGCCGCTCGGCAGAACCATGTTTTCGGTAATCGACCCACCGTAGCTGTAGGTCATTGCCACGCCCTGAATCACAAACAGGCTGGCCAGGGTGGCGAGCATGTCAGGAATGCGCAGCACCACGATCAGAAAGGCGTTAAACAGCCCCACCAGGGCGCAGAGCGCGAGGGTTATCAGAATCGCTTCGGTGGTCCCCAGGCCATGCCAGACAAACAGGGAAATCACCAGCGCGTTAGCCAGCGATGCCGTCGATCCGACGGACAGATCGAAGCCGCCGATGGTGAGGGAAATCGACACCCCAATGGCAATCACCGTCACGATGGCAATCGAGCGCAGAATGTTGATGATGTTGAACGGGTCAAGGAAGTTGTCCGAGGCGAGGCCAAAGACCGCCACCAGCAGCACCATGGTCAGCAACATGCCCCACTTATAGAGAAAATCAAAAAATCGCTGACGGCCCGATACCGTCGCGTTTACTGCCAGGGCCTTGCTCACGCTGCCGCTCCTCCGGTTGAATAATAAAGCAGTGTCTCTTCCCGGGCATCCGCGCCGGGGATCTCCGCTACGATCCGTCCGTCCCATAGCACGCAGATGCGGTCGCATAAACCGACCAGCTCGGCGAATTCACCCGAGGCATAAATCACCCCTTTGCCTTCCCGTGCCAGACCATCGATCAGCATGAACAGATCGGTTTTCGCTTTCACATCGACCCCTTTGGTCGGTTCGTCAAAAATCAAAACGTTGGCATCACCGCGCAGCCATTTGCCAATGGCCACCTTCTGCTGGTTGCCGCCAGAAAGACGGCGCAGCGTCTGACCGGGACCGGTAGCGCGCACGCCGAGGCGGGCAATCACCTCCTCCGCCCAGCGCCAGGCCTGCCGATGGCCAAACAGGCTCCAGCGCGAAAAGCTGTTATCGGCGCTGACCGCCAGGTTCATCGCGATCGGCTCTTCAATGAAAATGCCCTCTTTGCGTCGCTCCTCCGGGACCAGCGCCAGGCCGCGCCCCACCGAGTCGGCTGGATCGCGCGGTCGCCACGGCTGGCCGTTCAGCTCGCCCCTCTGCACCCGGCTTTTGCTGGCGCCGAACAGCGCTTTGCACAGCTCGGTTTTGCCCGCGCCGGCCAGCCCGGCGATACCAAGAATTTCCCCCTTCCGCAGGCGCAGCGAAATATCCTGCAGCAGCGCCTCATCATGCAGACCGTCAACCTGCAACAGCACCTCTTCGCCGTGCGGCGGGCGCGGCGGCGGGAAGATATCGCTCAGCTCGTGGCCCAGCATCTTTTCGACGATCTGTTCGCCGCTCAGCGGCGCCATCGGGCCGCTCTCAATCAGCCGCCCGTCGCGCAGCACCGTCAGGGTGTCGCAGATCGCCTTCAGCTCATGGATACGATGCGAAATAAACACCACTCCGATCCCCTGGTGCTGCAGACGGCGTACTACCGCAAACAGACGCTCACTTTCATGCTGATCCAACGGCGCGGTGGGTTCATCGAGGATCAAAAAGCGGCAATGGTGCGACAGGGCGCGGGCCAACAGGATTTGCTGTTTTTCGGCGAGCGTGCAGCTGTCAATGGAGCGCCGGACGTCCAGCGCCACATCCAGCTGCGCCAGCGCCTCGCGCGCCAGCTGCCGAACCCGCGACCAGCGGAAGGTCATGCCCGGCTCCGCCAGCCTGTCCAGCATAATGTTTTCGGCAATGCTCAGGCCCGGCACCAGCGCTACGTCCACCTCCTGCTGCACCAGGTGGATCCCCAGCTGTTTAGCATCCCGCGGCGAACGAATGATGACCGGCTGGTTGTTGATCGTCACTTCGCCCTCATAGTGGGCGTTGGTGCCGCACAGCACGGCCATCAGCGTCGACTTACCCGCGCCGTTGGCCCCGGTCAGGGCATGCACCGACCCGCCATGGAGGGTAAAGTCCACCTTGTTCAGCGCCTGAAAGCCGGAGAAGGCCAGGCTAATGTTATGCATCTCAAGGCGATTCGCGCTCATCACTGCTCCCGTGCGGCAATTAATCTTCTGATTTAACGAATTTTTCATAGCCGCCGCTGGCTGACAACTGCGTAAAAAGCATAAGATACAACGAAATAATATTAGCCATCTGGATGTCCAGACATAACATCAGGTTAGCCCAACACCCATAAGGACAGCTTCCATGAGCAACAGCGATATCCGCGTCGTGCCCGGCCCGGCCAACTATTTCTCCCATCCTGGCAGCCTTGAGCGGCTGAGCGATTTTTTTAACGCCGACCAGCTCTCGCGAGCGGTGTGGGTCTATGGCGAGCGCGCTCTGGCCGGCGCCGAACCTTTTCTGCCGGCGGCCTTCCACCTGCCGGAGGCGAAAAAGATCCGCTTTACCGGCCACTGCAGCGAACGCGACGTGGCGGGGCTGGTGCAGGCCTCAGGTGACGATCGGGCGGTAGTGATTGGCGTCGGCGGCGGCGCGCTGCTCGACAGCGCGAAAGTGCTCGCCCGCCGCCTGGGGGTACCGCTGGTGGCCATCCCGACTATCGCCGCCACCTGCGCGGCGTGGACGCCTCTGTCGGTGTGGTATAGCGACGCCGGACAGGCCCTGAATTTTGAGATCTTCGATGACGCCAACTTCCTGGTGCTGGTCGAACCGCGCATCATTCTCAACGCCCCGGCGGAGTACCTGCTGGCGGGCATTGGCGACACCTTAGCCAAATGGTATGAGGCCGTGGTGCTGGCGCCGCAGCCGGAGGCGCTGCCGCTCACCGTGCGGCTGGGGATTAACGGCGCGCTGGCGATCCGCGACGTGCTGCTGGCCAGCAGCGAAACGGCGCTGGCGGACCAGCGCCGCGGCGATCTGACCCAGGCGTTTCGCGATGTGGTGGAGGCGATTATCGCCGGCGGCGGGATGGTTGGCGGGCTGGGGGAACGTTACACCCGGGTCGCCGCCGCCCATGCGGTGCACAACGGACTGACGGTGCTGCCGCAGACGGATAAATTCCTCCACGGTACCAAAGTGGCCTACGGCATTCTGGTACAGAGCGCCCTGCTTGGTCAGGACGATGTGCTGGCGCAGTTAGTGCAGGCGTATCAGCACTTTAACCTGCCGACCACCCTGGCGGCGCTGGAAGTCGATATCAATAACCGCGCAGAGCTGGACCGGGTCATTGCCCATACCCTGCGCCCGGGCGAGTCGATTCACTATTTACCGGTGACGTTAACCCCTGAGGTTCTGCGCGCGGCGTTTGAGAAGGTGGAATACTTCAGCCGTTAATCACCCCGACCGTCTATACCTAATGATGATGCTCACCACTCTCGCAACGAGGTCATCATGCAGATCGATTTAACAGGTAAGAAGGTGCTGGTTACCGGCGCCAGCCGTGGGTTGGGTCGCGCCATCGCGCTGTCGCTGGCGCGCGCCGGCGCCGATGTGGTTATTACGTATGAAAAATCGGTCGATAAAGCCCAGGCGGTCGCCGATGAAATAAAGGCCCTGGGTCGGTACGGCGAAGCGGTACAGGCCGACAGCGCCAGCGCGCAGGCGATTCAGGATGCCGTCACCCATGCGGCCCGGTCCCTCGGCGGGCTGGACATTCTGGTCAACAACGCCGGAATAGCCCGCGGCGGTCCACTGGAATCCATGACGCTGGCGGACATTGACGCGCTTATCAACGTCAATATCCGTGGGGTGGTCATCGCCACCCAGGAAGCGTTGGTGCATATGGCCGATGGCGGACGAATCATCAACATCGGCAGCTGTCTGGCTAACCGCGTGGCCATGCCGGGCATCGCGGTTTACGCCATGACCAAGTCCGCCCTCAACGCCCTGACCCGTGGCCTGGCGCGTGATTTAGGCCCTCGCGGGATCACCGTTAACCTTGTCCATCCAGGGCCGACCAACAGCGATATGAACCCGGAAGACGGAGAACAGGCGGAAGCCCAGCGCCAGATGATTGCGGTCGGCCACTACGGCCAGCCGGAAGACATCGCCGCGGCGGTCACCTTCCTCGCCAGCCCGGCCGCCGGGCAGATCTCCGGTACGGGGCTGGACGTGGATGGCGGATTGAACGCCTGATCGCACATTTTCTGCAAGCCTCTGTCGCCCGGCAGAGGCCTTTCCGCGCCGCCTCGACGGGTTGCGTTTTGCCTCTTACCTGCGTTTTTTCTCCGCTCTACAGTACCCCATAAGAAATTCGGAATTTATCTAATAGTCTTATTATTTCCTTATATTTTGTGTGGGCGTACAGTGGAGGTACGGATGAAAATTGTCTGGTCAAAAACGGCAGATAAGCAATTTTCTAAAATCGATACTCGGTATAAGAGCCGCATTAAATCCAGGCTGGAGAAGATGGATGATAAAGCTTCACCTATCTCGGATATCAAAAAATTGTCCTCTCCCGAAAACCACTACCGGCTGCGATTAGGTGATTACAGAGTCATCTACACCTTTGGGGATCCGCCGGGCGATACCTGCTACGTCGTGGCGGTTAAACGCCGAACCACCACCTACCTTCATGAGGAACATACCGAATATGACTATTCAGTACATCAAGGATGAAGAAGGAAAAGACCAGTATGTCGTCATTCCTTACAGCGATTACTTTCGTATGCGCCTGGCTCTGCTGGAGTACGACGACGAGGATGAAAGCGACTGGGAAGATATTCCTTATGAATCAGATATCTATGATGACGTCATGCTGCCGGGCGAAGTATGCGACGTGATGCATAAAGAAAACTTCAGCCTGCAGGCCGCGTGGCGCATCCTGCGCGGGATGTCCCAGCAGGAGGTAGCCGAAAAGCTTGGCATCAGCCAGTCCGCGGTGTCACAACTGGAAGCGCTGGACTCCCGTCCGCAGAAGCGCACCCGCGAGAAGCTGGCGGCGATTTACGGCTGTACTCAGGAGCAGATCAGCCTCTATCTGCCGAAAGAGGGTTAACAGCACTTCGCCCCGCCCTTGCCGCCGTAGCGCGCGTCCTGGCGTTCGCGAAAGAACTCTTCATAGGTCATCGGCGTCTGATCCGGGTGGGTTATTCGCATGTGCTCGACGTAGTTATCGTAATCCGGCACGCCGATCATCATCTTTGCCGCCTGGCCCAGGTACTTACCTGCTTTGGAAAGGGTGTTAAACATAAGTCATTTCTCTTTTGTATCCCTCACCCCGAGCCTCTCCCAAAGGGAGAGGGAGGATCGGAAATGTAGGCCGGGTAAGGCGAAGCCGCCACCCGGCACACCGGTTAATGCGCCCCTTTCGCCTGGGTCTCAATCGCGTCCAGGTTTTCAGGCATTGGCTCATACGGCGTCTCTTTCGCCGTCGGTTTATCCTCTTTCAGCGCCGCCAGCGCGGTTTTAATCGAGAACAGCGCCAGCACCACCACCACAATCATAAAGAAGATGGTCAGCCCGGCATCGAGACGGTTGTTAAACACCAGCTGCGCCAGCTGTGATTCGGTATATTGCGGCGGAATGTTGCCGCTGTCGATCATCGCCTGGAATTTATTGGCGATCGCCAGGAAACCGACTTTGGTGTCCGGGCTAAACGACTTCTGCCAGCCGGCGGTCAACGTACAGATCAGCAGCCAGCTGGTCGGCAGCAGCGCCACCCACGCATAGCGCTGGCGTTTCATCTTGAACAAGACCACCGCGCAGAGCATCAGCGCCATCCCCGCCAGCATCTGGTTGGCAATACCGAACAGCGGCCATAGGGTGTTAATCCCGCCCAGCGGATCGACCACCCCCTGATGCAGGAAGTAACCCCAAGCCAGGACGCACAGCGCGGTCGCCAGCAGGTTGGCCGGTAGCGAGCTGGTTTTTTTCAGCCCCGGGCTAATCACGCCCAGCAGATCCTGCAGCATAAAGCGCGCCGCGCGGGTGCCGGCGTCAACCGCCGTCAGGATAAACAGCGCCTCAAACAGAATGGCGAAGTGGTACCAGAACGAGACATCCATCAGTCCGCCCAGCGAGCCGTGCAGGATGTAGGCCATCCCCACCGCCAGCGTTGGCGCGCCGCCGGCGCGGGAGATAATCGACTGTTCGCCGACCTCGCTGGCGATTTGATGCAGCGTATCAGGCGTAATGCTAAAGCCCCAGCCGCTCACCACCTGCGCTGCCGAGGCGACGACATCGGTGGTACCCGCCGGCGCCAGCACCGCCATCGGGCTGTTCATCGCGAAGTAGACGCCCGGATCGATAATACAGGCCGCCACCAGCGCCATAATAGCGACGAAGGATTCCATCAACATGCCGCCGTAGCCGATAAAGCAGGCCTGGCTTTCGTTGGCCAACATTTTCGGCGTGGTGCCGGAGGAGATCAGCGCGTGGAAACCGGAGACCGCGCCGC
>NZ_KV792639.1:9398-16918 GCF_001808265.1 Klebsiella sp. HMSC16A12
GGCGATGGTGATAAACAGGAACGGGAACAGGTTGCCGGTCCATACCGGGCCGGTACCATCGACGAACTTGGTCAGCGCCGGCATCGTCAGGGTCGGGCGCATAATCAGGATGCCAATCGCCAGCCCCACGATGGTGCCAATTTTCAGGAAGGTGGAGAGATAATCGCGCGGGGCCAGCAGCAGCCAGACCGGCAGTACCGCAGCCACAAATCCGTAGCCCACCAGGATCCAGGTCAGCTGTACGCCGGTGTAATCAAACCACGGCGCCCAGGTCGGGCTTTCCGCCACCCAGCCGCCGGAGATGATGGCGAACACCAGCATCACCAGGCCTATCACCGACACCTCGCCGATGCGTCCCGGACGCAGATAGCGGATGTAGATGCCCATAAAGATCGCCAGCGGAATGGTAAAGGCGACGGTGTATGTCCCCCACGGACTGTGGGTCAGCGCTTTCACCACAATCATCGCCAGGACCGCGAGGATGATCACCATGATCATAAAGCAGGCCACCAGCGCCAGGACGCCAGCGGTCGGTCCCATCTCCTCTTTAACCAGTTCGCCAAGCGAACGGCCATCGCGGCGGGTCGAAACAAACAGCACCAGAAAGTCCTGTACCGCCCCAGCCAGCACCACGCCGGCGAGGATCCAGATCATCCCCGGCAGGTAGCCCATCTGCGCGGCGAGCACCGGGCCCACCAGCGGCCCCGCGCCGGCAATGGCGGCAAAATGGTGACCGAACAGCACTTTTTTGTCGGTTGGAACGTAGTCGAGGCCATCGTTATGCCGCACCGCGGGCGTCATCCGCGTCGGGTCAACGCCAAGCACGGTTTTAGCGATATACAGGCCGTAGAAACGATACGCGATCAAATAAACGCAGACCGCGGCGACGACAATCCACAGCGCGTTTATCTGCTCACCCCGGTTTAAAGCGATATAGCCGAGGGCGAAGGCTCCGATGACGGAGAGCAGCGCCCAGATAAGGTATTTCCCTGAATTATTCATTGTTGTGGTCCACCGGTAGGGTAATCAGGATGTTACATTTTGTTTCTAGATCACAACGCAGAATTTAACAACACCGAAACATCGCAGATGCCGTACACCCACAGAGATTTGTCTCACATTGCTAGCGAGATCACTTAAGGCAGGAAAATGAATGAAAGGGTTACCGTGAACGGTGCCGTTTTTTTTGTCGGGTGGCGGCTAACGCCTTACCCGACCTACAGATCCGTAGTCCTGCTAAGCGCAATGCGAGCAGGGAAACTCCCGGATGGCGGCGCGCTGCGCCTTATCCGGGCTACCCCATTGCGCCGATACGTAGCCCGGCTAAGCGTAGCGCAAGCCGGGGAAACAGCGGCTTCTTAGCCCAGCACCGCGGTGCCCAGACGACAGGTGCAACAGCGCCGCCCCTTCTCGTCATACACCACAATCTCCCAGCTCTGGCTCTGGCGACCAAGATGCAGCGGACGGCACTCGCCGCGCACTTTCCCGCTGGAGACGGCCCGGTGATGGCTGGCGTTAAGCTCAGTCCCGACGACGCACTGCCCTTCTTCGGTCATCAGCCAACCGGCCATCGAGCCCAGCGTCTCCGCCAGCGCCGCGGAAGCGCCGCCGTGCAGCAGGCCAAACGGCTGATGCGTGCGCGCATCCACCGGCATCTCCGCCTCCAGCAGCCCCTCTTCCAGTCGGGTGTAGATGATGCCAAGATGCGCCACCATGGTATTTTCGCTGCTGGCGTTCAGCGCCGCCAGCGTAAGCTCTCGCTTCCAGGCCATTTACGCCCCCAGCGTCGAGCCGCCATCAACCACGATATCCTGCAGGGTGATATGGCTGGCGTGAGAAGAGGCGAGGAACAGAATGGTATTGGCGATCTCCTGCGGGCGGGCGATTTTACCCAGCGGGATGCCGAGCTTAAACTGCTCGCCGAAGCCGCGGATCCGCTGCTGCTCTGCATCGTCGCTGACCCACAGGGTGCGCTGCATATCGGTGTCGGTGGAGCCCGGCGACACCAGATTACAGCGCACCCCGCTGCCCGCCAGCTCAAGGCCGACGGTCAGCGCCAGGCTTTTCAGCGCCGCCTTCGAGGCGCCATAGGCGCTCATGCCGATGCGCGGCGTGTGCGCGGCATCGGAGGCGACGGTGACGATCGCCCCGCCCCGCTGGCGACGGAACTGGGCCATCGTCTGCTGAAACAGGTTGAACGCCCCGCCGACGTTGACCGCGAAGGTCTGCTGCCAGTCTTCCGCGCTCAGCTGGTCGGTAGCGCCCATGCGCAGGATCCCGGCGGCGTTCACCAGCACATCTAAACGCTCGGTGTTCGCCAACAGCCGGCTGCATGCCTCGCGTACCTGGTCGGCATCGGCGACGTCCAGCGTTTCGGTGGCAAACGGGTAGCTTTCGCCGTCAAAGGCGAGGTCGAACCCGGTGACGTTGGCCCCGGCCTCGACGAAAGCCAGCGCGGTGGCATAGCCAATCCCTTTACCTGCGCCGGTCACCCACACGGTCTGACCGCGAAAATCCAGCGCCGCCATTATTGCACCTCGCGGGAGAGCAGCGCCCACCAGGCGTCGATGGTCGGGTTTTTCGCCAGCATAACGAAGTCGATATCGCCGTGCACTTTGCGCCAGCGGGCGGCCAGGGCCATCATCCGCACCGAATCCAGACCGTAATCGATCAGGTTTTCATCATCCATCGGTTCGTCGGATTCGTCGAGCAGCGGCAGGATCAGCGCGCGCAGCGCCGCTTTGGAGGCTGGGAGCGGCAGCAGCTCTTCGGTCATCACCACCCGTCCGGAGCGGCCGGCGACATATTTCAGCGCCATCAGGTGCTCTTCACGGCTGAAATCTGCCAGCGCGTCGGCGACAAAGAACGGTTTGATATCGCGCATGAAAGCATCGGTGGCGGTGGTCATGCAGCCGATATGGGCGTAAACGCCGGTGATGATCAGCTGGTCGCGACCGGTCTCTTTCAGCATCTCCTCCAGCGGCGAGCGATGAAACGCGCTGTAGCGCCATTTCACCAGCACGGTATCGTCTTCATCCGGCGCCAGCGCGGCAATCACCTGCTGCTGCTCCGGCGAGCGGGTCAGACCCGGCCCCCACATATCATTCAGCAGGGCGCGGTCTTCATCGCTCTGCTCTTTCGGCTGGGCGGTGTAGTACACCGGAATGCCGTTCTGTTTGCAGAAGTCGCGCAGGGCGGCGATATTAGCCACCACTTTCTCCATCATCGCGCTGTTTTCGCCCCAGAAGTTGAGGAAATACTCCTGCATATCGTGGATCAGCAGCGCGGCGCGCGACGGCTCAAAGGCCCAGTTGACCTTGTTCGCCGGGATATCGCTGGCTTCCGGCAGCGCATATGCCTGTAATTTAGGGATTGCCATTCTCTGTTCTCCTTCAGCCCAGCTTGCCTTCGGCCAGCCACTGACGTAATTGTTTTTTATCGACTTTGCCCACCGGCGTCAGCGGCAGCGCGGCAACGCACTCCACGCGGTCCGGCAGTTTAAATTCCGCCACCCCCTGCTCGCGCAGGAAGCGGCGCACGGCGACGGCGCGCAGCGGCGAGGTCACCACCAGATAAGCGCAGCTTTTCTCGCCCAGCAGATTGTCTTCGATGCTGACCAGCGCGGCGTGGATCACCGCCTCATGGCGCAGCAGCAGGTTTTCGATCTCTTCAGCGGCGATCTTCTCGCCGCCGCGGTTGATCTGATCTTTTTCCCGGCCCTGGACGGTGATATAGCCATCTTCATCGATCGAAATCAGATCACCGGAGCAGTAAAATCCATCGGCATCAAAGGCTTCAGCGTTATGTTGCGGACTGTTGTAATAGCCGCGGAAGGTATAAGGGCCGCGGGTCATCAGACGGCCCACTTCGCCGCGCGGCAGCGGGTTGCCGTCGGCATCCGCCACCCACACTTCATCGTCCGGGCACATCGGACAGCCCTGGGTATTGATGATCCGCTCCGGGCTATCGTTAAGGCGGGTGTAATTCACCAGCCCCTCCGCCATGCCGAACACCTGCTGCAGCTGGCAGCCGATTTCCGCCGGAATGCGCGCGGCGAGGGTCGCTGACAGGCGCGCGCCGCCGACCTGCAGCAGCTGCAGCGATTGCAGCTGGGCGTTGCTGCCCCATTCGTGAATCGCCTGCAGCCACAGGCTGACCGCCGGCGGCACCAGCGACGCGACGTTAACCTGATGTTTTTCGATCAGCGGGAAACAGAGCGTGGCGCTCGGGTCGGCGGCGAGGATCACCCGCCCGCCGGCGAGGAAGACGCCGAGCGAACCCGGGGAACTCATCGCATAGTTATGCGCCGCCGGCAGCGCGTTGAGGTAGCGCGTTTCAGCGTTAATCCCGCAGATCTCATTGCTGCGGCGGATACTGTAGTCGTAATCGTTATGGGTGCGTGGGATAAGCTTCGGCGTCCCGGTGCTGCCGCCGGAGAGCTGGAAAAAGGCCACTTCGTCGGCAGGGGTTGGATTGGCGATAAAGTTATCCGCCGGGCGGTTAATCTCTGTCGCCAGATCGCGCTCGCCGCCGTCGTTACGCAACAGTGCGACGCGCAGGGAAGGATGTTCCGCGATAAACGCGTGGAGAAAGCTATCGTCAGCAAACAGCGCGTGCTCGCGATCGGCAATCAGCAGCGCCGGTTTAATCTGCGCGGCGTAGGCGTTAAGTTCGCTGCGCTGGTGGCTGAACAAAGCGTTCACTGGCGCGACGCCGATGCGCAGCAGCGCAAAGAAGGTCATGTAAAACTCGGCGACATTGCCCAACTGCACCAGCGCGGTCTCCCCGCGCTTCAGTCCCTGGCGCTGCAGCGAGCAGGCGAGGTTGTCCACCAGCTGGTTAAACTGGCGGTAGCTAATCTGCCGCTCGCCATCGATAATCGCCACGGCGTCATTGTCCGCGTGACGGGTGATCAGATTGGTTAACGGCAGATCCTGCCAGTAGCCTTTTTGACGATAGCGGGCCGCAAACTCTTCCGGCCAACGGGTAAATGCAATCATCCTTGCCTCTTAGTTCAAGCCAAATACGTTAAGCATGGTGGTCAGTTTGACGCCGGTTTCGCGCCATTCGCCCAGCGGCGAGGAGGCCGGAACAATGCCCGCGCCGGCAAACAGGCGCAGCGTACGCTGCTGCAGACGCGCGCAGCGGATAGTCACCACCCACTCGCCGTTGCCTTCGTCATCGCACCAGCCGACGATGCCGCCGAACAGCTGGCGATCGAAGGGTTCCAGTTCAGCAATCAGGCGCTTCGCCGCCTGATGCGGGAAACCGCTCAGCGCCGGCGTCGGGTGCAGCAGACAGGCCAGCGACATGGCGTTTTCTTCCGCCAGCGCGGTGCCTGCGATCGGCGTCGCCAGATGCCAGAGCGTCGGGGTGGTAATCAGCTGCGGCGACTCCGGTAGCGACAGCTGACTGCTGCGCGGGCCCAGCACGCTCTTCATCGCCTGGGTCACCAGCTCGTGCTCGTGGCGATCTTTGCCGGAGGCCAACAGCCTGTTGCCTGCTTCCCGATCCAGCACATCGTCCGGCTGGCGACGGGCGGAGCCGGCCAGCGGCAGAGAGCTGAAGTGCTGTCCTTCTTTACGCAGCAGCAGCTCCGGGCTGGCGCCCAGCAGCACGCCGCCGTCGGAGAGCGGCACGTGGAAGTTAAAGCTGGCGGGGTTCTGGGCGATCAGTCGCTCCATCAGCGCGCCGCTGTCGACGCGGTCGCGGGTGGTAATATCGATAAGCCTTGATAGCACCACTTTGTCGACTTCCGGGGTGGCGGTCAGCGCGGCGGCGCGTTCCACCATGGCTAAAAACGCGTCCTGCTCCGGGATCTCCCGACGCTCCATCACCTCCATCGCCTCCAGCGGCGCGGCATAGCGGGCGGAACGCTGCTTTTCCGGGCGAGAGAACGCTTCCCAGCGCTCGGGGATATAGAGCTCGGAAGGCTGACAGGTGTCGAACGGGATAGCCCCGACCATCACCGGCTTGCGGATCCCCGCCGCCCGGGCCTCGGCAAAGGCGGCCGCCATCTGCTGCTGGAACTCGCCGTTCAGCGCATCGCCGCCAACGGCGGGCTGTGAGAAGCGACGGAAGCAGCCTGAAGTGGTAAAACTGCGGTACGGCGACATAAAGAAGAAGCTGTCCGGCGACAGGGTCCGGGTCGGTTTCTTTACATCTTCAGCCAGTGACGTTTCCATATCTTCCTCCAAAAACGATAAAGATATTAAGAATAATTATCATTTATATTTTGGTTGGCTAACCTAAAAGGTATTGCCCGCCATGTCAACCGCGTTACGTCATGGCGCCGCCACTTTGGCTTGCATCCTGCTGGCACAAAGTTGAAAATGAGACGCATTTATCACCTTTCAAATCAGGATGCGATGACGTGAACTTCTTTTCTTTCTGCCGCCGCGGTGCGCTGACCGGCATGCTGTTGCTTTTAGGAATTACCTCAGCCCAGGCGGCGGACTGGCCGCGCCAGGTCACCGACAGCTACGGGACGCATACCCTGCCGAGTCAGCCGCTGCGCATTGTCTCCACCAGCGTGACGCTTACCGGTTCGCTGCTGGCGATTGACGCTCCGGTGGTCGCCAGCGGCGCGACCACGCCGAACAACCGCGTCGCCGATAGCCAGGGCTTTCTGCGCCAGTGGAGCGAGGTTGCCAAAGCCCGCAAGCTGGCGCGGCTGTACATCGGCGAACCAAGCGCCGAAGCGGTGGCCGCCCAGATGCCGGATCTGATCCTGGTGAGCGCGACCGGCGGCGACTCCGCCCTGCCGCTGTACGATCAGCTTAAAACCATCGCCCCGACGCTGGTCATCAACTATGACGATAAAAGCTGGCAAACCCTGCTCACCCAGCTGGGGCAGATCACCGGTCATGAACAACAGGCCAGCGCGCGCATTGCCGACTTCAATAAACAGCTCGTTTCGTTAAAAGAAAAAATGAAACTGCCGCCGCAGCCGGTGACCGCCCTGGTCTATACCGCCGCCGCGCACAGCGCCAATATCTGGACGCCGGAATCGGCTCAGGGGCAGATGCTCGAACAGCTGGGCTTTAGCCTGGCGACGCTGCCGGGCGGCCTGCCCGCCAGCCATAGCCAGGGTAAACGCCACGATATCGTGCAACTGGGCGGGGAGAACCTCGCGGCCGGTCTGAACGGCCAGAGCCTGTTCCTGTTCGCCGGCGACCAGAAAGATGCGGATGCCATCTACGCCAACCCGCTGCTGGCGCATCTCCCGGCGGTCGCAGGCAAACGCGTCTACCCGCTGGGCACCGAGACCTTCCGCCTTGACTACTACAGCGCTCTGCTGGTGCTCCAGCGTCTCTCCAGCCTGTTCGGCTAACGCGGGCTGCGCCATCAGGCCGGGAACCCGGCCTGCACACCTTGCCGGGCGGCGCGGCGCTTGCCCGGCCTACAATGCCAGCGTCCCCCAGTACCGTAGGCCCGGTAAGGCGTAGCCGCCACCGGGCATCAGGCCGGGTACGCAGCCTGAACACCTTGCCGGGCGGCGCTGCGCTTGCCCGGCCTAC
>NZ_KV792639.1:16938-57155 GCF_001808265.1 Klebsiella sp. HMSC16A12
AAGGCGCAGCCGCCACCGGGCATCAGGCCGGGGCACGCAACCTGAACTCTTTGCCGGGCGGCGCGGCGCTTGCCCGGCCTACTGAGCTTGCACCGGCCTGCCGTACCCCAGGCCCGGTAAGGCGCAGCCGCCACCGGGCAAGCGCACCCTACTTAACTTTCGTTGACAATTTCCGGGCGCTGGAAACGGCGCAGCTCGCGTAGCAGCCCAACCAGCAGCACGCCGACAAGCGCCAGCGCCCAGCCGCTGGCGCTGGCGGATGCCGCCGGCGTCATCACCGCCCCTAAGCCGCCGAGCAGCGCCGCGCCGATGGCGTCGCCGGTGACGTTTTGCGCGGTCCACAGACCGTTAATCCGCCCGAGCATATGTTCCGGCGTCTGGGTCTGGATCAGGGTGTACTGCAGCAGCGAGCTAATAGCGCTCAGCCAGCCAAACAGCGCCAGGCACAGCGCGCCCAACGCCCAGTGCGGCATCAGGCTGAACAGCGCAATGGCGACAAACGATCCCACCGTGGTCGCCAACATCAGCGCGCCCGGCCGCACCGTCTGGGCCAGCTGGCCGCTGGTCAACGCCCCCAGCGCCGCACCGAGCGGAATAGCGGCGTACAACAGGCCAATCTGTCCGGCCGACATCTGCCAGCTACCGGCCAGCGCCGGATAGAGCACCCGCACCGCGCTGGCCATGGTCAGCAGACCGCCAAGCAGCGCAATCCCGCCGATAAGCGGGCTCCGGCAGAGGAAGGTCAGCCCCGCCAGCAGGGAGCGCAGCGGATGCTCGCGCGGCTGCGGAGGCGGCGGCAGCTGCGGCAGACGCAGCAGGGTTAAGGTGGTGATAAAGGTCCCCGCCGCCGCCAGGCCGAAGTTCCACGCCACGCCGCCGGTGGCCAGCAGCAGGCCGCCGATCATCGGCGAAATCACCGAGCCAAGGCGCACCGTCAACATGGTGATGGCCCCGGCCTGCATCAGGTTTTCCCGCCCCACCAGCGCCGGGGTCGCCGCCAGCAGCGCGGTCACCCCCAGCGAGGCGAAGAACCCATCCCAGATCCCCAGCAGATAAATCGCCGCCAGCGACGGCTCCGGCAGCAGGGCGTTCAGACACAGGCCGACAAAACCCACGCCGCAGGTGCCGCGCGCCAGCAGGATCAGGCGTTTACGTTCATAGCGGTCAGCCAGCACGCCCCCCACCATCAGACCAACAAACATCGACGCCCCGGTCAGCGTCACCGACAGCCCGACCTGCCAGGTCGAATGGGTCATCATCTGGATCTGCACCGGAATGGCCACGCCCAGCAGGCCAAGCGATAGAATAGAGATAAAGCGAGCGATAAAAACGGCGCGAAACGCCGGGTGAGTTTTCAGCAGGCTGAGATTGAGCAGCCAGGATTGTCGGTTCATTACAGCGCCTTGTCGTTATTTTTAATACCCTTTTTACTGTGGGTCATGCTACCATAGCTGAATAAAATCGATAACGATAATTACTATCATTATCATATCAGGGATGTCAGTTATGTCGTTTTCTACGACCGCGGTACGCTCTGTCGCCGTGCCCGGATTGTTGCTATTACTCGCCTTAGCCGCCGCGCTTAGCCTGACCATCGGCGCCAAATCGTTGCCGATCGGCACGGTATTCACCGCCTTCAGCGGAACCTGTCAAAGCGCTGATTGCACTATCGTGCTGGACGCGCGCCTGCCGCGCACTCTGGCCGGTCTGCTGGCCGGCGTCGCCCTCGGCCTCGCCGGCGCGCTGATGCAGACGCTCACCCGCAACCCGCTGGCCGACCCCGGCCTGCTGGGGGTCAACTCCGGCGCCAGCTTCGCCATCGTCCTCGGCGCGGCGCTGTTCGGGATCACTTCCCCGCAGGAGCAGCTGCTGCTGGCGTTCTGCGGCGCGCTCTGCGCCTCGCTGCTGGTAGCCTTTACCGGCAGCCAGGGCGGCGGTCAGCTGAGCCCGGTGCGCCTCACTCTCGCCGGGGTCGCCCTTGCGGCGGTACTCGAGGGGCTGTCCAACGGCATCGCCCTGCTCAACCCGGACGTCTACGATCAGCTACGCTTCTGGCAGGCCGGTTCGCTGGATATCCGCACCCTGCAAACGCTGAAAATTGTCCTGCTGCCGGTAGTGGTGGCGGGGATCGCCGCTCTGCTGCTGAGCCGGGCGCTGAACAGCCTGAGCCTGGGCAACGATACCGCCACCGCCCTCGGCAGCCGCGTCGCCCGCACCCAGCTGATCGGCCTGATCGTCATCACCGTCCTGTGCGGCAGCGCCACCGCCGTCGTCGGCCCCATCGCCTTTATCGGCCTGATGATGCCGCATATGGCGCGCTGGCTGGTGGGGGCCGATCATCGCTGGTCGCTGCCGGTCACCCTGCTCGCCACCCCGGCCCTGCTGCTGTTTGCCGACGTGATTGGCCGCCTGCTGGTGCCCGGCGAACTGCGGGTATCGGTGGTGAGCGCCTTTCTCGGCGCGCCGGTGCTGATCTGGCTGGTGCGCCGCCAGCCGCGGGGAGGTGGCCTGTGATTGCTCCGTCCCGCCGCCTGATAGCCAGTTGCCTGCTGCTGATGGCCGCCAGCCTGCTGATTTCTCTGCTCGGGCTGGCGCAAGGCCCGGTGCCCCTGACGATTGACCAGGTGTTCTCGGCGCTGTTCGGCGATGCGCCGCGCAACGTCGCGATGGTGGTGAACGAATGGCGGCTGCCGCGGGTGTTAATGGCGCTGCTCATCGGCGCCGCGCTCGGCATCAGCGGCGCCATTTTCCAGTCGCTGACCCGTAACCCGCTCGGCAGCCCGGACGTGATGGGCTTTAACACCGGCGCCTGGAGCGGCGTGCTGGTGGCAATGGTCCTCTTCGGCCAGAACCTGACGGCGATCGCCCTGGCGGCGATGGCCGGCGGGGTGCTGACCTCGCTGGTGGTCTGGCTGCTGGCCTGGCGCAACGGGATCGAAACCTTCCGCCTGATCATTATCGGCATCGGCGTGCGCGCCATGCTGGTGGCATTCAACACCTGGCTGCTGCTGCGCGCCTCGCTGGAGACCGCCCTTTCTGCGGGCCTGTGGAACGCCGGATCGCTCAACGGCCTGACGTGGGGTAAAACCTGGCCGTCGGCGCCGCTGATCCTGCTGATGCTGGTGAGCAGCGCCCTGCTGGTTCGCCGGATGCGGCTGCTGGAGATGGGCGACGATACCGCCTGCGCGCTGGGGGTGCAGGTCGAGCGTTCGCGCCTGCTGCTGATGCTGGTGGCGGTGGTGCTCACCGCCGCCTCGACGGCGCTGGCCGGGCCGATCTCATTTATCGCGCTGGTGGCGCCGCATATCGCCCGCCGCCTGAGCGGCACGGCCCGCTGGGGACTGACCCAGTCGGCCCTGTGCGGCGCTCTGCTGCTGGCGCTGGCCGATTACGGCGCCCAACGGCTGTTTATGCCGTGGCAGCTGCCGGTTGGCGTGTTAACCGTCAGCCTCGGCGGTATTTACCTTATTGCATTGTTGATTCAGGAGTCCCGCAAAAAATGAGTGCTGTCCCCTCCCGTTTGCGCGGCGAGCAGTTAACCCTGGCCTACGGGAACAAGACCATCGCCGAGTCGCTGAACGTGACCATCCCTGACGGTCACTTCACCGCCATTATCGGCCCCAACGGCTGCGGCAAGTCGACGCTATTGCGCACCCTCAGTCGCCTGATGACGCCCGCCAGCGGCCACGTCTGGCTCGACGGCGCGCAGATCCAGCAGTACGCCAGTAAAGAGGTTGCCCGCCGCATCGGGCTGCTGGCGCAGAATGCCACCACTCCTGGCGATATCACGGTGCAGGAGCTGGTGGCCCGCGGGCGCTATCCGCACCAGCCGCTGTTTACCCGCTGGCGCAAAGAAGATGAAGAGGCGGTGAACAAGGCGATGCGGGCGACCGGGATCAGCGATCTGGCGCTGCAGAGCGTCGACACGCTTTCCGGCGGCCAGCGGCAGCGGGCGTGGATTGCGATGGTGCTGGCCCAGGAAACGGCGATTATGCTGCTGGATGAGCCGACCACCTGGCTGGACATCAGCCATCAGATCGACCTACTGGAACTGTTGAGCGAGCTGAATCGCGAGAAGGGCTATACCCTGGCGGCGGTGCTGCACGATCTTAACCAAGCCTGCCGCTACGCCACCCACCTGATCGCCCTGCGCGACGGCAGGATCGTCGCCGAGGGGGCGCCGAAGGAGATCGTCACCGCCGATCTGATTGAACGGATTTACGGTCTGCGCTGCACGATCATTGAAGATCCGGTGGCGCATACGCCGCTGGTGGTCCCGCTGGGCCGCCGGTAATCTCCTCTTTCCCCGGCTTGCGCTACGCTGAGCCGGGCTACCTGCTGTAGCCCGAACTCAACCGTTACCCCAGAATCTCCCTGACCACCGGACCGATGGCCTCAAAGGCCTGCGGGGAGATGATATCGACGTGGGCGCAGTTCTGGCTGAACACCTCCAGTTCCCCCACCCACGGGCCCCATACGACCTGCGGATCCATCCCCTCCTGCCGCGTCTTCTCCGCCACGAACAGCGTCGCCTTGCCGTCAAACTTCGCGCTATGCGCGGTGGTTAACAGCCGCACCGCATCGGCATAGTTGCCTTCGATGGCGCTGAACAGCTCGCCGGAGGCTTGCCCCTGCTGGGCGGCGAGGAACGCTTCGCGCTCGCGGTCGATCTCCGCCAGTACCTCGGGATCCAGCCTGTTGGCCTCTTTCTCTGCCCAGTTTTGCGTCTCCGGCGGCCAGGTATCCAGCAGGCCGAGGAAGGCCACCGCTTCGCCGCGCTGGCGCAAGCGGGCGGCAATCCCCTGGGCTAAGGTGCCGCCCAGCGAATACCCGAACAGGTAATAAGGGCCGTGCGGCTGCTGCGCCAGCAGCGTGCGCAGATGATGCTCGCACACCTCGTCGAGGCTGGCGGCGCTGGCCATCGGCCCCTGCGGGCGCGGCGACTGAATACCGGTAATCGACCAGCGCGGGCTGAGATAGCGCGCCAGGACGCTGAACTGCCAGGCGAAGCCGGAGGCGGGATGGAAGCAGAACAGCGTCGGGCCGTCGCTCTCGCGCAGCGGCAGAAGCGTATCCAGCCCCAGGCGCTGGGCCTGCTCATCGCTGAGATCGGCGGCCAGCAGCGCGCTCAGTTTGCCCACCGTCGAGGCCACCATCACCTGCCCCGGGGTCACCTGCCGCGCCAGCTGGCGGCTGAGCTGTGCCGCCAGGCGCATCGCCAGCAGCGAATGACCGCCAAGGGCGAAGAAATCGGCGTCGATATCGTTCACCTCGCAGCCCAGCAGCTGGCTGAAGGCGGCGGCGACAAGAGTTTCCATGCCGGGCTCCGGCGGCCGGCCGCTGCGCTCGCCGCCGAGGGTCGGCAGCGGCAGCGCTTTGCGGTCCAGTTTGCCGTTGGCGCTCAGCGGCAGCTCAGCGAGCTGCATCAGCACCACCGGCACCATATGCGGCGGCAGCTGTTCCGCCAGCCGCGCTTTCAGCGCCGCGGTATCCAGCGGCAGGCCGGAGTCAGAGACCAGATAGCCCACCAGCTGTCGGGCATCACCGCCGGTCGCCGCCGCCTGGTTGAAGACGCAGGCGTGACTCACCGCCTGCCCCACGTCCGGCAGGGCCAACATCACCCGATCAATCTCGCCAAGCTCGATGCGCTGCCCGCGGATCTTCAGCTGATCGTCGCTGCGGCCAAGGTACTCCACCGCGCCGTTCGTCAGCCAGCGCGCCACGTCGCCGGTGCGATACATCCGCTCGCCGGGGGCAAACGGGTCGGCGATAAAGCGGCTGGCGGTGAGATCCGGGCGCCCCAGATAGCCCTGCGCCAGCTGGATGCCGGTGAGATAAAGATCCCCCGCCACCCCCGGCGGCACCGGGCGCATCGCGGCATCGAGAATGCGCAGCCCGGTGTTCCACACCGGCCAGCCAATCGGCACGCTGCTGCCGGTCACCGCCGCCAGCTCAGATCCGCAGGCCGGGTACCAGCTGACGTCCACCGCCGCCTCCGTCGGGCCGTACAGGTTATGCAGCGGCGCGCCGGTTAAGCGCTCCCACTCGCGGCACAATTCTGTCGGCAGCGCTTCGCCGCTGCAGAATACCCGCCGCAGCGTGCGGCAGGCAGCGACGCTGTCGGCATCCAGCGAGGCGACAAACGCCGCCAGCATCGACGGCACAAAGTGGGTGGTGGTCACGCCGTAGCGGGCGAAGAACTGCTGCATCGCCTGCGGGTCGCGGTGCGCCTCCGGCTCGGCCATCACCAGCTGCGCGCCGGCGATAAACGGCCACCAGAATTCCCACACCGACACGTCGAAACTGCACGGCGTTTTCTGCGCCACCACGTCGTCGGCAGATAACGGATAGCGATCCTGCATCCACAGCAGGCGGTTGACGATGGCGGTCTGGCCGACCATCACCCCTTTCGGCCGCCCGGTGGAGCCGGAGGTAAAGATGATGTAGGCGGTATGGTCTGGTTTTGACAGCGCCAGCGGCGCCTCATCCCCGGCGGCCAGCGGCTGCTGGTAGCAGAGGCTTTCCAGCCCCGGAATATCGCTGAAGCGGGCCAGCTGGTCCTCCGTGGCGATCAGCAGCGACGGCCGGGCGTCTTCCAGCATCATCCGCAGGCGGTCGTCCGGGTAGCCGGTGTCCAGCGGCAGCCAGGCGGCCCCCGCTTCGACAATGCCGTGCAGCGCCAGGGTCAGGAACACCGAGCGCGGCAGGGCCACCGCCACGCTGTCCCCAGGCTTCACGCCGCGCTGACGCAGCAGCTGCGCGAGCGCCACCACCTGCTGACGCATCTCGCGATAGCTGAACTGCCAGCGGGCGTCCGCCAGCGCCGGGGCATCCGGGGTCTTCCGCGCCTGGTCGGCCACCAGCGCGCTGAGGGTGGTGGCAGGCAGCGGCACAGCGGTATCGTTGACCGCCGCCAGCCGGGCCAGCTCGTCGGCGGAGAGCATCTCTGCTTCGCCGCAGCGCAGCGCCGGATCGGCGGCGAACTGCGCCAGCAGCGCGGTCAGTCGCGCCATGTGGCGACGGAGCTCGGCTTCGTCGTACCGGGCCTTGTTGGCGAGGATCTCCAGCGACAGCCCGCCGGTCTCATCCGGGAACAGCGCCAGCTCGAGATCGTTGACCGGGCCGGTGGCGAGGGTGTGGGTCACTGCCTGCACACCATCGATATCCAGCTGGTAATCAAAGACTTTGACGTTCAGCACCGGGCCGAACAGCGGTTCGTCCCCTGCCGCTTTGCCGCTGTCGCGGACGATCTGCTCGGCGTCATAGCGCTGATGGCGGCGCATCTTTTTCAGCTGAGCGGCGAGGCGCATCGCCAGGTCCGCCAGCGTCTCCCGGGCGTCAATATGCACCGCCAGAGGCAGGACATTGAGCACCGGCCCCGTCGAGGTCAGCGCGGCTGAACCCATCCGGCGCATAAAGATAAAGCCCGCCGCGTAGTCCATCCGGTTGCACAGGCGGCCCAGCCACAGCGTGGTGAGCGCCAGCGCCAGATCAGCGGGCTGACACTGCGGCGCATGGCTGGCCAGGCGGCGGAAGCCGTCGGCGTTCATCTCCAGCTTCATCCGCCAGATATCGCTCCCGGCGGCGCGCCCGCCCAGCGGCGCGGCAGAGAGTGAGGCAGGCGCCGGTAACGCCTGGCGCTGGGCCTGCCAGAAAGCTTTATCCCGCTGCCAGGCCTCGCTGCCGGCGTAGCGCTGGTACTCGTCCACCACCTCGGCGAAGGGGGTGAAAGGCGACTCAGGAGTAGCTTCCCCCCGCTGCCAGGCGCGATAAATGGCGGCGATCTGCCGGGTTATCGCCGGGAAGCTGAAGCCATCCACCAGCAAGTGGTGATAACGCTGATACCAGTACCAGCAGTCGTCGCCGACGCGCAGCAGTTGATGGCACACCAGCGGGTTGCCGCCGTCGACGCGCAGATCCTGCGCCAGATCCGCCTGCATCCGCTCCGTGGCGGCGCGATGCGGATCCGGCGCCGTCCGCAGGTCAATGATCGACGGTTCGCCAAAGGTGCGGTCGGCCGCCAGCCACTGCCAGACTTCCCCCTCCTCTTCCTCAAAGCGCAGGCTGAGGGTGTCCGCCTGCTGCAGACCGGCGACAATCGCTTTTCCCAGCAGCGTCGGATCGAGGGCGCCGCGTAGTTCAACATAGTGGGCTACGCTCCAGGCGCCTGGCAGAGTGGAGAGGCGCTCGGCCATCCAGATCCCCGGCTGCGCGGCAACCAGCGGTAAACGAGTGGTCATTGTCAGCTCCTTATGACGCATGATGGGCGGGGGTCAGTGTCGACCAGTTGGCCGCCAGCCAGGCGTTGCAGGCCTCGGCCGACTGCGGGGGGCACACCACCGTCCAGCCGGCAGGCAGGTCGCAGTGCGCCGGCCACAGGCTGTACTGCTGTTGATCATTGCGCAGAATGTAAAACTGCCCTTGCGGATTGTCGAAGGGGTTACTGAATTGCATATCAAACTCCTGTCGTAAAACGCGATGCTAAGGGTGCGACAGCAGAGGCTGCCAGAGCTGGATAAGCCCTGCCGTCAGCCCGCCGCGCCAGCAAAGCGCATCATGCCCGCCGTCAACCTGACGCCAGAAAATCGTCTGCTGTGTTGTGGTGAGTTGCGCCAGTAGCACCTGGTTCGCGCGAAAAATGATCGGTTCGCGTTGGCCCGCTTCCAGCCAGACGCGCAGCCCGGCCGCGGACACCTCACCCTGGCGAAGCTGTTCGCCGATAAAGCCCGTCCCGCGGCCATCACGGTGCGGCCACCAGTAGGAGCCTGACTGGCTGAGCACGCAGCCAAAGCGCTGCGGCCAGTTGAGAGCGGCGAACATCGCCGCCAGACCGCCGAAGCTTTGCCCGGCCACCACCGTCCGATCCGGGCGGTCGCTGAACGGGGCATAGCCGTGGACCAGCGGCAGGAGCTCCTCCTGCACCGCCAGCCAGAAATCGCGGTGACAGGGCAGCTCAACCCCGCGGCGCTGGTTGTCGATCGCGTCGATCAGCAGGTAGACCGCCGGCGGCAGTCTCCCCTCGCGGGTCAGGGCGGCCAGCGGCGACCACACCGGCATGCTCTCGGCCCAGAATTGGCCGTCGAGCAGGATCGCCAGCGGCCGCGTTTGCGGGTCGACAGCCTCGCCGGTGGTGTAGATCCAGACCCGGCGATGGTTGCCCAGACGCGCGCTGCGCCACTCAAGGCAACGGGCGGCAGGATGTGCCTCATTAAGCGGGTCCCAGCCAGGCTGCGCGGGGGCCTGCGGCATCTCCAGGGCGGACACGCCATGGCCGCGTCCGCCCCGCCAGCTGTGCGGGTTCAGCGGATCGGCTATCGCCCGCGGCAGCAGTTTGCGCCAGCCTTCGCGTAGCAGCGCGCGGTCGGGCGCATCAGCGCTGAACACCTCAGGGGAAAAATCATCGTCACGGTCGGAGGGAATAAAACAGTAGCTGCCGCGCCAGGTCGGCGACAGCGTAGTGCGCCAGAACCAGGCGTCGGTCCCGGGGAGACGTTGCAGCGATTGCGGCCGCGCATTCTGATGGTGGTCGGTCACGCCGGTGATATAGAGCCATACCCGACGATGGGGAGAGCAGGTTTCATCCCCCGCCGGGTCCCGCCACCAGAACGTTACCTCGATGGCGTCATCCACTGCGCGGCACTGCGGCCCCCGCAGGGTTTGCCACCACTCCTCGCTTCCTGTCCTTAACATTCTGTCATTAACCCTATGTATAGCGTGACTTTTTTAATTAATTGTCATTATTTATTGATAATATTATTGATAACTATTTGCATTTGCAATAGCGTATTAGCGCGCCGTGGGAAGCGCGTCTTTCATCAGAACATGTCAAATCGGGCTTATTCAGCCAGCGACGGAGTGCCTTTGCCCGCTTTTGGCAACATTTATGCCGCCTCCCCTCCCGGTGGGAAGGGGCGTTTGGGGAACGTGGCGACAAAAAGCAGGAATAACAATGAATAACAGGATCAAATCCCTGGCCTTGCTGGTCAATCTGGGAATTTACGGGGTTGCTTTTCCGTTAAGCGCAGCGGAAACCGCCACCGACGATAAAAACAGCGCCGCTGAAGAGACCATGGTGGTCACCGCCGCCGAGCAGAACCTGCAGGCGCCGGGCGTCTCCACCATCACCGCCGATGAGATCCGCAAACGCCCCCCGGCGCGCGACGTCTCGGAGATCATTCGCACCATGCCGGGAGTCAACCTGACCGGCAACTCCACCAGCGGCCAGCGCGGCAACAACCGCCAGATTGATATCCGCGGCATGGGCCCGGAAAATACCCTGATCCTGATCGACGGCAAGCCGGTCACCAGCCGCAACTCCGTGCGCCTTGGCTGGCGCGGCGAGCGCGACACCCGCGGCGATACCAGCTGGGTGCCGCCGGAGATGATCGAACGTATCGAAGTGATTCGCGGCCCGGCCGCCGCCCGCTACGGCAACGGCGCCGCCGGCGGCGTGGTGAATATCATCACCAAAAAAACCGGCGATGAGTGGCACGGCTCATGGAACACCTATATGAACGCCCCGGAGCACAAGGATGAAGGCTCCACCAAACGCACTAACTTCAGCCTCAGCGGCCCGCTGGGCGGCGATTTTAGCTTCCGCCTGTTCGGTAACCTCGACAAAACGCAGGCTGACGCCTGGGATATCAACCAGGGCCATCAGTCCGAGCGTACCGGGATCTATGCCGATACTCTGCCGGCCGGGCGCGAAGGGGTGAAAAACAAAAACATCGATGGTCTGGTGCGCTGGGAATTCGCTCCGATGCAGTCGCTGGAGTTTGAGGCCGGCTACAGCCGCCAGGGCAACCTCTACGCCGGCGATACCCAGAACACCAACTCCAACGACCTGGTAAAAGAGAACTACGGCAAAGAGACCAACCGTCTGTATCGCAACACCTACTCGGTTACCTGGAACGGCGCCTGGGACAACGGGGTGACCACCAGCAACTGGGCGCAGTACGAACGCACCCGCAACTCGCGCAAAGGCGAAGGCCTGGCCGGCGGCACCGAGGGGATCTTTAACAGCAACCAGTTCACGGATATCGATCTGGCGGATGTGATGCTGCACAGCGAAGTCAGCATTCCCTTCGACTATCTGGTTAATCAGAACCTGACGCTGGGCAGCGAGTGGAATCAACAGCGGATGAAGGATAACGCGTCCAACACCCAGGCGCTGTCGGGAGGCGAAATTCCGGGCTACGACAGCACCGGCCGCAGCCCGTACTCGCAGGCGGAAATCTTCTCGCTGTTCGCCGAGAACAACATGGAGCTGACCGACACCACCATGCTGACTCCGGCGCTGCGTTTCGATCATCACAGCATTGTCGGCAATAACTGGAGCCCGTCCCTCAACCTGTCGCAGGGCCTGTGGGATGACTTCACGCTGAAGATGGGCATCGCCCGCGCCTATAAAGCGCCGAGCCTGTATCAGACCAACCCGAACTACATTCTCTACAGTAAAGGCCAGGGCTGCTACGCCAGTAAAGACGGCTGCTATCTGCAGGGTAATGACGACTTAAAAGCCGAGACCAGTATCAACAAAGAGATTGGCCTCGAGTTTAAACGCGACGGCTGGCTGGCGGGCGTCACCTGGTTCCGCAACGACTACCGCAACAAGATTGAAGCGGGCTATGCCCCGGTCTATCAAAACAATAAAGGTACCGATCTCTACCAGTGGGAAAACGGGCCGAAAGCGGTGGTGGAAGGTCTGGAGGGGACGTTGAACGTTCCGGTGAGCGAGACCGTCAACTGGACCAACAACATCACCTATATGCTGCAGAGTAAGAACAAAAAGACCGGCGATCGTCTGTCGATTATCCCGGAATACACGCTGAACTCCACCCTGAGCTGGCAGGTTCGCGATGACGTTTCGCTGCAGTCGACCTTCACCTGGTACGGCAAGCAGGAGCCGAAGAAGTACAACTACAAGGGTCAACCGGTCACCGGCAGCGAGAAGAACGAGGTTAGCCCCTACAGCATCCTCGGCCTGAGCGCGACCTGGGACGTCACCAAATACGTCAGTCTGACCGGCGGCGTGGATAACGTCTTCGATAAGCGCCACTGGCGCGCGGGCAACGCCCAGACCACCGGGGGCGCCACCGGCACGATGTACGGCGCCGGCGCCGAGACCTACAATGAATCGGGCCGCACCTGGTACCTGAGCGTCAACACCCACTTCTGATAGCGGGTTCTCCCTCCCCCGCCCTTGCTGGACAAAGGGCGGGGGCAACCGCGGTAACCTTATCCTATGCGCCACCATCGCACCGTTTTGCCTCTGGCCGGCTATACCATCCAGCAGATCGACTTCGACCCGGCGACTTTCCAGCCTGAAGATCTGTTCTGGCTGCCCTATCACGCCAGCCTGACCGGGTGGGGCCGCAAGCGGCAGGCGGAGCACCTGGCCGGACGCATCGCCGCGGCATACGCCCTGCGCGAGGTGGGGGAGAAACGGCTTCCCGCCATCGGCGACCAGCGCCAGCCGCTGTGGCCCACGCCCTGGTTCGGCAGCATAAGTCATTGCGGCCAGCGCGCGCTGGCGGTGATCGCCGATCGGCCGGTGGGCGTCGATATCGAGCGCCGGTTTACCCCACAGCTGGCCGCGGAGCTGGAGAGCAGCATTATCAGCCCGGCGGAAAAAACGGCGCTGCTGCGCAGCGGCCTGCCCTTCCCGCTGGCGCTGACGCTGGCGTTTTCGGCAAAAGAGAGTGGGTTTAAGGCCTGGTCTTCACACGCTTTAGCCCTGCCCGGCTTCCACAGCGCCCGAATTGTGGCGCTCACTGCGCAGCAGGTTCATTTACGTTTTACCGCCAGCTTCTCCGTACAGCTTGCTGATTTCACCTTGCAAATCAATCATCTGATAAAAGACGATTTCGTTATTACCTGTACCTGCCCGCCTCGCGAAGCGTGATCCTTTTCGCTTTTTAAGAAATTACCTGTGCAAACCGTAGACAGTTCTGGCTGGCCGCTTTATGGTTACATTGAATAATAAATCATTATTGAATATATATTCAATGCGGAGATAATAATGAAAACTACCCTGATAAAGTCTGTTCTGTTTGCCTCCATGATGGCCGCATCTGGCTCACTTTTCGCCGCCGATAATGGCCTGATCGCGATCATTACCCCTTCACATGATAATCCATTCTTTAAAGCGGAGGCTGACGGCGCAGCGGCGAAAGCGAAAGAGCTGGGTTACAGCACCCTGGTCGCCTCCCACGACGACGACGTCAACAAACAAAACCAACTGATTGAAACGGCTATTGCGCGGAAAGCCAAAGCCATCATCCTGGATAACGCTGGCGCGGATGCCACCGTCGGCCCGCTGGAAAAAGCAAAAGCGGCAGGTGTGCCGGCATTTTTAATCGACAGAGAGATCAATAAAACCGGCGTCGCCGTGGCGCAGATCGTCTCTAACAACTATCAGGGCGCCCAGCTTGGCGCGGAAAAATTCGCCAGCCTCCTCAACGGTAAAGGCAAGTATGTCGAACTGTTAGGTCGTCAGTCCGACACCAACGCCAGCGTCCGCTCGCAGGGTTATCACGATGTGCTGGACGACTATCCGGAAATGAAAATGGTCGCCCAGCAGACGGCGAACTGGAGCCAGACGGAAGCCTTTACCCGTATGGAAGCTATTCTGCAGACCAATCCGGATATCGTCGGTGTGATTTCCGGCAACGATACCATGGCGCTGGGGGCGGAAGCGGCGCTGAAAGCCGCGGGTAAAAACGACGTGATTGTCGTCGGCTTTGACGGTAGCGACTACACCCGCGACTCGATACTCAAGCAGGGCAACATTAAAGCCACGGTTCTCCAGCCTGGCTGGAAGCAGGCGCAAATGGCCGTGGAACAGGCGGACTTTTTCCTGAAGAACGGGAAAGCCCAAAAAGAAGAGAAGCAGTTGATGGACTGCATCCTCATCGATAGTGGCAATGCGAAAAAACTCAACATGTTCAACCTCAGCGAGTAAGGCGGAAATGATGCGGTTAAAACAATGGGGCGCCGTGCTGATGGGCTGCGCCGCCCTGTTGCTGACGGCCTGCACGGTGGTGGACTTAGATGAGAATGGCAAGCCAGTGCTGCCTGCCGACCCGAACGCGAAACCCAGCTTCGACCATCTCACCCCGCAGCAGATCGCGCAACAAACCTGGCAATCTCGAGTGATTGACGCAGCGAACCAACATGCGCTGGACGCGACTGCGCTGGAAAAAGTGCGTCAGGCCTCTGGCGCGACGCCACAGAGCGTCTTTGTTCGCCTGAGCAGCGAAGTGACCGGGATTGACGTCAGCAACCCACGCGAGCAAAAGCTCACTCTTACGCTACACGGCCAGCCGTTGGTCGTGCAGCTGGGTCCTGTCATGCGGGGCAACGCCATTCGCGATGCCAGCGGGTTCAAATTTGAAGACTTTACCAACCAGGTGCAGTTTGCGCAGCTTTCACGCGCCTACAACCGGGAGGCGATAAAATCGTTGCCGACAGTGGACGCGAGCTGGGCAGGCAAACCTGTCGATATTCTCTTTGCGGCCACGGTGGTTAACGGCAGCCTGCAGGATGCGGCCGCTCTTGCGCTAAAACAGGAGGCGCGCTGATGGCCAGTTCACCCACAGAGGAGATCATTTTACGCACCCGTGGTATTTCCATGCTGTTCCCCGGCACGGTGGCGCTGGATAACGTCGACTACAACGTCTGGCGTGGCAAAGTTAACGTGATCATCGGCGAAAATGGCGCGGGTAAATCAACGCTCATGAAAATTCTCGCCGGTGTGCAACAGCCGAGCCTGGGCGAAATGGAGCTCAACGGTAAGCTTGTCCGTTTCTCCAGCACCCGCGAGGCCGCCGCCCACGGTATTGGTATGGTTCACCAGGAGCTGAACCTGTTTGAAAATCTTAGCGTCGCGGAAAATATCTTTCTTGGCCGCGAGCTACAGCGCGGGCTTACGCCAATTAACGAAGCAGAGCAGGAACGACAAGCCGCGGAGCTGTTGCAGCGACTCGACCAGCCGATCTCGCCGCGGGAGCTGGTGGGTAACCTGAAGGTCGGTCAGCAGCAGTTGGTCGAGATAGCCAAAGCGCTGGCGGAAAATGCGGACATTCTGATCCTTGATGAGCCCACCTCCGCCTTAAGCAAAACCGAGGTGGATATCCTGTTTCGGGTCATCCGCGAACTGACGCGTCAGGGGGTGTCCATCATCTACATCTCACACCGTCTGGAGGAGCTGATGGCCATCGGCGACGTCATTACCATTCTGCGTGACGGCAAATTCCAGGCGGAGGCCAGGGTGAGTGAAATTGATGTGCCATGGATCGTCCGTGAAATGCTGGGAAGCGATCCGGTAAGCCATTTTCTTCCCCCGGATCGCCGCTTCGGCGCCCCACTGCTGGAAGTGGAGAACCTGACCTGCGTGAATGCCGCGGGCAATACGGTGGTGGATAACGTCAGTTTTAAAGCACATGCCGGTGAAATTATTGGGATCTACGGCCTGATGGGCGCCGGACGAACCGAGCTGTTTGAATGTCTGCTGGGGACAGCGCGCCACTACTTTGGCAAGATCTGGCTGGACAGCAAACCGGTTCCCCAGCGGTTAACCACGGCCGAACGCATCCGCATGGGCATGAGTCTGGTGCCGGAAGATCGTAAGCGGACCGGGATTTTTCCCATCTCGTCAGTCGCCAGCAATCTGACCATTGCCAGCCTGTGGCGTCGTCTTCAGCGCGGGTTAACCATTGCCAATAAAGAGGAAGAGGCCGTCGTCGCCAGCACGATTGGCAATCTCTCCATTAAGGTCTCATCACCAGAGGTCGAGATCCAGGCGCTCAGCGGCGGCAATCAGCAAAAGGTGGTGATTGGCCGTTCGCTGTTAACCAATCCGAAGGTGCTGTTTCTTGACGAGCCTACGCGCGGAATCGACATCGGCGCCAAGGGGGATGTGTTTCGCATGATGGTGCAATTGTCGCAGCAGGGAATGGCGGTGGTGTTCTCCACCTCCGATTTAAAAGAAATCATGGCGGTCTCTGACCGTATCCTGGTGATGTCAGGCGGCAAACTGACCGCCGATATCGTTCGTGACCAGGCCGAAGAGTCGGCGCTGGTTTCAGCAAGCGCTCAGGGGTTCTAAGATGAAAATGACACAATCGGTCGCACTGGCGCCGCGCGGCGGAGCCTCTCTCTCCCGTGAAAATATCCTGCTGTTGTTATTAAAACTGCGCACCTTTATCGCGCTGTTTCTGATTGTCGGCTTCTTCACGATGACCGTGCCCGGATTTTTATCCGCTGGCAGCATGGTGATTATGATTAAACACATTGCGATTAACGCCTTTCTGGCGTTGGGGATCACCTTTGTCATTATCACCGCCGGTATCGACCTCTCGATTGGCGCCACGCTCGGTCTCTGCGGAATGATAGCCGGCTGGCTTATCACCAAAGGGATCGTCCTGCCGATGTTCGGCATCGCCATTTTTCCAAGCGTGTGGGTCATTGTGCCCCTGGTGCTGCTGATAGGCGCCCTGATTGGCGCCGTTAATGGCTGGATCATTACCCGCTACAATGTGGCGCCGTTTATCTGCACCCTCGGTACCATGTATGTGCTCCGCGGAGCCGCGATGCTGACCTCTGATGGCCAAACCTTCCCCGGGCTCGCGGGCAATCCGCAGCTGGGCAACACGGGTTTCGATGAAATTGGCGCAGGTGCGCTCTTTGGCATCCCGTGGGCCATCTGGCTGATGATCCTCCTGGCGCTGATCATCGCCTATATCGCCCGGCGTTTGCCTTTTGGCCGCCATGTTTATGCGATCGGTGACAACGAGCGCGCCGCCGAGCTTTCCGGCGTGAAAGTGAAGCAAATTAAAGTGCTGGTCTACACGCTGTCCGGTTTTTGCGCCGCCATTGCCGGGATCGTGGTCTCCGCGCAGCTGCTGGCCAGCCATCCGGCTAACGGTACCGCTTTTGAGATGAATGCTATCGCCGCCGTCGTACTGGGCGGAACATCGCTGGCCGGCGGCCGGGGAACCATTCTGGGTACGCTGATTGGTGCGTTTGTCATCGGTTTTCTCGCCGACGGGCTGGTGATGATGGGGGTGAGCGAGTTCTGGCAGATGGTCATCAAAGGGATCGTGATTATTGTGGCGGTCATTATCGATCAGATGCAAAACCGGATGCAGCAGAAAGCGGCGGTGGTCGCCCAGAAAGCGGTCATGGAGAATAAGTAACCGCAAGACCTCCTGTGGCTCAGGCCACAGGGGGAGCGGGCCTGACTCACGATGCGCCTTTCTCCGAGGCGCTTCGCAAAATCTCATCGAAAAATCCTGCCCGACGGCAAGCGGTGGTAGCATCCCGCCACTCTGCTCTGCCAGGCAAGGAAGCCATGAAAAAACGTCCGCACTCGACCCCGCACGACAGCCTGTTTAAACGCTTTTTGCGCGACAACGAAACCGCACGCGATTTTCTGGATATTCATCTGCCGCCCGCGCTGCGGCAACTGTGCGACTTAAGCACTCTGCACCTGGAATCCGGGAGCTTTGTTGAGGACAACCTGCGCGCCAGCTATTCCGATATTCTCTACTCTCTGCAGACCAGCAAGGGAGAGGGCTATATCTATGTGGTCATTGAGCATCAGAGCACCCCGGACAGCCATATGGCGTTCAGACTCCTGCGCTATGCCCTCGCGGCCATGCAACAGCATCTTGATCGCGGCCATAAAGCGCTGCCGCTGGTGATCCCCATGCTGTTTTATCATGGCAGCATTTCTCCCTATCCCTTTTCACTGTGCTGGCTGGACGAGTTCCCACCTGACTCACCGGCAAAGCAGCTTTATCTCGGGGCTTTTCCGCTCGTCGATGTGACCGATATTCCCGACGACGCCATATTACAGCATCGGCGGATCGCGCTTCTGGAACTGGTCCAGAAACACATCCGTCAACGCGATCTTAGCCATATCCTCCAGCAGTTGGTGGAGGTGGTGCTGATGGGATACACTGACCACCAGCAGTTCAAAACGTTATTTACCTATATGTCGCTGCATGGCAATAGCGCCGACCCGGACAACTTTATCGACCAGCTGGTCGAACGTCTGCCGCAATATGAGGATACCCTGATGACGATTGCCGAGTACCTGAAGCAGAAAGGGCGCGAAGAGGGAAAACAACGCTGGTTACAGGAAGGCTTGAACGAAGGTTTACAGGCGGGTGAGCATCGCGAAGCCTGCCGCATCGCGCTGATGATGTTAGAGAACGGCATGGACACTGAAACCGTATTGCGGATGACTCGCCTCAGCGCGGACGAACTGGCGACGCTGGCGCGCCAGGCACGCCAGTCTCCCCCCGCTTAGCCCTTAATTAACGCGCGCGCGGTCGGGAAGTCGGTGATCAGGACATCAATATAGTCGCCCTGCAACGCGCCGCGGATGGCGTTCTCTTTGTCCACGCCGCCGGCCAGCGCAATCACCTGCGGACAGCGACGAATTTGCTCAAGTTCCATACCGATCACCGGATCCTCATCCTGGCTCAGTACCGGTTTGCCCGCCGCATCATAGTAATGCAGGCAGATATCCCCCACCGCGCCGCGCGCCGCCAGCAGCTGGAGCATGGTTTCATTATAATAGTTACCGGAGTTTTTCAGCAGCTGCGAAGGCTCCAGTTCACCAATACCGACGATGGCCACATCCACTTCGGCAAATTTCGCCACCACCGCCGCGACGTCCGGACTGTTTACCAGACGGCTGCGCTCCTCCACGGAGTGCTCAATACTCTGCGACGGCAACAGCCAAGCCGGGCAGCCTAAATGAGCCGCCAGCTGCTGGGTTAAAATGGTAGCCTGCACGTTGCCGTTGGGACCGACGCCGCCCAACAGCTGAATCACCCCGGCGGCGCGAATGTTCTGCGGATGCATCTCATCCACCATGCAGCGGATCGTACTGCTCCAGGACGAGATCCCCACGAGGTCTTCCGGCCGCAGCCGCGTTTCGACATAGTGCGCCGCTGCGCTGCCGATGGCATGCTTTACCTGACTGTAACTGGCGTTCTCGCCCACATCCACGACTATCGCCTGTCGAATGCCAAAACGCTCCTCAATCGCCTTTTCCAGATCGACAAAAATATTTGTCGGCTGGACCACGGTAATTTTCACCAGCCCCTCTTTCTGACAGCGGGTTAACGCCCGTGAAACAAAAGACTGGGACAGATGCAGCAGCGAGGCGATCTCGGACTGCTTTTTATTCTCGCTGTAGTAAAGCGTGGCGATCTTCACCAGCAACCGCTGTTCATCCTGCTTCGACATGGCATTCCCCTCTGTTTTCTGCTCGTTATTTTTATGCATCATTGAATAGATAACAAGCGCAGCGCCCTTTTCCCGACGATCCAAATGTGATCATTTTCTCCTTTTTTAGAAAATAGGCCGTACAAATCGTGGACAAACCCCGTCACAGGGCATATCTTACCTATGTGAATAATAAATCAGTAGTGAATATATATTCAATCACTTATTAATACCTTGTTTTGTCGACGATTAAAGGTAGTCAGGATGGGAAGTGTTTTTTTACCCTGCTGGAATATTTATTCATATAAGAATTTACTTTCAAGAGGTGTTTTATGAATCCGTTTTCACTCTCCGTTAAGGAGTTAGAACAAAAAGCACGCGCCATCCGCCGCCGCATCATCGTCTTGAATGCGGAAAGCCCGGCAGGCGGCCACACCGGTGCCGATCTGTCACAAGTCGAACTGCTGACCGCCCTCTACTTTCGCATCCTTAACTGCTCCCCTGCGCGAAAAGAGAGCGACGACCGCGATATCTATATTCAGTCGAAGGGGCACGCTGTCGGTGGTTACTACTGCGTGCTGGCCGAAGCAGGCTTTATTCCCGTTGACTGGCTGGCAACCTATCAACACGCCGACTCGGCTCTGCCAGGACACCCGGTAAAGCACAAAACGCCAGGTATTGAGCTCAATACCGGTGCGCTGGGCCATGGTCTGCCCGTGGCGGTAGGCATTGCGCTGGCAGCGAAACGCGATAACAACCCGCGTCGCGTATTTGTCGTCACCGGCGATGGCGAACTGGCGGAGGGCAGCAACTGGGAGGCCGCGCTGGTCGCCGCCCACTACCAGCTGGATAACCTTATTATTATCAACGACAAAAATAATCTGCAGCTGGCCGGTGCGACCAAAGAGATCATGAATACCGATCCGCTGGATGAAAAATGGCGCGCTTTCGGCATGGAGGTTACGCAGTGCAACGGCAACGATATGGCGGAGGTAGTCGCCACCCTTGAGGGCCTTCAGCCGAACGGGAAACCACACGTTGTGATTGCTAACACCACCAAAGGCGCGGGTATTTCCTTTATTCAGGGACGCCCCGAGTGGCATCACCGGGTACCGAAAGGAGAAGAAATTGAACTGGCGCTGGAGGAACTGAAAGATGAGTAATAGCGAACATCTCGCCACGGTGATGGTGAATGCCTTTATTGATGCCGTAGACCGCGGCGTGGATCTGGTGCCGGTGGTGGCCGACTCCACCTCAACGGCGAAAATTGCTCCGTTTATCAAAAGATTCCCTGGCCGGCTGGTCAACGTCGGCATCGCCGAGCAGACGCTGGTTGGCGCTGCCGCCGGTCTGGCGCTGGGGGGGAAAGTGGCCGTGACCTGCAACGCCGCGCCATTCCTCATCTCACGAGCCAATGAGCAGATTAAGGTCGACGTTTGCTACAACAACACCAACGTCAAACTGTTCGGGCTGAACGCGGGCGCCAGCTACGGTCCACTGGCCAGCACCCACCACAGTATTGACGATATCGCCATTCTGCGCGGTTTTGGCAATATTGAAATTTACGCGCCGTCCAGTCCCGGCGAGTGCCGGCAGATTATTGATTATGCCCTTGCCCACGTCGGGCCAGTGTATATCCGCCTCGACGGTAAAGCGCTGCCGGAACTGCATGATGAACGTTACCGGTTTGTTCCGGGCAACATTGATGTGCTGCGTCTGGGGCGCGATATTGCGCTGGTTGCCATGGGCTCAACGGTACATGAAATTGTGGAAGCCGCCGCACAACTCGCTGCAGAAGGTATTGACGCCACCGTTATCAGTGTCCCATCTATTCGTCCTTGTGATACCCAGGCGCTACTGGCGGCAATCCAGTCCTGTCCGGCCGCAATCACGGTGGAAGAACACAACGTCAACGGCGGCGTCGGGAGCCTGGTGGCGGAAGTGCTGGCCGAGGCCGGGTGCGCTATCCCGTTGCGGCGCTTAGGTATCCCTGACGGGCAATACGCCATTGCCGCCGATCGCGCCGCCACGCGTGCGCGCCATGAAATTGATGCCGCCGGGGTGGTGAAACACGCCCGCAAGCTGCTCACAAAAAAAGCATGCTGAAAAATAACAAGAACATCTTACTGGAGAGAACGCAATGTCCCGTATTCCTCAACAACTCACCATGGGCGTCATTATTGGCAACCGGGGATTTTTCCCCAGCTACCTGGTCGCCGAAGCGCGCGAACAGGCGGTAGCGCTGTTTAGCCGCCTTGGGATTAACACTATTATGCTTGATCCATCCCAGACGGAACTGGGTGGCGTGGAAACCCGGCAGGATGCCAAAATTTGCGCCGAGCTGTTCCGCACCCACCGCGACAAAATTCACGGTGTCGTGGTGCTGTTACCCAACTTTGGTGATGAAAAAGCCATCGCCGAAACGTTGCGCCTCTCCGGTCTCAACGTCCCGGTGCTTATTCAGGCCGAAGAGGATAATCTGGATAAAATGGGGTTGTCGACTCGCCGCGATAGCTTTTGCGGCAAAATTTCCCTTTGCAACAACCTGCGCCAGTACGGTATCCCGTTTACGCTGACCACCCAGCACGTTTGCGCGCTTAGCGGCGAGGTGTTTGAGCAGGATCTCCGGCGCTTCAAGCAGATATGTCGCGTGGTGAACAGTATGCGCGGCGTGCGCGTTGGCGCGATTGGCGCCCGTCCAGCGGGCTTTAACACCGTTCGCTACAGTGAAAAACTGCTCGAACGTTTAGGCATCGCAGTGGAAACGTTAGATCTATCAGAGGTATTTACCCGGATTAAAGCCCTGCGTGATGACGATATTCGTGTCGATGAGAAGCGCCGCCTGCTGATCGATAATGCCGACGCCAGCGGTATTCCGGCAGATAAACTGATCACCATGGCGAAACTGTTTGTGGTCCTGAGCGAGTGGATTGTTGCCAACGACATCGACACCACCGCAATTCAGTGCTGGACCTCGCTGCAGGAAAATCTGGGGATTAACGTCTGCTCCATCATGAGCGTGATGTCCGGACAACTGATGCCAAGCGCCTGTGAGGTCGATGTCATGGGCGCGCTCTCCATGTACGCGCTCGCCAGCAGCAACCTGAGCCCCGCCTCGATCGCAGACTGGAACAATAACTTCGGCGACGATCGTGATAAATGTGTGCTGTTCCATTGTGGGAACTTTGCCTCGACCAGCCTTGAGTCGCCGCACATGGGAACGGCCGATATTATCGGCACCACCGTCGGCAAAGAAAACACCTGCGGTGCCGTGCACGGTCGCATGAAAAGCGGCGTGCTGACCTATTTTCGCCTCAGCACCGACGACCTGACTGGCGAAATCAAGGCCTACGTCGGAGAAGGTCAGTCAGTTGACGATCCCCTCGATACGGTAGGCTGTCGGGCGGTCATTCAGGTTCCCCACCTGGAAAATCTGCTGTCGTGGATCTGCCGCAACGGCTTTGAGCACCATGTCGCGATGAACCATTCTGCCAGTGCCGCAATTTTGCACGAGGCATTTACGCGCTACCTGGGCGTGTCGACCTATCTCCACCAGTAAGGCCGGAGGCCGCTATGTCGGTAAACAAGGATATTATTATTGCCCTCGATGAGGGCACAACCAATGCCAAAGCCGTTGCCTTCGACAGCCACGGGCGGGTAATCGCGCAATTTTCCCGCGCGCTTGAGATCGCTACGCCGCAGGAAGGATGGGTTGAACAGTCAGCGGAGCTTCTCCTTGCCGCGTCGCTGGAGGTGATTTCTCGCACAGTGGCCGCCGTTGGCGAGGAGCGTGTGGCGGCCCTGGCGATCAGCAACCAGCGCGAAACCGTCGTGGGCTGGTATCGGGAAACGGGCGAGGCCATAGCGCCTGCCCTGAGCTGGCAATGTTCACGTACTGCCGCATTTTGCCACATACTGCGTGAACAAGGTCATGAGCCGCAGATCAAGGCGGTAACCGGCCTGCCAGTCGCCCCGCTCTTTTCCGCCTCGAAAATGCGCTGGCTGCTGGACCACACTCCGGATGGTCTGAACCGAGCGAAAGATGGCGAGATTTGCCTCGGTACGGTGGATAGCTGGCTACTCTGGCACCTGACGCAAGGCCAGCATTTTTGTTGTGATTACGCCAACGCGTCTCGTACACAGCTCATGAATTTGCAAACAGCGGACTGGGATACCGATATGCTCGCCCTGTTTGGCATTCCGTGTGCAGCACTTCCGGTGATAAAACCTTCAAGTGGACTGTTTGGTTACACCGCTGGTTTAGCCACCCTCCCTGATGGGATCCCGGTAATGGCGATGATTGGCGATTCGCATGCCGCCCTTTTCGCCCACGGTCTGGGCGCCGCCGGTTGTGTTAAAGCCACTTACGGTACAGGGACCTCGGTGATGGCGCCCGTCGATTCGGTGGCGTTTCACGTCAGCAATCTCGCCACCACGGTGGCCTGGCACGACGGAGAAAAGCTGGTCTACGCACTCGAGGGGAACATTCCCCATACCGGCGATGCGGTGGCGTGGATGGCCGACAGTACCGGATTGAGCGAACGCTCTCCCGCCGAACTGGCCCAGGCGCTGAATGCTCTGCCCCGTTCGGTAGATTCCACCTTAGGCGTCTTTTTTGTGCCGGCGCTCACCGGCATGGGCGCCCCCTGGTGGGACGATAAGGCCCGCGGTTTGATCCATGGATTAAGCCGGGGCGTGAAGCGGGCCCATCTCATTCGTGCCGCGCTAGAATCAATTACCTACCAGATTGCCGATGTAATCACTGCGATGCGTGCCCATCATGGCTTTACGCTCAACACGCTGCTGGTGGATGGGGGACCCACCAAAAACGACTGGTTAATGCAGTACCAGGCCGACCTGCTAGGTTGTCCGGTGATGCGCAGCGATGTGGCCGAGCTGTCGGCGACCGGCGCGGCACTGCTGGCGCGTAAAGCGTTGCACAAGCTGACGGTGGCAGAGCTTCAGCCCTTTTTACCAGAACACATCACTTATGCACCAGACCTGATCCGGCATCATCGGCTTGTGCAACGATGGCAGTCCTGGCAACACGCGGTGACGCTGGCAAGACGCTGAGCGCAACCCAGCCGGGCGATAACGTCTTCGTCCGGCTGCAATCCAACGCCCCCTGCCGTTAACCCAGCGGATACTGTTGAAACGCCGGCAGCGCCTCTCCCTTCTCCGCCAGCGCGCGAATATGTGGAAACTCAGCTGCCGACACCACCGCCGGGATCATCAACTGGATAAAGGACCAGACCACCGTGCTGGTGACCAGCACCTGATCCGGCTGCGCGGCGGCGACGCGGTCTGCCAGCCGGGCGTCCCACTCCCGACAGGCGGCCAGCAGCTGGCCGGTCACCCGGGCTATCCACGGCTGATGCTGCTTCTCTTCCGGCCGCAGACGGTGCTCATAAACATGCTGGACCGCTTTTTCACAGGCGGCGAGGATCACCCCCAGCAGGTGCAGATCGCGGGCCAGCGCCTCGGGATGCGCGGGAAGCAGCCGGCGCCCGGCCGGATTGGTCGTTTCGAAATAGAGGAGGATCAGCGTGGAGTCCATCAGCTGCGTCCCGTTATCGAGCACCACCGTCGGCGCCTTGACCACCGGATTAATGCGGGAAAATTCGTCAAAGCCGCTAAAGACCGATAGCGGCAGGCTCTCGAATTCCACGCCATAGAGCGCCAGAGAAACCGCCACGCGTCTTACATAAGGTGAATCCATCATACCAATGAGTTTCATCGTCACTCCTGCCTGCGATAAAGGGGTTGCGGCTTTACCTTACTGGAAAACCGATGCCGCGAATATCACGGGATACTTACCGCAATGGTTAGTCAAACTAACAGATTGGAGATTCGCGGTAGCCCTCCAGTTCCCCTTGTGCTATACCGACTGAGGCGGCATTTGGCTCCTTTTCAGCTTGTTTGCAGCGGCTTTAAAAGCCGCTAACCCGGTAGTAACGTTAACGTATCGACTCACTGACTGAGAGATCACCATGGCAGATTTTCCCCCTGTCGCCAGCCTGCGCAGCTTTGAGGCGGTGGCGCGCCTCGGCAGCGTAACGCAGGCCGCCCACGAGTTGAGCGTGACCCATTCGGCGGTCAGCCAGCACATCAAACAGCTGGAAGCCCTGGTCGGCGTCACGCTCTTTATCCGCCACGGCCGCGGAGTGCGCATCACGGAAGAAGGACGGCTCTATGCCCTGCAAATCCGCGAGGCGTTACAGCACATCGCCGACGCCACGCGCATGGTGCAGATCAAACCCCGCACCCTGGAAGTGACCCTGGCGACGCTCCCCTCCTTTGGCTGCCACTGGCTGCTGCCGCGGCTGGCGCGCTTTCAGGCGCGGCATCCGCAGATCGCGGTGCGCCTGCTGACCAGCCTGGCGGTGGTTAACCTGCAACAGGAGGGTATCGATCTGGCCATTCGCATGGGGCAAGGCGATTGGGAGGGAATGGAAAGTCGGCATCTGTTTGCCGACGAACAGCTGGTGGTCGCCGCCCCCGGCTATCGCGGCGGTAACCTGCCGACCACCCCGCAGGCGATCGCCGCCAGCGATATTATTTTTTCCATGGAGTCCTGGAACGCCTGGTGCAGCCAGGCGGGGCTGGAAAAGCCGATCGTCCCCGCAGGCCTGCGCCTGAACGACTCCAATCTGGTGCTGGAGGCGGTCCGCCTGGGGGCCGGCGTGGCGCTGGAGCGGCGCTCCCTGGTGGCGGGGGCGATAGCCCGCGGCGAGCTGGTGCAGCTCACCGCCGTCACCGTCCCCTACCCCTGGCACTACTGGCTAACCGTCTCCCCGCAGGCGGAGAACCGGCCGGAAGTCGCCCGGTTCATCGCCTGGCTGGAGGAGGAGATCGCCCTCTGGCGCCAGCAGATCAGCGCTTAGCCTTCGGCCGACGGCGGCAGGCCCGTCCGGGCGGCGTGCTCCTGGGAGAGACGCCAGAAATCGTGCCCGGCGGGATACTGATAGAGGCGCAGGGAAAACTGTCCGGCCACCGCGGTAATGTACTCAAATATCGCCGACTGGGTGTTTTCGTAGTCTTTCCACAGCGTTGAGGTGGTGAAGCAGTAAATCTCCAGCGGGATGCCCGACGGCGACGGTTTCAGCGTTCTCGCCACAATGTACATCTCCTTAATAATATCCGGCCGCTCGGCGAGATAGTGCATCAGATAGTGGCGAAACAGGGTCAGGTTGGTCAGCCCGTTATCGACAAACCAGCGGTCGGCCACGCCGCCGGGATCCCGGCCGTCAAGCAGCGTCGCCAGAGGCTCACTCACCCCGCGGATGGTCAGCATCGAGGAGAGCATCTCCTGGTCGAGAAAACGCACCGAGTGTTGATCGATGGCGATACTGCGCATGATCCGCCGCGCCCCGGAGGAGAACATCGCCTGCCAGTTGGTATAGGTCTCGGTGAGGAAATTCTTGGTCGGGATACGGGAGATGGTATTGTCCCAGTTGCGGATGGTAATGGTGTGCAGCGCGATATCCGTCACCTCACCGCTGAGGTTCTTGTCAGGCATTTCAATCCAGTCCCCCAGCTGGAGCACGTCGTTGGACGACAGCTGAACGTTCGCCACCAGCGACAGCAGAGTATGCTGGAACACGATCATCAGTACCGCCGCCACGGCCCCCAGACTGGAGATAATAATGATCGGCGATTTGTTCGACATCACGGCGAGGATCATAATCGCCGCCAGGATGTGGACTAAGATTTTGCCTATCTGGATATAGCCCTTAATGGAATGATTTTTACGTTTGGTCTTTCGCAGATAGGAGCTGTTGACAATATCCAGCATCTCGTTGAAAAACACCGACATAAAAATAAAAAACAAGATCCCGCAGATAGTATTAATCGCCGTCACCAGCGATGCCGGCATCGCCGGCATAAACTGCAGAACGTAATAGACGATAATAACCGGAATGAAATTGGACAGCTTTTCGGCGATACGTCGATCCTTCTCCAGCGGCACATCCTGTTTGTGGCTACTAAAGAAGACCTTACGCACCACTTTAATCAGCAAGAACTTGCATAAAAGATGGGCAAATATGCCGGAGAGCAGCAGCAGAATAAGATTAAACCCCACCGCCAGCGCCGGATTACTCTCAATAAACGTCAGTAGATGATTCACATACGCCATGCTTTATCGCCTGAATAACTATGCCACTTCGCTAACTGCTTTATCCCAAGGGCATATATTTGGAAAATAAATCAATCCGCATCATGGCATATCGCTTAGCGTAACGTCCATGCGCGCACCGCCTCTAATCATTCACAGAAAATATGTCAGAGTTTGCATTAATCATTCTCTACGCTCACTATAAAGAGGCTTGTTATGAGGACGGAATAAGTCCAGGAGGAAACATGTTTAAAGCTCTTACCGCTATCGTCGCCTTAGCCGCCTCCGCCAGCGTTATGGCGCAAGGCGATGTCACGCTGAACAGTCTGGCTCACGATGCCGCCACCCGGGCGTCGTTTAACCAGATGGTCAAAGGCCATCAGCTGCCCGCCTGGGTGACCACCGGCGGCACCGGTTCGCCCGCGCAGACGGTGAAACTGGGTAGCGAATCCTGGCAGGTGTTAAGCGCCTGCAAACCCCACGACTGCGGCCATGAACGTATCGCGGTGATCTGGTCGGAAAAAAGCAAACAGATGTCCGGCGTTTACTCGGTGGTCGATGAAAAAACCGACCAGGAGAAGCTGACCTGGCTTAACGTCAGCGATGCCCTGTCCATCGATGGCAAAACCGTGCTGTTTGCCGCCCTCAGCGGCAGCCTCGACAACCACCCGGACGCCTTTAACTACCAGTAACGACCATCGCCCCCGTCAGCCTTTCCCCGACGGGGGCTTCCCTGATTAGCCATCCGGGAACATCACGCTGTTCCCCGGCGCTTCCCGATGCAGATGGATAAAGTTCAGGTGCCGCTCGTACTGGTCGAGAATATCGGTGATCACCTGCTCTTTGCTGTAGTCCATCAGGTCGTTACCCTGACTGCCCTCCAGCAGGAAGGTCTCCAGCCGGTAATAGGTGGATTTCCCGCTGCGCGCCCGATAGGTAAAGCCCGGCACCGAGTACTGCTGCGGCCAGATCTTGTAGATAAAGTTCTGCTCGTCGCCCATGTGCACCAGCAGATCGAGGTGGCCAAGGTTCTCACCCTCTTCCGGCGGCAGGCTCTTCAGTTCCACCGCCGCGCCGCGCAGCCGCAGCTCCTGGGCCACCTCCTCCATCGCCGGGTAGCACACCGTCTCCATCATCAGTTTGGTATAGCGCGTGCCGGGGTAATTCATCAGCCGCGACAGGCGCTTCTTCCAGCTCAGACGATCCTGGAGGCCCATCGGGCGCGGGGCGGTGTCGCGGCTGGCGCTGACCCGGCGGTAATCTTCCACTTTCAGAGATTTATACAGTCCGGCCATCACGAAGAAAATCACAAAGCTGAACGGCAGCCCCATGATCACCGTGGTGTTCTGCAGCGCCGAGATGCCGTTGGTCATCAGCATCCCGAGGGTCAACAGACCGATGGCCACCGACCAGAAGATGCGCAGCCAGTTCGGGGCGTCGCTGTTGATGTCCTTCAGCTTCGAGGTGAAATTCCCCAGCACCAGCGCGCCGGAGTCGGCGGAGGTAACGTAAAACAGCAGACCGGTGATGGTCGCCACCGACGCGCTAAAGGTAAACGCCGGATACTGCGCCAGCAGGCTATAGAAACCGCGCTCCGGGTGGGCCATCGCCTCCTGGGCAAAGGCCGCGTCGCCGTGGATGATCTCATACAGCGCGCTGTTGCCGAACACCGACAGCCACAGCAGCGTAAAGGTGAAGGGAATAATCAGGGTGCCCATCACAAACTGGCGGATGGTGCGCCCGCGCGAAATGCGCGCCAGGAACAGGCCCACAAACGGCGACCAGGCCACCCACCACGCCCAGAAAAAGAGCGTCCAGTTGTTCATCCATTCCACCGGCCGGTCGAAGGCGAAGCTGTTCAGCGTCATGCCCATAAAGCGATTGACGTAGTCGCCGACGTTGAGCACTAACGCATTGAGCAGGAAGGAGGTATCGCCCATGAACAGCACGAACAGGATCAGCCCCAGCGCGAGGGCGACGTTCAGTTCGGAGAGCACGCGGATGCCCTTGTCCACCCCGGAGGTGACCGAGATGGTGGCGATGATCACCGACAGCGCAATCAGGGCCGCTTTCGCCGCCAGCGAGTCCGGAATATCGAACAGCACGCTCAGACCGTAGTTGAGCTGCACGACGCCGATACCGAGGGTGGTGGCGATGCCGAAGATGGTGCCGATCACCGCCGCAATATCGACGCTGTGGCCGATGGGCCCATTGATCCGTTTGCCAAAAATCGGGTACAGCGCCGAGCGGATGGTGAGCGGCAAATTATAACGATAGCTAAAGTATCCCAGCGCCATGCCCATCAGGGCATACATTGACCATCCGGTTAAGCCATAGTGAAACAGGGTCCAGACCATCGCCTGGCGCGCCGCCTCGATGGTCTGCCCCGCCCCTTCCGGCGGCTGCATATATTGCGTCACCGGCTCGGCGACTGAGAAGAACATCAGGTCGATGCCGATGCCGGCGGCGAACAGCATCGCCGCCCAGCTCAGCAGGCTGAACTCGGGCTTTGACTGCTCCGGCCCGAGCTTCACCGAGCCGAAGCGCGAGCAGGCAATGCAGACGACGAAGACGATATACAGCGTCGCCGCCAGCAGATAGTACCAGCCGAAGGTTTTCGACACCCAGTCGAGGGTGCGCCCAATCCACTCGGCAGAAAAATCGCGAAAAAAGATCGTCATCAGGGAAAACAACAAAATCAGTCCGGCCGAGGTATAAAAAACCACCGGATTGATTTTGTCCTTTTCTCTGCTTTGCGAAAGATCTGTCATCCAGTATCCCCACTGTTTTTGTAACTATTAAAATCCAAATCCGCAACAATTAAGACACATTTTATATTGAACGTCCAATCAAAAACCGCTTTAATAGTTAACCAACGCTGATGAATGGAGTGGCAAAAATGCCCAAACTGGGGATGCAGCCGATCCGGCGCAGGCAGCTGATCGACGCCACGCTGGACGCAATAAATGAAGTCGGAATGCACGACGCGACCATCGCGCAAATTGCCCGGCGGGCGGGCGTATCGACGGGGATCATCAGTCACTATTTCAAAGACAAAAATGGTCTGCTGGAGGCGACCATGCGCGACATCACCAGCCAGCTGCGCGACGCGGTGCTCAACCGTCTGCACGCTCTGCCGGACGGCAGCGCCAGCCAGCGTCTGCAGGCGATTGTCGGCGGCAACTTTGATGAGACGCAGATCAGCAGCGCGGCGATGAAGGCCTGGCTGGCCTTTTGGGCCAGCAGCATGCACCAGCCGATGCTTTATCGGTTACAGCAGGTCAGCAGCCGTCGCCTGCTGTCGAACCTGGTGTACGAATTCCGCCGCGAGCTGCCGCGCGAGCAGGCGCAGGAGGCCGGCTACGGGCTGGCGGCGCTGATAGACGGCCTGTGGCTGCGGGCGGCGCTCAGCGGCAAACCGCTGGATAAAACGCTGGCGCAGTCGCTGACCAGCCACTTTATTCGTCAGCATTTACCGAACCCATAACCGAGGAGGCGTTATGTCCCGAATGGCAGAACAGCAGCTTTATATTAATGGTGGTTATACATCGGCCACCAGCGGTCGCACCTTCGAGACCATCAACCCTGCCACTGGCGAGGTGCTGGCGACCGTTCAGGCTGCCGGACGCGAGGATGTCGACCGCGCCGTCGAGAGCGCGCAGCGTGGGCAAAAAATCTGGGCGGCGATGACCGCCATGGAACGCTCGCGCATCCTGCGTCGCGCCGTCGACCTTCTGCGCCAGCGCAACGACGAGCTGGCGCGGCTGGAGACGCTGGATACCGGGAAACCCCTCAGTGAAACCGCCGCCGTCGATATCGTCACCGGCGCCGACGTGCTGGAGTATTACGCCGGATTGATCCCGGCGCTGGAAGGCAGCCAGATCCCGCTGCGCGACAGTTCCTTCGTCTACACCCGTCGCGAACCGCTGGGGGTGGTAGCCGGGATCGGCGCGTGGAACTACCCGATCCAGATCGCCCTGTGGAAATCGGCGCCAGCGCTGGCCGCTGGCAATGCGATGATTTTCAAACCGAGCGAAGTCACCCCGCTGACCGCCCTCAAGCTGGCGGAAATTTACAGCGAAGCGGGCCTGCCGGACGGGGTGTTTAACGTCCTGCCAGGGATCGGCGCGGAAACCGGCCAGTATCTGACCGAGCATCCGGACATCGCCAAAATCTCCTTCACCGGCGGCGTCGCCAGCGGCAAAAAAGTGATGGCCAACTCGGCCGCTTCATCACTGAAAGAGGTCACCATGGAGCTGGGCGGCAAATCGCCGCTGATTATCGCCGACGATGCCGACCTCGACCTCGCCGCCGATATTGCCATGATGGCCAACTTTTACAGCTCCGGCCAGGTGTGCACCAACGGCACCCGGGTGTTTGTCCCGGCGAAACAGAAGGCGGAATTCGAGCACAAGATCCTCGAGCGGGTGGCCCGCATCCGCGCCGGCGATCTGTTTGCCGACGACACCAACTTCGGCCCGCTGGTCAGCTTCCCCCATCGCGACAACGTTCTGCGCTATATCGAGAGCGGCAAACGCGAAGGCGCGCGCCTGCTGTGCGGCGGCGAGGCGCTGAAAGGCGACGGTTTCGATAACGGCGCGTGGGTCGCCCCGACGGTGTTTACCGATTGCAGCGACGAGATGACCATCGTGCGCGAAGAGATCTTCGGCCCGGTGATGTCGATCCTCAGCTATGCCGACGAAGCGGAGGTCATTCGCCGCGCCAACGCCACCGAATACGGCCTCGCCGCCGGCGTGGTGACGCCCAACCTCAACCGCGCTCACCGAATTATCCACCAGCTGGAAGCCGGCATCTGCTGGATCAACAGCTGGGGGGAATCCCCGGCGGAAATGCCGGTTGGCGGCTACAAACACTCCGGCATTGGCCGCGAGAACGGCGTGATGACGCTGCAGAGTTACACCCAGGTGAAGTCCATCCAGGTTGAGATGGGTAAATTCCAGTCCATATTTTAACCGGGAGGTTTTTTTGCAATTTGACTACATCATTATTGGTGCCGGCTCCGCCGGCAACGTTCTGGCAACACGACTGACTGAAGATCCAAACACCACCGTCCTGCTGCTGGAAGCCGGCGGCCCTGACTACCGGTTCGATTTCCGCACCCAGATGCCCGCCGCGCTGGCTTATCCGCTGCAGGGCAAGCGCTACAACTGGGCCTACGAGACCGAACCTGAGCCGTACATGAACAATCGCCGCATGGAGTGCGGACGCGGCAAAGGGCTCGGCGGATCCTCGCTGATCAACGGCATGTGCTACATTCGCGGTAACGCGATGGATCTGGATAACTGGGCCAAAGAGCCGGGTCTGGAACACTGGAGCTATCTCGACTGCCTGCCCTACTACCGGAAAGCGGAAACCCGCGATATCGGGCCTAACGACTACCACGGCGGCGATGGCCCGGTGAGTGTGACGACGCCGAAGCCGGGCAATAATCCGCTCTTCGAGGCGATGGTTGAAGCCGGGGTGCAGGCGGGCTATCCGCGTACCGACGATCTCAACGGCTACCAGCAGGAAGGCTTTGGCCCGATGGACCGCACCGTGACGCCGCAGGGCCGTCGCGCCAGCACCGCCCGCGGCTATCTCGACCAGGCGCGCGGTCGCCCGAACCTGACCATCCGCACCCATGCGCTGACCGATCACATTATTTTTGCCGGCAAGCGCGCGGTGGGCGTCGAGTGGCTGGAGGGAGAGAGCACGATCCCGTCAAAAGCGACGGCCAACAAAGAGGTGCTGCTGTGCGCCGGGGCGATTGCCTCGCCGCAGATCCTGCAGCGCTCCGGCGTGGGTAACCCGGAGCTACTCAGGCAGTTCGATATCCCGGTGGTGCACGATCTCCCCGGCGTGGGTGAGAACCTGCAGGACCATCTGGAGATGTATCTGCAGTACGAGTGCAAAGAGCCGGTATCGCTCTACCCGGCGCTACAGTGGTGGAACCAGCCGAAGATCGGCGCCGAGTGGCTGTTCGGCGGCACCGGCATCGGCGCCAGCAACCAGTTCGAAGCGGGCGGTTTTATCCGCAGCCGCGCAGAGTTCGCCTGGCCGAACATTCAGTCCCACTTCCTGCCGGTGGCGATTAACTACAATGGCTCCAACGCGGTGAAAGAGCACGGCTTCCAGTGCCACGTCGGCTCGATGCGTTCGCCCAGCCGCGGCCACGTGCGCCTGAAGTCGCGCGACCCGCACGCCCATCCGGCGATCCTGTTTAACTATATGTCCCATGAGCAGGACTGGCAGGAGTTCCGCGACGCCATCCGCATTACCCGGGAGATCATGAACCAGCCGGCGCTGGATAAGTATCGCGGCCGCGAAATCAGTCCGGGAATAGAATGCCAGAGCGATGCCGAACTGGATGAGTTTGTGCGCAACCACGCCGAGACCGCGTTCCACCCGTGCGGGACCTGTAAGATGGGTTACGACGAGATGGCGGTGGTCGATGGCGAGGGCCGCGTCCACGGTCTGGAAGGATTGCGGGTGGTCGACGCCTCGATCATGCCGCAGATCATCACCGGCAACCTCAACGCCACCACCATTATGATCGGCGAGAAGATGGCCGACGCCATTCGCGGCCGCCAGCCGCTGCCGCGCAGCACCGCGACGTATTATGTCGCTGGCGACGCGCCGGTTCGCCGCTAACAGGTCAATGCCGGGCGGCGACTACGCCTTGCCCGGCCTACCCTGAGGCGATGTAACGTAGCCCCGGTAAGCGCAGCGCGACCGGGGTGCCGTTCCGGGTTTTGACCCCATAGGTTGATGTTAGCGAAACGCCTCCAGGCGTTTGATCTGCTGACCGTCGGCAGTAAAGTTCTCCGCCGCCAGCCACGCCCGCAGCGCCGCATCGCGCGCAGGCCACTCGCCGTCGATGATGGACAGCATATCGCTGTCGCGCGTCCGCCCTTTACGCACCAGCCTCTGCCGCAGACGTCCTTCCCAGCTAAAGCCCAGCCGCTCGGCGGCGCGGCGCGAGGCGACATTCATCGAATCGCATTTCCACTCCAGCCGACGATAGCCATGGTCAAAGCCGTTTTTGAGCAGCAGCCAGACCGCTTCGGTACCCAGCGGGGTGTTTTTCATCCGTCGCGACCAGGTGACATGGCCGATCTCAACCGTGCCCATTTCCCGCTCGATCGCCATATAGCTGACGATGCCCACCGCCTGCTCGCTACGCAGGTCAACCACCGCATACGGCTCCAGGGCATCATCATTCACCTTGCCCGCGATCCAGTGGGCGGTCGCCGCCACGCTCTCCGGCCGCGTAGACGCCAGCCACGTCCAGTCGCTGTTGTCGCCGAGCGCATAGGCGGCAAACAGATCCGCCGCATGACGGTCAACGTCCAGCGGCTCCAGGCGGCAAAAACGGCCATTTAACGCTGTCCGCCGCAGGACTTGCGCCCCCTGCCAGCCAGGGACCAGGTCGTTCACCTGCTGGCCATACTCATTAATTTCCGGCACACCCACCTCCTCGCAATAGACAATGCGTTATAGCAAGAACCCCGCAGCGGAGAAAGGCGCTTCTGCGCGACCGGCAATAACCTGTCGTTCTTGAATATGCATTTTTAGCATAAGGATATCCTTATTTTGACTTTACGCCTTATGGCAAGCGGCCTAACGTAGCGAGGCATAAAACAATAAAATAACCATTCTTCAGGGATTGCACATGACCAAAAAACTGTTGCCTTTACTGCTATTGTCGGCGCTCTCCGCCGCCGCGCATGCCGCCACGCCGCCCAACACGCTGGTGGTCGCCCAGGGTCTCGACGATATCGTCAGCCTCGACCCGGCGGAAGCGAACGAACTCTCCAGCATTCAGACGGTCCCCAGCCTCTATCAGCGTCTGGTGCAGCCGGACCGCAACAACCCTGAAAAAATCGTACCGATCCTCGCCGAAAGCTGGCAGGCCGATCCGGCGGCGAAAACCCTGACCATTAAACTGAAGCCGGATGCCAAATTCGCCTCCGGTAATCCGCTGCGCCCGGAAGATGTGATTTTCTCTTACACCCGCGCGGTGACGCTGAATAAATCGCCGGCGTTTATTCTCAACGTGCTCGGCTGGCAGCCGGACAACATCGCCAGCCAGCTGAAAAAGGTTGATGACCATACCCTGACGCTGCACTGGACCGCCGACGTCAGCCCGGCGGTGGCGCTGAATATTCTCTCCACCCCCATCGCCTCTATCGTGGATGAAAAACAGGTGGCGCCGAACGCGAAAAATAACGACTTCGGCAACGACTGGCTGAAGATGCACTCGGCGGGCAGCGGGGCCTATAAAATGCGCGTCTACCAGCCGCATCAGGCCATCGTGCTGGAGGCCAACGCCAGCTCCCCCACCGGCGCGCCGAAGATCAAGAGCATCATTATTAAAAACGTCCCCGACCCGGCTTCCCGCCGCCTGCTGATTCAGCAGGGGGATGCCGACGTGGCGCGCGATCTCGGCGCTGACCAGATTGCCGCCCTGCAGGATAAACCCGGCGTGAAGGTGCTGAGCATCCCGTCCGCCGAGCAGAACTACCTGGTGTTTAATACCGCCAACAGCGCCAACCCGCTGCTCAATAACCCGGCCTTCTGGGAGGCGGCGCGCTGGCTGGTCGATTATGAGGGCATCACCAAAAATCTGCTGAAAGGCCAGTACTTTATTCACCAAAGCTTCCTGCCGGCCGGCCTGCCGGGGGCGCTGGAGACTAATCCGTTCACCTTTGACCCGCAAAAAGCTAAGGCTATCCTTGATAAAGCGGGCATTAAGGATGCCCACTTCACCCTCGATGTGGAGAACAAACCGCCGTTTATCACCATCGCCCAATCGCTGCAGGCCAGCTTTGCCCAGGGCGGGGTGAAGGTGGATCTGCTACCCGCCGCCGGCAGCCAGGTCTATGCCCGGGTGCGCGCGAAGCAGCATCAGGCGGCGATCCGCCTGTGGATCCCAGACTACTTTGATGCCCACTCCAATGCCAGCGCCTTTGCCTGGAACGATGGTAAATCCAGCACCGTGGCCGGGCTCAACGGCTGGCAGATCCCTGAGCTGAATAAAGCCACCCTCGCCGCGGTGGCGGAGCCGGACCCGGCGAAACGCCTCGACCTGTACAAAACGATGCAGGAAACCCTGCTCCAGCATTCGCCGTACGTCTTTATTGACCAGGGGAAAACCCAGATCGTGGTGCGTGACAACGTGAAGGGCTATCAGCAGGGACTGAACGCCGACATGGTCTGGTACGATAACGTGACCAAGTAAGCGGGTTTTGTCACCGGGTACGGCGGCCTTGTCTGCCCGGATGACCGACTCCTCACCCGGGCCCGGTCGGCATCGCGCCGCCGGGTACAATGCTGATATACCAGGAATTTCCATTTTCCATGCCATCGTTTTCCACTCACCTTACCCGCCTGCTGCAGGGGCTGTTTACGCTGCTGCTCACGCTGTTCGGGCTGTTGCTGGTCACCTTCTCGCTCTCCGCGCTGTCGCCCGTCGACCGCGTACTGCAGATCGTCGGCGACCATGCCAGCCAGTCGACCTATGACCAGGTTCGCCATCAGCTGGGTCTCGACCAGCCGCTGCCGGTGCAGTTCTGGCACTACCTGGTCAACCTGGCCCATGGCGATCTTGGCATCGCCAGCGCCACCGGCCAGCCGGTGCTCCACGACCTGCTGGCGGTCTTTCCGGCGACCCTTGAGCTGGCGACCCTGGCGCTGATCGTCGGCGCGGTACTGGGCATCGTCGCCGGGGTGCTGTGCGCCCGTTACGCCGGTTCGCCGTGGGATCTGGCGGTTCGCACCTTTACCCTGTTGGGCAACTCGGTGCCGATATTCTGGCTCGGCCTGCTGATGCTGGCCCTGTTCTACGCCCGGCTGCAGTGGGCGCCGGACCCGGGTCGCCTCGACGATATTTATCAGTACACCGTCGAGCCACGCAGCGGTTTTGCGCTGATCGACACCTGGCTCTCCGGCGATACCGCGGCGTTTAAAAATGCGATCGGCCATCTGGCGCTGCCGGTGCTGGTGCTGGCCTATTACTCGCTGGCGAGCATCACCCGCCTGACCCGCTCCGCCTGTCTGAGCGAGATGAACAAAGAGTACATTCTGCTGGCGCGGGCCAAAGGGGCCGGAGAGATGACGATTCTGCTGCGCCACGTCCTGCCCAATATCCGCGGCACTCTGCTGACGGTGACCGCTCTCGCCTGGACCTCCATGCTCGAAGGGGCGGTGCTCACCGAAACCGTCTTCTCGTGGCCGGGGATCGGCCGCTACCTCACCACGGCGCTGTTCGCTGGGGATACCACGGCGATCATGGGCGGCACGCTGCTGATCGGCGTGAGTTTTGTGCTGATCAATAACCTGACCGACCTGCTGGTACGGTTAACCGATCCGAGGGTGCGCTGATGCCGACTTATCTGTTTTTACGCCGTCTGCGCCGCTCACCCGCCGCCTTCAGCGGCCTGACCCTGGTGATCCTGCTGGTGCTGACCGCGCTGTTCGCCCCGTGGCTGGCGCCGCACGATCCCAACTGGCAGGATGCCGCCGCTCGTCTGCAGGGGCCCGGGGCGGGACACTGGCTCGGCACCGACAGCTACGGCCGCGACCTGCTGTCGCGCTTGCTCTACGGCGCCCGCCCGGCGCTGGGTCTGGTGGCGCTGGTGACCGCCATTACCCTGCCCGTCGGTCTGCTGGTGGGTATCCTCTCCGGCTACTATGGCGGGTGGCTGGAGCGGATACTGATGCGCTTTACCGACGTGGTGATGTCGATGCCGCGCCTGATCCTCGCCTTCGCGTTCGTGGCGATGCTCGGCCCGGGGCTGGTCAACGGCGCGCTGGCGTTAGCCCTGACCACCTGGCCGGCCTACGCCCGTCAGGCGCGCAGCGAAATTCAGCGCCTGCGCCATAGCGACTACCTCGCCGCGGCGGAGATGCTGGGCATCCGCGGCGGGCGGCTGCTGGTCGGCCATATTCTGCCGCTGTGTCTGCCGTCGGCGATTGTTCGGCTGGCGCTCGATCTGGCGGGTATTATCCTCGCCGCCGCCGGGCTCGGCTTTCTCGGCCTGGGCGCCCGCCCGCCGATGGCGGAGTGGGGAGCGATGATTGCCGACGGGATGCAGGTAATTTTCGACCAATGGTGGATCGCCGCCATCCCCGGCGCGGCGATCCTGCTCGCCAGCCTGGCGTTTAACCTGCTGGGCGACGGCCTGCGCGATATTCTGGAGCCGTAACATGACTGACATCCGACTGACCGTCCAGGGACTCGCCGTCGACTATCCCACCGCCCGGGTGGTGGACAACGTCAGCTTCACCCTCGGCAACGAGCGGCTGGCGCTGGTGGGCGAATCCGGCTCCGGCAAATCGATGACCGCCCGGGCGCTGATGGGCCTGGTGCGCAAGCCCGGGGTGGTGAGCGCTGAACGGCTGGAGGTGCTGGGGCGCGATGTGCTGACCCTCAGCGCCCGCGGCTGGCGCGCGCTGCGCGGCAACGATATCGCCATGGTGCTGCAGGACCCGCGCTATGCACTGAATCCGGTGCAGTCCATTCAGACGCAGCTGGAGGAGGCGTTAACCCTGCATCAGCGTCTCAGCCGCCGCGCGCGCGCTGAGGCGGTCAAAGACGCCATCGCCGCCGTCGGTCTGGATCTGCCGGTCCTCAGCCGCTATCCCGGCGAACTCTCCGGCGGGATGGGACAGCGGGTGATGATCGCCCTCGCGCTGCTCAATAACCCGAAGGTGCTGATAGCCGACGAGCCGACCTCGGCCCTCGACGCCCGCCTGCGCAACCAGATCCTCGAGCTGCTGGTGGAGCAGTGCGCGCAGCGGCAGATGGCCATGTTACTGATCAGCCACGATCTACCGCTGGTGGCCGCGCATTGCGATCGCGTGCTGGTGATGTACCAGGGGAGACAGGTCGACGAGATGCCGGCGCGGGCGCTGCCGAGCGCGACGCACCCTTACACCCGCACCCTGTGGACCTGCCGGCCAAATGCCCACACCTACGGCCAGATGCTGCCGACCCTCGACAGAACCCAGGACTTTACGGAGACAGCCCATGGCGATCGTTAATCTTCAGGATTTACAGGTTACATTCGGCGCGAAGACGGCGGTCTCCGCCGCCAGTTTCCGTGTCGACGCCGGGGAAACCTTCAGCCTGATCGGCGCCTCGGGCTGCGGCAAATCGACGATTTTGCGCGTGCTGGCCGGATTGCAGCGTGAATGGCGCGGCAGCGTGGATCTGCTCGGCCAGGCCATTATGCCGGGCGCCCGCTTTCAGGGCGATCTGCGGCGCAACGTGCAGATGGTGTTTCAGGATCCGTACGCCTCGCTGCATCCCAACCATACCCTGTGGCGCACCCTGGCGGAGCCGCTGCAGATCCACGGCATCCGCGACGTTGCCCCGCGAGTAACCACCGCCCTTGAGCAGGTGGGTCTGGCCGCCGACGCCGTGCGCCGCTATCCACACCAGCTCTCCGGCGGCCAACGGCAGCGCGTGGCCATTGCCCGCGCCCTGCTGCTGCGCCCGCAGATCCTGCTGCTGGATGAGCCGACCTCGGCGCTGGATATGTCGGTACAGGCGGAAATCCTTAATCTACTTAATCGTCTGAAACAGGAGCACGGCATGACCTATCTGCTGGTCAGCCACGATGCCGACGTCATCGCCCATATGTCCGATCGGGCGGCGTTTATGGCGGAGGGCGTGATCCAGCGCTTTTTCGATCGCGAAGCGTTGGTCAACGGAGAGCACCGGATGAGGTGAGGTCAGCGGATGCGCGGTTGTTTTGTCGGGTGGCGCTTCGCTTACCCGACCTGGGATTCGCGCAACCTGTCGTTAATTTATTCACCAGTCTTGCTGAAACTGCCGGTGTTGCGGCCTCAACAT
>NZ_KV792639.1:57175-66452 GCF_001808265.1 Klebsiella sp. HMSC16A12
ACTGGCCGCTCCCTGTGCGCTCCCTGCGCCATGAGTGACATAACGCAGAAGAAATATTGGGAGCGCAATCTGCCCGGGATTAACACAGAAGCTGTAGCCCTGCCAGACGCAGCGCGAACAGGGAAATATTCAGTTGTGACGTTATTTCGCCGGGTGGCGGCTGCGCCTTACCCGGCCTACAGTATCCTCTCACAGGCTCACACTCCGTAGGCCCGGCAAGCGCGCCGCCGGGCAACAGTATCCGGCCCCCTCCCCTACTTCGCCAGACTGGCAAAGCGAGCGAAGACCGCATCAAAAATCGCCAGCCCCTGCGCCACCTGCTCAGCAGTAATGGTGCACGGCGGCACCACGTGAATGCGGTTCTCCACCACAAAGGCCAGCAGCCCGGCTTCGGTCAGGGCCCCTTTGATCGCAGCCATGTCGGCGGCGGTCAGCGGCGTTTTTTGTTCACGGCTGCTCACCAGCTCCAGCGCCTGGAACAGGCCGCGACCGCGCACCTCGCCGATAATGGCGTGCTTCTCCGCCAGCGCCTCGAGACCGGGGCGCAGCACCTCGTTGCCGATAGAGGCCGCGTTCTCAACCACCTTCTCCTCTTTCATCGCGTCGATGGTGGCGACAATCGCCGCCATCGCCAGCGGATGGCCGGAGTAGGTCAGCCCCCCGGCAAAGAAGTGGTCGTCAAAGTAGCGGGCAATCGGCTCGCTAATCAGCACCCCGCCCGCCGGCACGTAGCCGGCGTTAACCCCCTTGGCAAAGGTCACCAGATCCGGCACCACCCCATCCTGCTCGAAGGCGAACCAGCTGCCGGTGCGGCCAAAGCCGGCCATCACCTCATCGAGGATCAGCACGATGCCAAACTCGTCGGCCAGGGCGCGCACGCCCTGCATATAGCCTGCCGGCGGCACGAGGATCCCGGCGGTGCCGGGGATGGACTCCAGCAGGATCGCCGCGATGGCCGTCGGCCCCTCGCATTCAATGATCCGCCGCAGATGCGCCAGCGCGCGCTGGCACTCCTCTTCCTCAGTCGCGGCGTTGAACTCGCTGCGGTAAAGGTAGGGGTTGAAGAAGTGAACGTGGCCGCGGGAGAACTCATTCGGCACCCGGCGCCAGTCGCCGGTAGCGGCGATCGCGCTGCCGGTGTTGCCATGATAGGAACGATAGGCCGACAGCACCTTGTCGCGCCCGGTATAGAGCCGCGCCATGCGAATCGCGTTCTCATTGGCATCCGCCCCGGCGTTAGTGAAGAACACCTTACTGAAGCCCGCCGGCGCCAGGTCGACGATGCGCTTCGCCGCTTCGCCGCGGGCAAGGTTGGCGGTGGCGGGCGCGATGGTGACCAGGGTTTCCAGCTGCGCCTTCATGGCCGCCAGTACCCGGGGGTGCTGATAGCCAATGTTGACGTTCACCAGCTGGCTGCTGAAATCGAGCCAGGTGTTCCCCTCATAATCCCATAGCTCGCAGCCTTGCGCCCCGGCGATGACCAGCGGGTTGAGATTGCCCTGCATCGACCATGAATGAAACACATAGGCGCGATCTAATTGCCGAACTTCGTCATTGCTTACCGCGACCTCGTTGTGAATTGCCAGCTTCATACCCTGCCCTCTCTCATGTCGTAGTGGTTGGCTTCATCATTGGCCTTGGCCGCGCAAATCGGATAGAGCCAGTGCGCGCATAACGATGTGACACGGTGTCACATCCCCGTCCGTCGTCTGGCCCTGTGCCTTGTCGTCCGGCGTTTTTATAGTGAAGGGACAACCGCACAGGAGAATGAGATGGCAACGAGCAACGTAGTGTTTATCACCGGGGCGACCTCGGGTTTTGGCGAAGCGGCAGCGCAGGTGTTTGCCGACGCGGGCTGGTCGCTGGTGCTGAGCGGGCGCCGCTATCCGCGACTGAAGGCCTTGCAGGACAGACTCGCCGCCAGGGTGCCGGTGCATATTATTGAGCTTGACGTTCGTGACAGCGAGGCGGTGGCTGCCGCCGTGGCGTCGCTGCCCGCCGATTTCGCCGATATCACCACCCTGATCAACAACGCCGGGCTGGCGCTGTCGCCGCTGCCGGCGCAAGAGGTGGCGCTGGAGGACTGGAAAACGATGATCGACACCAACGTCACCGGTCTGGTGACAGTCACCCACGCCCTGCTGCCGACGCTGATCCGCCATGGCGCCGGGGCGAGCATTATCAATATCGGCTCGATCGCCGGGCAGTGGCCCTATCCCGGCAGCCATGTGTATGGCGCCAGCAAGGCGTTTGTGAAGCAGTTCAGCTATAACCTGCGCTGCGATCTGCTTGGCACCGGCGTGCGGGTCACCGATCTGGCGCCGGGGATTGCCGAGACCGAATTCACCCTGGTGCGTACCAAAGGCGACCAGGCGGCATCGGATAAGCTCTATCGCGGCACCACGCCGCTGAGCGCGCACGATATCGCCGAGCAGATGTTTTATATCGCCACGCTGCCGGCGCATATGAACATTAACCGGGTGGAGGTGATGCCGGTGCGTCAGGCGTGGCAGCCGTTCGCCATCGACCGGGATTAAGCGAAACCCGACGCATCCCCTGCCGGCGATACCGGCAGGGGATGCAGGCCGGACTAACGGCTGCTTTGCAGAAACTGCCTGACGCGTTCGGAGTCAGGCTGAGTGAAGAACTTCTCCGGCGGCGCCTTCTCAATCAGCAGTCCCTTCTCCAGAAACACCACCTCGTTGGACACCTGGCGGGCAAAATCCATCTCGTGGGTCACCACCACCATGGTGTAGCCCTCGGCGGCAAGGGCTTTCATTACCCCCAACACCTCATTAACCAGCTCCGGATCCAGCGCCGAGGTCGGTTCATCGAAGAGAATAACTTCCGGCGACATCGCCAGCGACCGGGCGATCGCCACCCGCTGCTTCTGCCCGCCGGAGAGAGTGATCGGGTAAACATCGGCTTTGTGCGCCATGCCCACTTTCTCCAGCTGCTGCATGGCCATGGCCTTCGCCTCGTCTCGTTTCATGCCCTTAACGCGCAGCAGCGCCTCGCTGACGTTCTGCTGCACGGTCAGGTGCGGCCACAGGTTAAAACTCTGAAAGACCATCCCCACCCGCTCGCGGATTTTGGCCAGCTGGCGGTGCGACATCGCCCGGCCGCGCTGTTCATCAATCCCCAGCCGCTGACCGCCGATATGAATTTCACCGCGGTCCGGCTGTTCCAGCCAGTTCATACAGCGCAGCAGGGTGGATTTTCCCGACCCGGACGAGCCGAGAATACTCACCACGGTCCCCTTCTCCACCGTCAGGTTAATATCCCGCAGGACTTCCACATTATCGAACTGTTTGGAGACGTTTTTGACGCTTACGGCAATAGACTCAGGCATGGCTCATTCCTCTTTTGGCTCCCCAGGCGGTCAGGCGCTTAATCAGCAGCTCCAGCAGAATGCTGATCGCCCAGTAAAGCCCAATGGCGACGATAAAGGCGTTAAACGGAATAAAATAGGTCGCCTGGACGCTGTTGGCGGCGGCGGTGATCTCCTGAACGGTAATAATGCTCAGGAAAGCGGTGTCCTTCAGGCAAATAATCAGCTGATTGCCGATCAGCGGTAAGGCGGAAGAGACGATATTGGGTAAAATAATCCGCCGAAAAATGGCATAGCGAGAAAAGCCCTGAGCAATCGCCGCTTCAATATATCCGCCGGAAAATACCCGCCGCTGGCTGCGCAATATTTCAAAGAAATAGGCGCCATGATAAATAATCAGGGCCAGTAAACCGGCGGTCCACGGCTCCATGCTAATACCGAGCTGCGGCAGTCCGTAATACAGAAGATAAGCGAGGATCAAAAAAGGGATCGCGCGCATCAGGCTGACGAAACCAATAATAATCCGGTTAATTACTTTCTTTTGATATTCGCTAAAATAACACAGCGCAATACCGATAATCAGCGCCGCCAGGGCGGCGGTAATAAACAGTTCGAGGGTCGCGAATAACCCGGCAATAAAGCTATCGCGAACCGACCAGATAACGCCCCACTGATTCATAATGCCTCCCGTTCCTAGCGCGCCAGACGCCTGGCTTTACGTTCCGCGATACCCTGCAGCTTCAACAAACAGCCGATGATCGCCACATACAGCAGGCCGGCGGCGAGGATCGGCGACAGCGGCTCGTAGGTGACCGAGGAGATACGGTTGGTGACCCGGGTGAGATCCACCACGCCAATCACGGCGATCGCCGGGCTACCTTTGATCAAAAAGGACATCTCATTGACCAGCGCCGGCAGGCTCTCGATCCACATCTGCGGCAGCATGATGTAGCGGAAGTAGGTCCAGCGGCGCATCCCTACCGACTCCGCCGCCTCCCGCTGTTCGCGCGGAAAGGTGCGGAAGGCATTGCGCCAGATCTCAGCGTTAAACGCCGACGTGTTAAGCGTCAGCGCCACGATGGCGGCCACGTTCTTGTCGAGGTTAATGCCCATCGTGGGCAGGGAAAGGAACAGAAATAGCACCAGCGTCACCAGCGGCGTCGCGCGGGCCAGACTGATATAGACCACCAGCAGCTGGTCGATCACCGGCAGGCGCAGCATCCGTACCAGGGCGATCAGCAGGCCAGCCACCACCCCGAAGGCGATAGCGATGGCCGAAATCCAGAGGGTCGTCCATGCGCCTTCGATTAATAACTGCCAGGAAATTGCATCCATGAGGCCCTCCTTCTCAACAACAGGCGGCGGTCGCCCGCCGCGGAATATTACAGTCCGGCGAGTTTGTGAAACTGTTCCGGGCTGGTGATCGCCTCGGTCGGCAGGTTGTCATAGGTTTCGCCGAACCATTTTTTCTGCAGCTCGGCGAGCTTGCCGGTCTCCTTCATGTGGTTCATAAACCTGGTCATATAGGCCAGCAGCTGCGGCGAGTTTTTCGGGATCGGCCACGCCATATACCCCGGTCCGGAGACGGCCAGCCCTTTGGCGAAGACCTTCGGTTTGGCTTTCGCCAGGTCGTTTACCGAGATCACCACGTTAATCACGTAATCCAGTCGCTTGTTCGCCAGGTCGGCGTAGGCTTCCGGATAGGAGGGATACTCCACCACCGGCCCCAGCTTGCCGCCGGTCTTCTCCAGCATCGCCTTCAGCTCCGGCAAACGCGCCAGCAGCGCGCTCCCGGCCTGTAACCCCACTTTTTTGCCGCTGAGATCGGCAATGGTATTTAGCGAGGTATCGCCAGCGCGTTTGACGAAATAGTGCTGCGCGGAGGCCCACGGTGGGGTGAAATCAAAGACCTTCAGCCGCTCATCGGTAATAACCGCCCCGGTTAAGGCCATATCGTATTGCCCGGTGGAGACAGCCGCTAATAATCCGGTCCACGGTAATATGCTCTGGTCGACATGGAATTTGGCGTACTTACGTAATTCCTCAAGCATATCTTTGTTAAAGCCATCGGCCTGGCCATTATTCATAAAGTTAAATGGCGCATAATCATCTTCCGTCGCCACTTTCAGGGTGCCGGATTTTTCTATTTCCGGAAGATCGGCCGCGACGGCGTGATAAGAAAAAGCGACCGTTAATACAGCGCTCAGACACATTGATGCCAATGATTTTTTCATTATTTCACCCCTGATGGATTGGCCAGACGGGTTCATTCCAGAACGCGAAAAGGTTTCTGCAAAATAGTGGCCGGGGACGTTCCGGTCCACGGCGGCTGAATACGTTTTTAATGTGGGAGCGTTTTTCAATTCCGTATAGAGCCAGATGGGCCGCATCGCTGTGTCAGATGGCGGCAGGGTGGTATGGAATTTGCTGAGTGTAACGGGTGGTCGCAATGCGTTATTGCCAGAGGAGCCCCGTATGATCCGTCACCTGTTACACGTTGATTTTCAGCCTGGCCGCGGTTTGCAGGAACAGGTGCGAGAGACGCTGGTGAATGCCATTCTCAGCGGGATCTTCGCCGCCGACACCCCGCTGCCCTCCTGTCGCCAGCTGGCCAGCCAGCTTCGCGTCTCGCGTAACACCACCGCGCTGGTGTTTGAAAGTCTGGTCAACGAGGGCTACCTGATTAGCCGCCCACGCAGCGGTTACTACCTGCATCCCGACTATCATGAAGCTTCGCCTGCCGCCGTCGAGAGTGCACCGCAGCGCGAAGCGGCTGCACCACGCTGGGGCAACCGGCTGCAGATGACCCCCAGCCAGCAGGAGTCGATCCTCAAACCGGCGGGCTGGATGCACTACCGCTACCCGTTTATCTACGGCCAGCCCGATACCCGGCAATTCCCGCTGGCCACCTGGCGCTCGGCGGCGAACTGGCTGCACGGCGGGGTGCGCGACCCGGCGTGGGTCATCGACCATATTGACCAGGATGTGCCGATGCTGATCGAGCAGATCCGCACCCGGGTGCTGCCCAAGCGCGGCATTGTCGCCGCGCCGGATGAAATTCTCATCACCCTTGGCTCGCAAAATGCCCTCTACCTGCTGACCCGACTGCTGCTCTCTTCCACCACCCGCATTGGCGTCGAAAACCCCTGCTTCCGCGAAGCCATCAACACCTTTCTGCTCGCCGACGCCGAGGTGGTGCCGCACCCGGTGGATGAAGAGGGGATCGTGCTTAATGAGCGTCCCTGCGATTACTACTATGTCACTCCAGGTCATCAGGTGCCCACCGGGGTGACCATGAGCAGTGCGCGGCGTCGCCAGTTGCTGGAGCATGCCGCCCGCCATGACGCGGTCATTATTGAAGATGATTATGACTCGGAGAGTAACTTTACCCTCAACCCGCTGCCGGCGCTGAAGGCCAGCGATCGCAGCGGCCGGGTGGTGTATGTCAGCAGCCTGTCAAAAGCGCTGTCACCGGGGCTGCGGTTGGGGTTTATGGTCGCCGACCCGGACCTGATCGACGAGGCGCGCGCCCTGCGCCGGCTGGTCTATCGCCATCCGCCGACCAACATTCAGTACCAGATGGCCCACTTCCTTGCCCAGGGCCATTATGAAACCCATCTGCGGCGCTACCACTATGACTCCGCCCAGCGCTGGGAGCGTCTGCACGCCGCCCTGCAGCGCTATCTGCCGTCGTGTCGCGCGCTGGCGGGGAGCGAACATGCTAACGCCTTCTGGCTGCAGACCCCGGCGCAGATCAACACCCAGCAGCTCACCTGGCGCGCCGCCCACGCCGGCGTGCTGATTGAGCCCGGGGCGCGCCATTTTCTCAGCGCCGCGCCGCCGGATAACTATTTTCGCATGGGATTCCACGCCATTAACCCTGACGCCATCGCCCAGGGGGTGGAGGTCCTGCGCGGCCAGCTGGAGCAGATGGGTTAGCGGTATTGTTCATACTCAACGGCGTCGCGCACGCTGAGCAGCGCCGGGCGCAGGCTGTCGAAAGGCACCGATCCGAGCGCAATGCGCAGCGCCTGCGGGATCGTGGTGGAGACGCAGAACGGCTCGGCGGTCGACACCGAAATGCGGCGTTCCATCAGCGCATTCGCCAGCCGATCGGCCCGGCTCTCTTCACCCAGCGGCAGCCAGACGAAGTACGAATCGGGATGACTGACGACGGGAAGCCCACAAAGCACCTCGCGGGCCACCTGCTGTCGCTGTCGCGCATCCTGGCGTTTCTGCGTTTCAAAGCGCGCCACCGTGCCATCTTCAATCCAGGCGCAGATCAGCGAACTTATCAGCGTCGGCGTATTCCACGTCGTGGCCCGGATGGCGCGCTCAATCTCCTGGCGATAGCGCGGCGGAGAAATCACCACCCCCACGCGCAGTCCGGTGGCGATATTTTTTGAAAATCCGGTGACATACACCGTTCTTTCCGGCGCATAGCTGACCACCGGCGGCGGCGGATGGCTCACCAGCCGGGCATAGGCGGCATCTTCAATAATCAGCAGATCGTGCTGGCGCGCGAGATCGGCCAGCGCCTGTCGCTGCCCGGTGTTGAGCACCCAGCCCAGCGGATTGTGCAGCGTCGGCATGGTATACACCGCCCGCACCCGCCGCTGCTGGCACAGCGTCTGAAGCGCCTGCAGGTCCGGTCCCTCCGGTCGACAGGGGATCGCCGCCAGCTCCAGATGATACAGCGCCGCCAGAGCCTTGAAGCCCGAATAGGTCAGCGCATCCACCGCCACCACATCCCCCGGACGTAACAGCCCCATGACGGTCACCGCCAGCCCGTGCTGTGCGCCGTTGACGATCAGGACATTTTCCGCGTCCGGCGCAAAGTGCTGGCAGATCAAATGGCGGGCGATAATGTCCCGCTCGGCGAGCCGCCCGGCGTGAGGCTGATAGCGCAGATGCGAGTCAATATCGCCCACCATCGCCAGCTGCCTGAGCGCCTCGCGCAGCGCATCGCCCTGCTCCGGCAGCGAAGGGTAGTTGAAATTGAGATCCACGACATCGGCGGCGACCACCTGCTGATCGACCCCGTGCCCCGGAGGCAGCGAGAGGTCGCGCACGAAGGTGCCGCGGCCGGTTTCGCCGCTGACCAGCCCCATCTCTTCCAGTTCACGGTAGACGCGCGTGGCGGTGGCCAGCGAGATGCGCTCCCCGGCGGCAAGGGTACGGTGCGTCGGCAGACGGCTGCCGGCGGGCAGCTGCCCGCTGCGGATCGCCTGTGCATATCGGTCGACAACGGCTTTATATCGGGCTTTCATCGTGAAATGTATCTATGACAATAATTTGATTGTATTAGATTGGCCACATTACCATCGCCGCTGACGATGCTCAAGCGGGCGCAGCCCAATCAGATAACGCGAGGTTAACGTGGTAGATTCAGCAATGGATAAATCGGCGCCCGGTCCCTGGTCCGGATGGCTTCATGGTTTACTGGGGGTGATCATTTTCAGCGGTTCGCTGCCCGCGACGCGGCTGGCGGTGCAGGATATGGATCCGTTGTTATTGACCTTTCTGCGCGCCTCTATCGCCGGGCTGCTTGCCATCGCGCTGCTGGTGGGCTTTCGCCAGAAACGCCCGCGCCTGGCGCAGCTTGTGTCCCTGATCATCGTCTCATCCGGGGTGGTGCTCGGCTTTCCGCTACTCACGGCGCTGGCCCTGCAGCGCATCACCTCGGCGCATTCGATTGTGTTTATTGGCCTGCTGCCGCTGATGACCGCCCTCTTTGGCGTACTGCGCGGCGGCGAACGCCCGCGGCGGGCTTTCTGGATCTTTTCGCTGCTGGGCAGCCTGCTGGTGGTGGGATTCGCCCTGACGCAAAATGCGGCGGCCTCACTCAGCGGCGATCTGCTGATGCTGGCGGCGGTTATCGTCTGCGGCCTCGGCTATGCGGAAGGGGCGAAGCTGACGCGGGAGCTCGGCGGCTGGCAGGTGATC
>NZ_KV792639.1:66472-125967 GCF_001808265.1 Klebsiella sp. HMSC16A12
GCGGCTGGCAGGTGATCTGCTGGGCGCTGGTGATTGCCCTGCCGTTGATGCTCCCCGCCTCGCTGCTGGTTCAGCCCGCCTCCTGGCATGCCATCTCGGCCTCCTCCTGGGCGGCGCTCAGCTATGTGTCGCTGTTCAGCATGCTGATCGGTTTCATCTTTTGGTACAAAGGGCTGGCCGCGGGCGGGATCGCCGCCGTCGGCCAGCTCCAGCTATTACAGCCGTTCTTCGGACTAGGCCTGTCGGCGGCGCTGTTGCACGAAACCGTCAGCCCCTTGATGCTGGCGGTCACGCTGGGCGTGGTGCTGTGCGTGGTGGGCTCGCGCAAATTTGGCCGCCAGCGGGTTGGCGCAGGGAGCCAGAGCCGTGATTGACCGCCCCGTCATCCGCCGTCCCGGGTCGCGGCGGCGTAACCGCCTTACCCGGGCTATAGCATGATAAACGGCTGGAGGTCGCGTCGCCGGGGAGGACGACCGTCTACACCGGCCGCGCGTACTGAAGCATCACCTGCAGCAGCACGTTGGCGCCGGCGGCGACGTGCTCCGGCGAGGCATACTCAATTTCGTTATGGCTGATCCCGTCCTTGCAGGGGATAAAAATCATCCCGGTGGGCGCCAGGTAGCTCATATACACTGCGTCATGCCCGGCGCCGGAGACGATCGGCCGCGCCGGATAGCCCAGCCGCTGCGCGGCATCGGCAATGGCCTGCTGGCATTCGGCATCGAACGGCGCCGCCGGATAGTGGCTTACCTGCTTCAGGGCCACCTGCAGACCGCTCTCCCGCTCAACCTCCGCGATAAACGCCCGCAGCTGGCGATCCATCTCGTCCACCAGCGCATCGCTGAGATTGCGCATATCAATGGAGAAGGTGACCTCCCCGGGCACCACGTTGCGGCTGTTGGGCCACACCTGCACGCTACCGACCGTGCCGCGTCCCTCTTCGCTGCGCCCGGCAATGGCCACCACTTCCTGCATAATGCGGGTCGCCACCTGTAGGGCATCCTGACGCAGGCGCATCGGCGTGGGTCCGGCGTGCGAGGCCTGGCCGGTGACCACGCAGTCGTACCAGCGGATCCCCAGCACGCCCTGCACGATACCGATGGTTTTCGCTTCATCTTCGAGAATCGGCCCCTGCTCAATGTGCGCCTCAAAATAGGCGCCGACGGGATGCTCCCCCGGGGTCTGCTCGCCAATATAGCCGATCTGCGCCAGCGCCTCGCCGACGCTGATGCCCTCTTTATCCGTGACGGCCCAGGTCTCCTCCAGCGGGAAGACGCCGGCAAAGACCCCAGAGCCCATCATCACCGGCACAAAGCGCGACCCCTCTTCGTTGGTCCAGAACACCACCTCAATCGGCGCCTCGGTGGCAATCTGCAGATCGTTGAGCGTGCGCACCACCTCCAGCGCCGCCAGCACGCCGTAGTTGCCGTCAAATTTGCCGCCGGTGGGCTGAGTGTCGATATGGCTGCCGGAGACGATGGGCGGCAGGCCGGGGTTGCGGCCTTCCCGGCGCATAAATACATTGCCTATTTTATCGATGGTGACGCTCATCCCGGCCTCCCGCGCCCAGCCTATTACCTTGTCCCGCCCCTGGCGGTCGAGGTCGGTGAGGGTCAGACGGCGGCAGCCGCCCTTCGGCGTGGCGCCGATCTGCGCGAGATCCATTAACGACGCCCACAGGCGGTCGCCATTGATGCGCCAGCCGGTGGTGTCGGTCGCGGGGGTAAAAAGTACATCACTGCTCATGGTGGTCTCCTGACATCAAGGTCGCCGCCAGCGTAACCGGCGGTGGAAATGCGCTATCAACGCCTGGTCTTCATCCTGTATGGTTTTTTGCCGCCGATCAGACGGCCAGGGCCTGGGCGTTAGCGTCAATCGCCAGCTCGCGCCAGCGGTGGCAACTCACCGCGTGGCGTTCCGCGACGGATTCCGTCGGCGGCAGACTCTGCTCACAGACCGGGCGACGGTGCGGGCAGCGCTCGGCAAATGCGCAGCCGGGCGGCAAGCGCGCCAGATCCGGCGGCGCGCCGGGAATGCAGTGCAGGGCATCACCTTTCTTAAGCCCCTCTTTCGGCCGACTGCCCAGCAGCACCTGGGTATAAGGATGGCGCGGGTGGCGCAGGATCTCGCTCATCGACGCTTCCTCGACGATCCGCCCGGCGTACATCACCGCCACCCGGTCGGCGATCTCCACCGCGGCGCCGATATCGTGGGTCACAAACACGATCGACAGCCCGCGCTGCTTTTGCTGCTCGCGCAGCAGGATCAGGATCTGGATTTGCACCGTGGCGTCGAGGGCGGTGGTCGGCTCATCCGCCAGCAGCAGCTGCGGGTTACAGGAGAGCGCAAGGGCGATCATCGCCCGCTGGCGCATTCCGCCGGACATCTCGTGCGGGTAAGCATCCAGCCGCCGCTCGGGGCTGGGAATGCGCACCTGGCTCAGGGCCTCCAGCGCCCTGTCCCGGGCCGCCTGGCGCGACAGCCCTTCGTGGCGGCGCAGCCCTTCAATAATCTGCTGCCCGACGGTGTAGACCGGATCGAAGGCCAGCAGCGGCTCCTGAAAAATCATCGCGCAGCGTCCGCCGCGATAGTGCCGCAGCTGGCTGGCGCTCATCGTCAGCACCTCGTCGTCCCCCACCTGCAGGGTGCCGGAGAGCTCACTGCTCCCTGGCGGGTGCAGGCGCATTAGCGCCCGCAGGGTCACGCTCTTGCCGGAACCCGACTCGCCAATCAGCGCCATCACCTCCCCCTTTTGTACCTCAAAGGAGACCCCGTTGACCGCGTTGATGGTCTGCCCGTCGCGGCGAAAGACGACCCGCAGGTCGCGCACATGGACAAAGGCGTTATCCGACATGGCTGACCTCCTTAAGGGGGATGCTTTGATGCCAGGGCGAGGCCGGCTGCGCCATCAGGCAGGCGCTCTGGTGCCCCTCCCCGACCGCCTCCAGCCGCGGTTTCACCTCGGCGCAGACCGCCTTCGCATGCGGGCAGCGGGTGTGAAAGCGGCAGCCGCTCGGCGGCGCGATGGGGCTGGGGGGATCGCCGCTCAGCGGCGAGGTCAGGGTGCGGTTTTCCGGGTCCATGGAGGGCATCGAGCTTAACAGCGCCCGGGTATAGGGGTGGGCGGAGGCGGTAAACAGCTGCTCCGCCGGGCCAATCTCCACCACTTCGCCAAGGTACATGACGAGGATCCGATCCGACAGCCAGCGAACCACGTGCAGATCGTGGCTGATGAACACGTAGGTCAGCTCAAGAGTCCGTTTCAGCTCCTGCAGCAGCTGCAGCACCTGGGCTTCCACCGATTTATCCAGCGCCGACACTGCCTCATCGAGGATCACCAGCCGCGGCTTCATCGCCAGCGCGCGGGCGATATTCACCCGCTGCCGCTGGCCGCCGGAGAGCGCATGCGGGTAGCGGTCGGCAAAGCGCGCCGGCTCAAGGCCAACGTGCGCCAGCAGATAGCGGGCATATTCGCTGGCCTCTCTGGCGCTGACGCCGTGGACGCGCTGGCCGAAGGCGATGCTCTCCTCCATGGTCAGGCGCGGATTGAGCGAAGCATAGCTATCCTGGAAGACCATCTGCACCTGGCGACGGTAGGCTTTCAGCGGCAGACGTGACGAGCCGACCCCCTGTCCGTCGAAGATCAGTTCGCCGCTGTCCTGGGTGAGCAACTGCATCAGCAGCCGGGCGGTGGTCGATTTGCCGCAGCCCGACTCGCCGACCACCCCCAGGGTTTCGCCTTTCATCACCGTGAAGCTGATATCGTCCACCGCCTGCACCACCTCCCGGCCTTTGCCGCCGCGAAAGTACTTCAGCAGGTGATTGACCTTCAGCAGCGGCTGCGCCGGCCCGCCAAGGTCGATATTGATAAAGGGTTGCATCGCTTACTCCTTAATCGCCATTGCCGCACGCAGGCGGTCCGCGAGGATATTGAACGAAATGGAGGTGATAAAAATCATCAGGCCCGGCAGGGCGGCCACCCACGGCTGGGTATAGATTGCCGTGCGCAGCGTATTGAGCATCAGCCCCCACTCGGGCTCCGGCGGCCGCACGCCGAGGCCGAGAAACGACAGGCCGGAGGCGAGGATCATGCACACCGAAATCAGCCCGGTGGAGAAGACGAAGATCGGCCCGAGCACGTTGCCCAACACCTGGACGCGGATAATGGTCAACGCGCTGGCGCCAGTGGCCCGGGCGGCGTCGATATAGTCCATATGCCGCACCTGGGCGGTCACGCTCTCGGCAATCCGCGCCACCTGCGGGACAAACACGAGGGTCAGCGACAACAGCGCATTGCCGATGCCCGCCCCCAACGCTCCCGACAGCGCAATCGCCAGCAGGACGGAGGGAAAGGCATAGAACACATCCACGGTGCGCATAATCACGGTATTGGTTTTGCCGCCCGTATAGCCGGCGATAATCCCGATGGCCCCGCCGATAAAAAAGGCGAACACCACCGGGACAATTCCCATAAACAGCGACAGTCGGGTGCCAAGGATCAGCCGCGACAGCATGTCGCGTCCCAGCTCATCCGAGCCCAGCGGGAAGCCATCGCTGCCGATGGGTTTCAGGCGCAGGAACATCGACGTTTGATAGGGATCTTTGACGATAAGCCACGGACCGAACAGCGCCAGGGCCAGCAGCAGGAGGATCACCACGCCCACCACCACCCCGCCGGGGTCGCGCAGTAGGCGGCGCAGCACGCCGCGCCAGTAACCTTGCCGGGTAGCGTGGGCCGCTGCGGCCGGGACCGCTTTCGTCGTTGCCGTATCCACCATGGTCAGCTCCTCTTAATACGCGGATCGAGGGTGGTCTGCAGAATATCCACCAGCAGGTTGAGCAGCACGAAAAACAGCGCCAGCACCCAGATGGTGCCCTGCAGCAGGGGCAGGTCGCGCTGAAAAATGGCGGTATTGAGCAGCAATCCGGTTCCCGGCCAGGAGAAAACGGTCTCCACAAGGATCGAGCCGCCCATCAGATAGCCCACCTGCAGCCCCATCACCGCCAGCGCGGTGGGCGCGGCATTTTTCATGACATGGACAAAGATGCGCGACTCGTTGAGCCCGCGGGCGCGCAGGCCAACGATAAACTCCTGGCTGAGGATATCGGCCACCTGCGAGCGCACGGTGCGGGCGATAATCCCGGTCGGGATCACCGACAGGGTGAGGGCCGGCAGCAGCATGAACTGCAGGTGCGCCCAGTCCCATTGCCAGCCCACCTCGCCTATCGGCCCGCCGCCGGTGGCCGGCAGCAGCGCGAACTTGACGCTGCAGAGGATCACCAGCAGCATCCCCAGCCAGTAGTGCGGCACGCTGACGCCAAACACCGACAATACCGAGGCCAGACGGTCAATGACGCTGTTGCGAAAATAGCCAGCGACAAAGCCGAACAGGCTGCCGAGGACAAAACCGATCGCCGTCGCCAGCAGCGCCAGGCGCAGAGAGTAAGCCACCGCGGTCATCACTTCGTCTATCACCGGGCGGCCGGTGGCGACCGACATACCAAGGTCGCCGTGCAGCGCCCGCCACAGCCAGTGGATAAACTGCAGGGGCAGCGGCTTATCAAAGCCGTAAGCCTGCATTAATGTCTGACGCAGCGCCTCCGAGGCGTCCGGCGGCATCACCGACACCAGCGGGTCGCCCGGGGCGATCTGCACCAGCATGAAACAGATCACCGCCACCCCCAGCATGGTGGGGATAGCCAGCAGAATGCGGTATAGCAGCGTATTGATCATCGGTCGCCCCTTTCGCGATTACTCTTTTTTGCTCACCAGGCTGAGGTCGATAAACCAGCTCTGCGGTTGCACCACCCCGGTCACCGCAGGGGAAATCGCACGCGGCCCGACGTCGTGGGCGACAAACAGGAATGGCACCTGATCCACCAGCGCGGCGTGCAACTCACCGGCCGCTTTGTTCATCTCCGCCGGGGTAAAGGCGTGCTTGACGGCGGCGGCCAGCTTCTCCGTCTCCGGCGTGGAAAAGTAACCCCAGTTGGTCGCCACCGGCGGAAACGCTTTGGCCGTCGAGAAGCGGATCAGGCCAAAGTAAGGATCGTTAACCGCGGCGCTGACGTTGATCGCATCGATCCCTTTCGCCGAGGGGTCCCGGGCGCCCAGGCGCCAGTTGGTAAACAGGGTGTTCCATTCCACCACTTTGATATCCACATTGAAGAAGCAGCTCTTCAGGCTCTGCTGGATATACTCGTTCATCGGCAAGGGCTGCATCTGCCCGGAGCCGGAGGCCGAGGTAGCCACCGTGACGCGCAGCGGTTTGCTGGCATTGTATCCGGCCTCGGTCATTAGCTGGCGGGCGGCGTCCGGGTCATATTTTATCTGGAAGGTGGGTTTGCCATGCCACGGGCTGTCAGCCTCGTAGACCCCAGTGGCCTCGGTCATGTAGCCGCCGAGGTAGCTCTTCAGCTCGGCACGGTTCAGACACAAGTTGGCCGCTTTGCGCACGCGGATGTCCTGCCACGGCGATCCTTTTTCAAAGGAGAACTGCCAGGGCCACAGATGCGGCTGGGTGTTGGCGTAGAGGTGAAAACCCTGAGACTTGATCTGATCGATGGCGTCCGGCGCCGGGGCTTCAATCCAGTCCACCTGCTTCGACAACAGCGCCGCGGTACGGGCGTTGGCCTCCGGCAAGGGGATCAGCACCACTTTATCCACCCGGGGAATGCGATCTTTGTTCCAGTAGTCGGGGTTTTTATCGAGGATCAGCTGCTGACGCGGCACCAGCTTCTCCAGTTTGAACGGGCCGCTACCCACCGCGTGGGCGGCGAAGGCGGTCCACGCCTGTTTGCTGCGCGCGGCGCTATCTCTCACGCTGGCCGGCACCGCGTCATACTGCTTCTGCCACGCCGTCGGCGAGACGATAAACAGGTTGGTGATGTTGTACGGCAGCAGCGCATCCGGTTCCGAGGTGGTCAGCGCCACGGTGTGGTCGTCAATTTTCTCTGCGCCGGTGAGGGTCGGCATGCGCGACAGGGTGTTGCCGATCTGACCCGGGGCGTACTGCGGCGCCGCTTTATTCAGCACCTTATCCACGTTCCAGACGATGGCGTCGGCGTTCACCTCCGTCCCATCATGAAACTTCACCCCCGGACGCAGGGTGAAAATCCAGCGGCTGGTGTTCTGCGGATCGATGTGCCACTCGGTCGCCAGCCCCGGCACCAGACCGCTGGGCTTTTCACCTTGCGACAGATCCCACTCCACCAGCGCGTCGTACAGCGGGATGCCGGTAAAGCGGTTGCCCTCATAGCCTTGATCCGGCTGGCCAAGGGTTAACGGAATATCCGCGGCGGTCATGGCGATCCGCAGCGTGGAGGCGTTGGCAGGTAAGGCGGCGCCCGCCAGGGCCAGTGCGCCGCTCACCGCCACGGCGAGACGACCGGCACGCGAAAATAACGTCTTTTTGTGCATCACATGATCCCTGTTAAATAAAGTGTCACGGATTAACAGGCAAAATGCGTACCAGCTCTTACGCGGACGAAAATAGGCCAAAACCGACCGGTAAAATAAGAATGACTTATATTATCACCATGATAATTATGGGAAAATAATTGCATCTTATTCCGCCGCACCGCCAGCGGGAAATATGTTGCAGAATTGCACCAGCCGCTATATGGCAAATTTCAAATAATCACTCTGCGTCACTTTTTATTCATCCCCCGTCCACCGCCGCCGCGTATTCTCCGTCGGGATCAATCCCTTCTATACTTCAGGGAACACATCGACCGGGAGAGACTATGCCTTTAGCCGATTTTCACCGCTCCGATCCTTTTACCCTCGGTATCGAACTGGAGCTGCAGGTGGTGAACCCGCCGGGTTACGATCTCAGCCAGGATGCCTCGACGCTGATTGCCGACGTCCAGCATGAGCTGACCGTGGGAGAAGCCAAACACGACATCACCGAGAGCATGCTGGAGATCGCCACCGGGGTGTGCCGCGACATCAGCCATGCGCAAATCCAGCTCAGCGCCATCCAGCAGGCGGTCCAGCGCGCGGCGCTGCGCCATCATCTGCAGATCTGCGGCGGCGGTTCCCACCCCTTTCATGCCTGGCAGCGCCAGCAAATCAGCGATAACCCGCGCTATGTCAAAACCGTCGAGCATTTTGGCTATCTGGCACAGCAGGCGACGGTCTTTGGCCAGCATGTGCACGTCGGCTGCCAGAGCGGTGACGACGCCATCTATCTGCTGCATGGCCTGTCGCGCTTTGTACCGCACTTCATCGCCCTTAACGCCGCCTCACCGTGGTTTGACAGTACCGACAGCCGCTTCGCCTGTTCACGCCTGAACCGCTTCTCCTCCTATCCCGACAACGGTCCGATGCCGTGGGTGGCCGACTGGCAGGGGTTTCGTCGCCTGTTCCGCCAGCTGAGCTACACCAGCATGATCGACAGCATGAAGGATCTGCACTGGGATATTCGCCCCAGCCCGCAGTTTGGTACCGTCGAGGTGCGGGTGATGGACACCCCCTTGACCCTTGCCCAGGCGATCCACATCGCCGGCTTTATTCAGACCCTGGCCTGCTGGCTGTTGACGGAGCGCCCTTTTAAGCACCAGCCTGATGATTATCTGCTGTACCCCTTTAACCGCTATCAGGCCTGCCGCTACGGGCTGGACGGGACCCTCACCGACGTGCGCAGCGGGGAGCAGCGCAGCATCCGCCAGGAGATCCTGCAGCTCGCCGACCGGCTGGCCCCTTTCGCCCATCAGCTGAAGGCGACGGCAGCGCTGGAGGCGGTGGTTCGCCAGGCGAAATCGCCGCACAGCGAGGCGCAGCAGATGCGCGACTTTATCGCCAACGGCGGTTCGCTTTCCGGGCTGGTGCAAAAACACTGTGAGATTTGGGCGGCATAAGGCAGCGAGGCGGGTATACTCGGCGCAGACTATAGAAAGGACTGCCCATGTTATTACGTTGCCTGCTCCCTCTGGCGCTGCTGCCCCTGGCCGCCGTCGCCAGCGCCGCCTGTACCCTCACCGACCCGACGCTGACCCTGCAGAGCTATCGGGTGGATGCGCAGAAAGAGCGCATTGCGATGTACTGGCAGGATCGGCACGGCAAAGCCTGGGGTTCCCTGCGTTCGCTGCTGGCGGGTATCGATGGCGACGGCCGAGTGCAGATGGCGATGAACGGCGGCATTTACGATAAGGCCTACGCGCCGCTGGGGCTGTATATCGAAGACGGCAAACGGCTGACGCCGGTCAACCGCTCCGCCGGCGGCGGGAACTTCTTTATCCGCCCCGGCGGCGTATTCCTGGTGGAAAACGGCCGGGCGAAAATCGTGCCGCTGCCGGCGTACAAACCCTCTCCCGCCATCCGCTATGCGGTGCAGTCCGGCCCGATGCTGATTGAAAATGGCGTCATCAACTGGCGACTGAAGCCCTCCGCCAGTTCGCGCAAGCTGCGCAACGGGGTTGGTATCGATAAGCAGGGCCGGGTGGTGTTTATGCTCAGCGATCGCGAGACCAACTTTTACGATTTTGCCTGCTATGCGCAGTCAGAGCTTGGCGTGCGGCAGATGCTTTATCTCGACGGCACCCTGTCGAAGATGTACCGCAAAGGCGGCAGCGTGCCGTGGCAGTATCATCCGTTCGTGACCATGATAACGGTGGAGAGAAAATAGCGGGCGCATTTGGGGGCGGCCATTCCAGCCAGGAGAGTGAATAAATTAACGACAGGCCGGGCAAGGTATTGCCGCCGTGCCCGATGTCCTTGCCCGGTGGCGCTGCGCTTACCGGGCCTACAGAGTATGTTCGCTATGGTGTGGCTCCTGAAATCTACGGGCGTGCAGCAGGGCTGATTCCCGCTGAAATCAGCGAACCGGAGGTCGGCAGATAAGGCGGGGTTCACGCCCAAACGCAACGTGAACGCAAAACCCACCCTCACCCTCCCCCTCTCCCAAAGGGAGAGGGGACCGCCCGGTAGTCGTTGCAGCCTGGAGTATCCCCGTTACCGACCGGTAGCGCCGCGCTTACCCCCGCCGATGCGCCCACTCGCGCATACGTTGAAACAGTACATACAGCGACGGGATAAACAGGATGCCAACCATCGTCGCCACCAGCATCCCGCTGAATACCGTGGTGCCGATGATCCGCCGGCTCTGCGCCCCGGCGCCGGTGGCGAGCATCATCGGCATGATACCGATAATAAACGACACCGCGGTCATCATTACCGCGCGGAAGCGGCGGGTAGCCCCCTCTCGCGCAGCGTCGACTATCGACAGCCCCTCCTCGCGCCGGCTGCGGGCGAACTCAACGATCAGAATCGCATTCTTCGCCGCCAGGGCGATCAGCAGCACCAGCCCTATCTGAACATACACATCGTTGGCATAGCCCGCGGTCCACAGCCAGAGCAGCGCTCCGCCGATGGCGAACAGCACCGAGAGCATGACGCTCGCCGGCAGCGTCCAGCTCTCATACTGCGCCACCAGGAACAGCCACGCCATCGCCACCGCCGCCAGCACGATCCACACCGCCTGATTACTGGTCTGCTGCTCCTGCCAGGAGATCCCGCTCCAGGCATAGTCATATCCCGGCGGTAGATGGGCCTGCAAAATCTGCTCCATGGCCGCCATCGCCGTGCGGCTGCTGACCCCCTCGGCCGCTGAACCGCTCACCGACACGGACGGGAACTGATTGTACTGCTGAATAAACGACGCCCCCACCGTCGGCGTAATGGTGACCAGATTGCTCAGCCGCACCCGCTCGCCGTCGCGGCTGCGGACGTACAGCTCGCTAATCTGCTCAGCCCGCTCGCGCCACTGCATCTCATTTTGCATCACCACATGATAGACACGATTGTTACGGCTGAAATCGCCGGCGCGCGTGCCGCCGAACGCCGTCTGCAGGCTGCTGAAGATGTGCGCCACCGGCACATCCAGCAGCGCCGCCCGGTCGCGGTCGACCGTCAGGGTCAGCTGCGGCACGTTGCTGCTCCAGGTGGTAAACACCCGGCTCAGCTGCGGATGCTGGTTCGCCAGCTGGAGGATCTCCCGCGTCACCTGCTCCAGCTCCGCCGACGACTGACCAGCCTGCGCCATGATGCGCAGATCAAACCCCGAGGCATTGCCCAGGCCCGGCAGGGTCGGCGGCGCGAAGGTCATGATCGTCGCCTCGGGTAGCGACAGCAGCTGGCGCTGAATATCCGCCATCACCGCATCCAGCGGCGGCCGCTGATGCCAGTCCTTGAGCATTACCGAGATAAACCCGCCGTTAGAGGCGCTGGTGCCGTTGAGAATGTTGAACCCGGACACCTGAATCACATCCTCCACCGCCGGGTTAGCCATCAGCAGCTTGCGCGCCTGGGTCATCACCGCTTCGGTACGCTCCAGCGACGCCGCCTCCGGCAGCTGCACGCTGGCAAACAGGTAACCCTGATCTTCCTGCGGCAGGAAGCCTTTCGGCATCGAGGTGAAGCTGAACGCCACCAGCGCGCCTGCCGCCACCGTCGCCGCCAGCGCCAGCCAGGGACGGCGGTTCATCCAGCCTACCAGCCGGCCATAGCCGTCGCGGGTGCCGTCGAGAAGACGGTTAAACGCCCGCCACACCGCCGCTGGCCGGGCAGGACGCGGGCGCAGCAGCAGCGCGCAGAGGGCCGGCGTCAGGGTTAGCGCCACCAGGCTCGACAGGGCCACCGCGGTGGAGAGCGTCACGGCAAACTGCCGGTACAGCTCGCCGACGATCCCCGGGAGCAGCGCCACCGGCACAAACACCGCCAGCAGCACCAGGGTCGTGGCGATCACCGGCCCGGCGATCTGCCGCAGCGCCTGGGCGGTGGCCTGCAGGCGATCCAGCCCTTCCGCCATTTTGGTTTCCACATTCTCCACCACCACAATGGCGTCATCCACCACCATCGTCAGGGCGAGAATGATCGCGAACAGGCTGAGGGTGTTGGCGCTGTAGCCCAGCAGATAGAGCACCGCAAAGGTGCCGATCAGTGACACCGGGATCGCCAGCACTACGATCAGCGTCGCCCGCCAGCTCTGCAAAAACAGCGACACCACCACGACCACCGCCAGCAGGGTCAGCGCCAGCGAGACGCCGATCTCTTTGATCGTCGCCGCCACAAAGCGGGTGGTATCGAACTTCACCTCCCAGGTGAGATCCGCCGGAAAGCGAGTGTGCAGGCGGTTAAGCTCCGCACGCACTGCGCTGGCGACCTGCAGGGCGTTGGCGGTGGGCGTCGGATAGATCCCCAGATAGGCCGACGCTTTACCGTTCAGCTGGGCGCCGGAGCTGTAGCTGCGGGCGCCCAGCTCAATGGTCGCCACGTCGGCGAGGCGCACCAGCTGCCCCTGCGCGCCGCGGCGGAGGATAATCTCGCCAAAGCTGGCCGCCTCGTTCAGACGCCCCAGCCCGTTGATGGTCAGCGTCTGCTGCTGGCCGTTAAATACCGGCGGGGTGCCCACCTGCCCCGCCGCGCCCTGCACATTTTGCTCGCGCAGCGCCTGGGCGACATCATCCGTGGTGATGTTGAGCGCGTTCATGCGGTCCGGGCGCAGCCAGATACGCATGCTGTAATCCCGGGCGCCAAACATCTGCACCTCGCCGACGCCGGGCAGGCGGGCCAGCGCCTCGCGCACCTGGGTGCTGGCGTAGTTGCTGACAAACAGCGGCGACAGCGTGCCCAGCGGCGAGTAGAGGCTCACCCCCATCAGCAGGTTGCTGGCGCGCTTGCGGACCTGGACCCCATTCTGCTGCACCTCCGCCGGGAGCTGCGCCAGCGCCTGCGACACCCGGTTTTGCACGTCGATCGCCGCCAGGTCGGCGTCGGTGCCTGCCGCGAAGGTTATGCTCAGGCGGTACGTCCCCTCATCCGAGCTGGTGGACTCCATATACAGCATATGATCGACGCCGTTGAGCTGGGTCTCCAGCGGGGCGGCGATGGCTTCCGCCACGTCTGACGCGCTGGCGCCCGGCCAGCTGGCGCTGACGTTCACCACCGGGGGGGTGATCGCCGGGTACTGCTCCACCGGGATCAGCTTCAGCGACACTGCGCCGACAAAGGTCAGCAGCAGCGCGATCACCATGGCAAATCGCGGACGACGGATAAAAAAGGTCAGCATCCCTTCTCCTTAGCTAGTTCAGCACCTGCACCGCGGCGCCTTCGCGCAACCGCTGCGCGCCGTCGGTGATCACCTGCTCGCCCGCCTGCAGCCCTTTCTCGACCGCAAACTGCTGCCCCTGCTGCCCCGCGAGGGTCAGACGACGCTGCCCGGCGGTGTGGTCCGGCTTCAGCACCCAGCTGAAAAAGCCCTGCGGATCCTGCTGCACGGCGGCAGCAGGGACCATCACTCGCGACGGCAGTTCCTGCGGACGGAACAGGATCGTCACGCTGCCGCCCGGCAGCAGACGGTGCTGCGGATTGGCAAACTCGGCCCGCACCGCTACGCTGCCGGTGCGGGCGTCGATCCGGTTATCGATAGAGGTCAACACCCCGTCGCGCCGTTTACCATCAACCTCAATCTGCGCCAGCCACGCCTGCTTCAGAGCGTGGATATCGGCGTGCTGGCCGGTTTTGCTGAAAAACGCGGCTTCGTCGAGGGCGAACGAGACCCGCACCGGATCCAACTGCACAATGTCCACCAGCACGCCGCTGGACGAATTGACCAGCGTCCCGACGTGAAAGGCGCTATGGCCCACGCGACCGGTCACCGGCGCCGCAATCCGGGTGTAGCTGAGCACAATCTGCTGGGCCTCGACGCGGGCTTTGGCCTGCTGTACGGCAGCGGCGGCGACGTCGCGCTGCATCCGGGCCGTATCGACGTCGTTGCGGCTGATGGAGTGGTTGTTGATAAGCCGCTCGTAGCGAGTGAGCAACTGCTGCGACTGACGTAATGAGGCTTCGGCGCTTTTCAGCTCGGCCTGCGCCAGAGCCAGCGCCGCGCGGGGCTGCGCGTCGTCGAGGGTAAACAGCAGGTCGCCTTCGGTAACATACTGGCCGTCCTGGAAGTGGCGCTGAACAATCACCCCTTCGGTGCGCGCGCGAATGTCGACGGCGCGGATCGCCTCGACCCGCCCGGGGATAGCGCGTTCTTCAGCATGAGGAGCCAGTTCAACCGTGGCGACGCGGACCGGCACCGCCGGCGCGGCGGTCGCCGTCAGGGCGCCGACGACCAGACCGCAGGCCAGCAGAGCAAAGCGGAAGGTTTTAATCATAGAGGATCCTTGCGACAGTAACGCGCGCCTGCAGCGAGGCGCGCGAGATTGTTCAGGCCGTTTTGCGGAACCGGCGCGTCAGACGCTTCTCTATTTCCACCACCAGGAACATGGCGACGCCGATGACCAGAGTGACAAACCAGTAGCGCAGCGGCAGCGCTTCCGTACCAAACATGCTCTGCATCAGCGGGACATAGATAATGACCAGCTGCATCAGCAGCAGGACGCCGGTCACCAGCCAGATGCCTTTGTTGCGCAGCAGACCCATGCTCAGGGAGAAGCTGTCGCTGCTGCGGCAGTTGATCATGTAGACCCACTGCGCCGTCACCAGCATCTGCAGCAGCACGGTGCGGATAAACTCCGGACTGTGGCCGCGCGGCGCCAGCCAGGCCTCAAGGATAAAGGCGGCAATCGCGATCATCGACCCGACGAAAGCCACTCGCCACACGGCGAAACCATCCATCACATGCTGGCCGGTTTTACGCGGCGGACGGTTCATCACGTTGCGCTCTGCGGCCTCAAAGGCCAGGCCGAAGGAGAGCGTCGCCGACGTCGCCATGTTCATCCACAGGATCAGCACCGGGGTCAGCGGAATAATGTTCCCCGCCAGCAGGGCGATGATGATCAGCAGCCCCTGCGCCAGGTTGGTCGGCATGATGAAGAGGATGGTCTTCTTCAGGTTGTCATAGACCCGACGGCCCTCTTTTACCGAGCTGGCGATGGTGGCGAAGTTATCATCGGTTAACACCATGTCGGCCGCCTCTTTGGTGACTTCGGTGCCTTTGATACCCATGGCGATACCCACGTCGGCCTGGCGCAGCGCCGGCGCGTCGTTAACGCCGTCGCCGGTCATGCCGACCACTTCGCCGTTATCCTGCAGGGCTTTAACCAGGCGCAGCTTATGCTCCGGGCTGGTACGGGCAAAGATGTCGTACTCCACCGCCGCCTTCGCCAGCGCCGCATCGTCCATGTGCTCCAGCTGGTAGCCGGTCATGGCCTGGCTGCTGTTGGTGATCCCCAGCATCTGGCCGATGCTCATCGCCGTCTGCGGGTGGTCGCCGGTGATCATTTTCACGCGTATGCCGGCGGTCTGGCAGGCGTGGATGGCGTCAATGGCTTCCGGACGCGGGGGATCCATCATCCCGGCGATGCCGAGGAAAATCAGTCCCTCCTGCAGGTCCTCATGGTTGAGGGTGGTGGCATCAAGGCTGGCCGGCTTACAGGCCGCCGCCACCATCCGCAGTCCCTGACGGGCGAAGCGCGCCATCTCCTCTTCCCAGTACTGCGCCTCGAACGGCACCGCGCCGTGGCGGCTCATCTGCTCGCGGCACATGGCGAAGATAACGTCCGGCGCACCGGTGATCAGCACCCGGGCATCGCCATCGATGTGCTGCAGGGTCGACATATATTTGTACTGCGAGTCAAAGGGGATCTTGGCCACCAGACGGGCCTCCACCGCCGGGAGCTGCGCTTTCGCCGCCAGCACTTTAAGCGCCCCTTCGGTCGGCCCGCCGGTGATCCCCCACAGACCGCGCTCATCCTGGGTAAGCTGGCTGTCGTTACACAGGTCGATGGTGCGCAGCCAGGTCTCCAGCACGGTGCCGGGCTGAACCTGCACGGGCTCATCGCTCCCCTCGAGGAAGATCCGCCCCTGCGGCTCGTAGCTGTCGCCTTCCACCCGATAGCAGCAGTCGGCGGTGATGATCGCTTTGACGGTCATTTCGTTCATCGTCAGGGTGCCGGTTTTATCCGAGCAGACCACGGTCATGGCGCCGAGGGTTTCCACGGTCGGCAGCTTACGAATAATCGCCCGCTTGCGCGCCATCGTCTGCACGCCGAGCGACAGAATAATCGAGATGATCGCCGGCAGTCCTTCCGGTACCGCGGCTACCGCCAGGCTAATCAGCGACAGCAGCAGCTCGCCCATCGGGATATCCCGCAGCGCGAGGCTGAAGATAAACAGCGCCACCATCATGGCGAGAATAATGGCGAAAATCGCTTTGCCGAGCTTATCCATCTGCACCAGCAGCGGGGTACGGTGCTTCTCAATACCCGCCATCATCTGGTTGATATGGCCGAGTTCGGTCTGCGCGCCGGTGGCGGTCACCACGCCGACGCCGCCGCCGGCGCTGACGGTGGTCCCGGAGAAGACCATGTTCACCCGGTCGCCCAGCGGCAGATCGCCCTCCAGCGCGTCGGTGATTTTATCCACCACCGTCGACTCGCCGGTGAGGATCGCCTCTTCCACCCGCAGGTTGTGGGTTTCAATCAGGCGCATATCCGCCGGCACGCGGTCGCCGGCGCGCAGGATAACGATATCCCCCGGAACCAGGCCGCGCGTCGGGATAGTCTCATGCTTGCCGTTACGCTGGACGCGGGCATCGCTGGAGAGCATGTTGCGGATCCCCTGCAGCGATTTTTCGGCGTTGCTCTCCTGGATATGGCCGATCAGGGCGTTAATCACCGTCACGCCGAGGATCACCAGGGTATCGACCCAGTGCCCCATGATGGCGGTCAGCGCCGCGGCGGCCAGCAGCACGTAAATCAGTACGTCGTTAAAGTGGGCGAGAAAGCGCAGCCAGCCCGGTTTGCCTTTCTTTTCCGGCAGCGCGTTCGGCCCACAGGTATTCAGGCGCTCGGCGGCGTCTGCGGAACTTAACCCAGCGGCCTGGCTTTTGGTCTGCGCCAGCACTGCGTCAACGGTCTGCTGCCAGACCTGCCGTGGCGCGGTGTCGCCCGAGGGCGTCGTAAACTTTGGGTTATTCATCTTGGTCAATTTACATTTTCCTTATAAATTCCGTGAGTCGGAAAGCCTGAAATCATTCCTGGCCAATTAAGTAAAAGAGGGCAAAAATGCCGATAAAAATGTGAACCAATACAAGTCTAAATTTTTCGCAAAATAAAAATTTTGTGATAAGTTAATTCCACAAACCAACTATTACAGAATATTAATAAACCAAAACTAAACGAGGTAAAATATGTTTGGAATCTACCGCGGGCGCCGTCTGGCGCTGTACATCGCGTTAGCTATCATCATTGCTACGCTGGTGGGATATAGCACTTACAGTTTTGTAAAAGCGCTGGCATAATAATGACGTTAATTTACACCCGGCTGCAATTAACTTAATTACAAATTATTTCAGATTAATTAACATGAGAGCGAAAGGCAGGCGATAATATTTAAAATAGTCGTGTTATAGCGAGTAAAAAAACAAAGCATATTGCGTTAAGCATTATTTTACCGGACAATATGTTTTTTAACTGATGATTAACATGACATGAAACATCCACTGGAAACGCTGCTCTCCGCCGCCGGGATCTTACTGCTGGCCCTGCTCTCCTGTCTGCTGTTGCCCGCGCCTTCGCTGGGCCTGACGCTGGCGCAAAAGCTGGTTGAGACATTCCATATGATGGATCTCAACCAGCTCTATACGGTGCTGTTTTGTCTGTGGTTCTTAGCGCTGGGCGCCATTGAGTATCTGGTGCTGCGCTGGGTGTGGCGTCGCTGGTTTTCCCTCGAGCGGTAAACCAGGAGAGGCGCGCCTCAGTGGGCGCGACTGTGGTTCTCTTTGCGGTAGGCGCCCGGCGGCTGATTGAAGGTCCGGGTAAAGACGCGGGTAAAGGTCTGTTGCGAATCAAAGCCATACTTGAGGCAGATATCGTAGACCCGCTGATCGGTGTCGCGCAGATCGCGGGCGGCCAGCAGCAGCTTCCTTTCGCGAATATAGCGCCCCAGGCTCTCCCCTTTGTACTGTAAAAACAGCCGTTGCAGATGCCATTTCGAATACCCGGCATGGCGAGCGATATCATCAATACGCAGCGGTTGATGCAGGTTATCATCAATCCACTCGACGATAGTATCAATCACCTGAGCGGAAATCGTCATATGCTCTCTCCTCTGATACTGCACTGGCGCTTAGCGCCACCAGGCGTTAAATGATTGCGTCTTATCGGCGACCCACACCGGCTCGCCCTGCACAGGCGTCAGCAGACGCCAGGCCCTTCCTTCGCTGGCAGCCGCCAGCCGTTGATACGGTTCATCCCAGCTGTGTTTCGCCAAAACGAATCGTCCTGCATGCCCAGGCAGCACCGCGCGAGCGCGCAGGTCGTCGGCAGCCTGAGCCGTTTCAACCGGCATCATGTGGATATATTTCCAGTCCTGGTCATACTGCCCGTTCTCCATGATCGCCAGATCGACCGGACCGAACTCATCGCCTATTGCTTTAAAGTGCGGCCCATACCCGCTGTCGCCGCTGTAATAAATCTTTTGCTGCCGGGTAACGAACAGAAAACTGGCCCACAGCGTCTGGTTACGCTTCAGCCCACGGCCGGAAAAGTGCCGCGCCGGCAGCACGTGGACGGTGAGCTCGTCGCTGGCCGGTACCGCCTGCTGCCAGTCCGCTTCGGTAATCAGCGCCCCGTCCATTCCCCAGTAGCGCAGATGCGATCCGACCCCCAGCGGCGTAATGACCCGCTTAATTTTCGGCAGTAAGGCGCGAATGGTGGCGTAATCCAGATGGTCGTAGTGATCGTGGGAGATGATCAGCAGATCGATCTCCGGCATCCCTTCCGCCCGCCACGGATAGTCGCCGGGGAAGGCTTTATTGATAAAGGAGAACGGCGCCGCGTAATCGCTGAACACCGGGTCGATCAGGATGCGTTTTCCCGCCAGCTGCAGGTACCAGGAGGAGTGGCCGAGCCAGACCATCACGTCCTGCCCGAGGGGCAGCGTCGCCAGATCGGTCTTCACCAGCGGCAGCGGTTGCGCGGGACGGGCGTTTTCCCGTTTGGTCATCAGGAAATCCCACCACGCCGCCAGCATATTTTTCTGCCCGGTGAACCCTGGCGTGGGCAATTGGTTATGGAACTGGCCATCCCGGTAGTGGGGAGACGCTTCCACCTGGCTAAGCTGTGCCCCCTGCGGCGCCTTACCAAAACCGGCATTAAGAACAAACGGCAATGTCGTTGCTGCTGCGAGTAACATGATGGCGACCACGCTGAAAGTGACACGGTTCATATCCTGACCAGACAAAAGCCCCCATCCCGGAGGCTTTATGATATAACTTGATTATGAGTGAGTACGCACTCATTATTAGGAAAGCGATGAAAGTCGTCAAGACGATTTTCAATTTTTGCGTTCCGCCGTTGCAGCGACCTGGTCAGACGTGCCAAGATCGGCGGTTTGTTTAAACCTGCGTGAGGAAAAAAGTAGTGGCTCGTCCAAAGAGTGAAGATAAAAAGCAAGCGTTACTGGAAGCTGCCACCGCGGCTTTCGCCCAGTCCGGCATAGCCGCCTCGACGTCGGCCATCGCCCGCAGCGCCGGTGTGGCCGAGGGAACGCTGTTTCGCTATTTCGCCACCAAGGATGAGTTGCTCAACGAGCTGTACCTCGCGATTAAGCTGCGCCTGGTGCGCACAATGATCGCCGGGCTGGATCCGGACGAGAAGCGCCCGAAAGAGAACGCGCGCAATATCTGGAACAGCTATATCGACTGGGGCGTGCGCAACCCGATGGAGCACAAAGCGATCCGCCGGATGGCGCTCAGCGAGCGCATCACCGACGAAACCCGCCGCCAGGTAAAAGAGAGCTTTCCGGAGCTCAACGAAATGTGCCAGCTGTCGGTGAAAGAGATATTCCTCAGCGAGGCGTACCGCGCCTTTGGCGACGCCCTGTTTCTGTCGCTGGCGGAAACCACCATCGAATTCGCCAGCCACGATCCGCAGCGCGCCCGGGAGATTATCGCCCTCGGCTTTGAAGCCATGTGGCACGCCCTGCATGAGGCGGACGCCTAATGACGCCGGAAACACTGCATCCCTGCGCTCACCGTATCGCCCTGACCTACCCGTTTACCGAACACTGCTGGCCCTTTGGGCCAGAGTACGACGTGTTTAAGGTCGACGGCCGCATCTTTATGATCACCATGACTATTCGCGGGCGGGCGCTGGTCAATCTCAAGGCCGAGCCGCAGAAGTCGCTGCTGAATCAGCAAATTTATCGCAGTATCGAACCCGGCTACCATATGAACAAGAAACACTGGATCACGGTGGTGCCAGGAGAGGATATCAGCGAGGATCTGTTGGCCGAGCTGATTGACGATTCGTGGCATCAGGTGGTGAACAAGCTGAGTAAAAAGGCGCAGCAGCGCCTGCGTCCGCGCTGATTTTCAGCCAAATGCGATAAGTGTTATCGCATTTTTCACCCTTATCATTTTGCGATCTTCGCTGTACTCTTCCTCTCCTGAACGCACCGGTAAGGTGCTGTAAACTGTGAGGAAGAGTTATGGATATCGTATCGGTCGCTTTGAAGCGCTATTCCACCAAGGCCTTTGACGCCACGAAAAAGCTGACTGCCGGGGAAGCGGAACAGCTGAAAACGCTGCTGCAGTACAGCCCGTCTAGCACCAACTCCCAGCCGTGGCACTTTATTGTCGCCAGCACCGATGAAGGGAAAGCTCGCGTGGCGAAAGCCGCCAGCGGCACCTACGTGTTCAACGAACGTAAAATTCTCGACGCCTCGCACGTGGTGGTGTTCTGCGCGAAAACCGCGATGGACGACGCCTGGCTGCAGCGCGTGGTGGATCAGGAAGAGGCCGATGGCCGTTTCGCCACCCCGGACGCAAAAGCCGCTAACCACAAGGGTCGCACCTTCTTTGCCGATATGCACCGCAAAGAGCTGAAAGATGACGATCAGTGGATGGCGAAACAGGTGTATCTCAACGTCGGCAATTTCCTGCTGGGCGTAGCGGCGATGGGTCTCGACGCCGTGCCGATTGAAGGGGTCGATTTTGCGATCCTCGATGAGGAATTTGACCTGAAAGCCCAGGGCTACACCAGCCTGGTGGTAGTCCCGGTCGGCCACCATAGCGTAGAAGATTTCAACGCTACCCTGCCGAAGTCGCGTCTGCCGCAGTCGACGACCATTACCGAGATTTAATTCCCTTCTGCCGGGAACGCCCGGGCCATGGCGCAGCAGCGTCTCGCCCGGGACTTTCTTCACCCACTCTTTCCCCCTCTTTTCTGCCGTTTGTGCCAAGTTTCTGGCGCTCATAATCCCGCTTGTGCCAGGAATAACGACTTTAGTGTGAACCAGACGATTTAATTAATTGATAAATAATACTTTTCATTTCTGGCACGCCCTTTGCTCTTAACAGATACCGCTATCTGGATGAAGGAGAAACCGGGTGAAACATATCTATGTGGCCAGCCACGGCCATTTTGCTCGCGGACTGGTGAACAGTTTGTCGCTGCTGATTGGCGACGAACACGGCGTTATCCCGGTCTGCGCCTATGACGAAGATATCGTGACCACCGAACAGCTGGAGCAAACCCTGGAGCATCTCATCGTCCAGGCGAATGGTGATGAAGTGGTGATCTTCACCGACCTGCTTGGCGGCAGTATCAACAATAGCGCCGTGAGCGTCTTGATGCGACATCGCAACGTTTTCGTGGTCGCCGGCATCAATCTGACTCTGCTGCTGGAGTTTCTGCTGTGCGAAGAAGCCACTACCGAGGCCGCGATTATCTACGCCACCAGCGCGGCGCGTGAATCCATTGTTTTCATCAATCCTCTAATAACACAACCATCCTCTGACCCACAGGGAGAATCTCATGATTAAACTCGTGCGCATTGATTATCGGCTGCTGCACGGCCAGGTGGTTTTTGCCTGGACCCGAGCGCTGGATATCGACCATATCATCGTCGCCAACGCCAAAGCCGCGGCGGATGCCTTCATTACGATGTCGCTTAACCTGGCAAAGCCAGCGGGCGTCACGCTGGACATCGCCACCGTTGAACAGGCGGCGGAAAAGCTTAACAGCGGCAAGTTGGATCATAAAAAAGTCATGGTGGTCCTTGGCAATACTGCGGAAACCCTCGCGCTAGTGGAAAAAGTCCCGGGAATTAGCGCAATAAATTACGGCGGTCTGCCACAGAAGGAAGGGGCAAGACAATTCGGCAAGGCCATCTATCTGACCGAAGAGGAAATCGCCCATAGCAGAGCGCTAAAAGAAAAAGGTATTCGGCTGGAGATGCGTCAGGTACCCGCCCACTCGGCTGAACTCCTTAACGACCAACTTTAACTTCGGAGGTCACTATGTTGCTCACCGCAACGTTACTCGGACTGATCGCTGCCCTGGGGATACTTGATGGTCGCCTGCTTGGGGTATCAATGATCGATCGACCGCTGGTGATGTGCGCCCTCACCGGTCTGGTCTGCGGTAATTTACATGAGGGGATTCTGATTGGCGCTACGCTGGAGCTTATTTTCCTCGGCAACGTCGCCATCGGCGCCGCGCACCCGCCAGATATCGTGACCGGCTCCGTATTGGCCACCGCGTTTTCGATCATGTCCGGTCGTGGTCCAGAGGCTGCGCTCACCATCGCCATCCCTGTCTCAATGCTGGCGCAGACGCTGGGAATCCTGGTGCGCGTGGTGAACGCCCGCTTTGGTCATCTGGCGGACCGCTATGCGGCACAGGGTAATACCCGAATGGTCGGCCTGATGCACCTCGCCGGTCCGACGCTACTCTATTTTTTAAACGGATTTCTACCGGTATTTTTTGCCATTCTGCTTGGTTCTTCGGCGGTAAGCTGGTTCCTGGAGGCCATTCCGCCGGTGATAACCAATGGATTGATCGTCGCCAGTAAGATCCTGCCAGCGCTCGGCTTCGCCCTGCTGATCAGCATGATGCTCAGCAGCAAACTGATGCCGTACCTCGGTCTGGGATTTCTGATAGCGGCATATACCAAACTGGATATCATCGCCATCGCGCTGTTCGCTGTGGTGTTGGCATTTATCATCAGCCAGTTCCTTAATCTTAAGCAGCAGGAGAGCTAATCATGAGCGAAATGACGCAAACTGTGACTGGCGCTACCCAGCCGCAAAGCGATGATGCAAGCCGCATCACCGCCCGCGATTTACGCAGCGTGTTCTGGCGCTCCTTTACGCTACAGGGCTCCTGGAACTACGAGCGCCAGCAGCATATGGGCTATGCCTTCGCAATGTCGCCAGCCCTGAAGCGCATCTATCAGGACCCAACGGAGCTGGGGCGCGCCCTGCAGCGTCATCTGGTGCTGTTTAACACCACGCCCCATCTCTCGACCTTTATCTTCGGCCTGTCGATTGCCATGGAAGAAGAGAACCAGCGTAACCCCGAATTTAATGAGGAGTCGATAAACGCGATTAAAACCAGCCTGATGGGGCCGCTGGCGGGCATCGGCGACTCCATATTCTGGGGATCATTAAAGGTTATCGCCGCCGGGATGGGTATCTATTTCGCCCAGCAGGGCAGCCTGCTGGGACCGATACTGGCGCTGTTAGTTTATAACCTGCCGCATCTTTTGTGCCGCTGGTATGGCCTGAAGCTCGGCTACCGGGCGGGTACGACCTGGCTGATGAGAATTTACCAAAGCGGCCTTATGGACCGGGTGACCTATATCGCATCAATTGTTGGCCTCATGGTCGTCGGCGCGATGACCGCCAGCATGATAGATATCACCACCCCGCTCAGCTTTACCGCCGGGCAGACCACCATGAAGGCGCAGGAGTTTATTGACAAAATACTTCCTTCGCTGCTGCCGCTGCTTTTCACCCTTGGGATGTACAAGTTGATCCGCAAGGGAGTCAATATTAACTGGATCCTGCTAGGAACCGTCGCGTTTGGCATGGCGGCCAGCGCGCTAGGCCTGCTTTAAGAAGAGGAATATCACCCATGCACGTAGAAGACTATATGAATGAAACACCCGCCTGTCTGCTCGCTATGCTGACGCAGACGCGGGAAGACCTCTGGCAGGCGGCAAAAGCGCTAACGGAGCGCGGCGTCACGCGTATTATCCTGACCGGCTCCGGTACCTCTTATCACGGCGCGCTGACCGCCCGCTCGTTTATGCAGCAGTGGTGCGGGCTACCCGTTGATGTCTACTGGCCTTTTCTGCTGGATGATTCGGCGCTGACCCTCAGCGACAAAGCGCTGGTCATCGGTATTTCTCAGGGAGGCGGCAGCCTCTCTACCCTCGCCGCAATGGAACGCGCCCGGGCAGCCGGGCATCTTACCGCTTCCATGGCCGGGGAAGCGCCAGCCGTTATCGACCGGGCGGCAGATTTGGTCTTAACAGTACCCTGTGGAGAAGAGCGGGCTGGCGCCAAAACCAAAGGGTATCACTGCACCATACTTAATCTGATGCTGCTAACGCTTGCTGTCGCCAGTCGCCAGCGGCGCCTGAGCGATGAGGAGCGCAAGGCGCTACTCGTCCGCATGGATACCACGTTTAATCATTTGCCGACGCTCATTGAGGCCTCGCAGGCGTGGGTTCTCAATCATGCCCGACCGCTTATCGACAGCGCGGACATTCGCCTGACCGGTCCGGCAAGGCTGTTTGGCACCGTTCAGGAAGGTGCGCTAAAGATGCTTGAAACGCTACGCTGTCCGGTTGCCGGTTACGAATTTGAGGAGTTCATCCACGGGATCTATAACGCCTTCGACGAGCGCTCTACCCTGATCATGCTCGATCCGTTTCCCGATGAGCGTCAGGATCGCCTGGCGGAAATACTTGGCGGCTGGACTCAGCATATTTATCGCATTGGTCCACAAGTCGAAAATAACAGCAAAAATATGCCCTTCGCATTTATTAACGATCCCGACTTTGCGGTCTTTGAATATATTATTCCGTTACAAATGGTTTGTGCCCGACTGCCGCCAGTGAAGGGCATCGATCCCGCAATACCGAAGGATCCGCATTTCCACCAGAAAATGAGAAGTAAACAACTCAATTAATTGACGCATAGTAAAAGTTATCCGCGTTTCAGCGGAGGACCCGTTACATCCCAAGGAGACCAATATGTCTATAGCTCATCAAAACGCACATACTATTATTCGCGATATTTTATCTAAGCAGCACATTGAGCGCGTATGGTTTGTTGGCTGCGGTGGTTCATTAACCGGTTTCTGGCCGGGGAAATATTTTCTCGATTGTGAAGCTAAAAAGCTGGCCGTCGGCTATGTTACCAGTAATGAATTTGTCCATGCGACGCCGAACGCGTTAGGTAAAAACAGCGTAGTGATCCTCGCCTCGCAGCAGGGCAACACCGCTGAAACGGTGGAAGCCGCCCGCATCGCGCGTCAGAAGGGCGCCGCCACTATTGGACTGGTATATACCCCCGGCACGCCGCTGTGCGAACACAGCGATTACACTATTGAATACTGCTGGGCGCGCTATCCCGAAACCGTCGATCCGACGCAGCAAAAAGCGGCATACAGCCTGTGGCTGGCGCTGGAAGTGCTTGCGCAAACTGAGGGATACGCCCATTACGATGAGATGGTCAGCGCCTTTGCCAGTTTTGAATCCGTGGTACGCGGCGCTCAGCAGCAGGTTCAGGCGGATGCGCGCCATTTTGCCGAAGCCTGGAAGACCGAAAAGGTCATCTACATGATGGGCAGCGGCCCCTCATTCGGCGCCGCGCATCAGGAATCCATCTGTATTCTGTTGGAGATGCAGTGGATTAACTCCGCCAGCATCCACAGCGGCGAGTATTTCCACGGCCCCTTTGAGATTACCGAAACGGGAACGCCGTTTATTTTATTAAAAAGCAGCGGCCGCACCCGCCCGCTGGATGATCGCGCGATCCGCTTTATCGAACGTTACCAGGGAAAACTGCAGATTATTGACGTGGAAAAGGTGGGAATCGACGCACTGCACGCCAGCGTGCGCGAATATTTCTGCGGCCTGCTGCACAACTGCGTACTGGATGTTTACAACCTGGCGCTGGCCACCGCTCGCAACCACCCGCTGACCACCCGCCGCTATATGTGGAAAGTCGAATATTGATTCGCTAACCGCCTGCCAGCCCCGGCGTAATTCTCCGGGGCTGCGTTGAGGATTACCAGCTAAAATCTTCAATACGTAATTCAAAAATATCGTGAATATAGCCAATTTCCGCTACCGGTAGCGCCACGTTATAGAGTATTTTCAGGCGCTGGAACGAGTGATTCACCATGGCAATAAATTCGCCATGCTGGCGGGTAAATTGCTCAAGATCTTTATAATGGCTAATTTCATTACGCATTACCAGACGCTCAATCATACAGCTGAGATGCACATATAAACTGATAATTAAGTTATTATTAAAATGAAAACCAAGCGTATTTTGCCACTCAGCGATAATGGTTTCGATATGGCCCATGGTTTTTCCAGCATTCAGTATCGTCAGAGAGTTGACAACGTTATGCAGTGAAAACTCACGAACCATATTTTTATTAATCAGCGCAATTTGCTTTTCATTAAGATAGCCGCTTAAGAGCTGACTCAGATGTCGATGCCCCTGCTCGCCAAGTAGTTCCTCAATGCCAACCCAGGGCACTCCGGCCAGCTGCGGGTCGTGGGTACCCACGACCGCAATAACTTCATACTGGTGGAGCAACGATACCGCCGTACGACTGTTTTTTAAGCGCGTATACTCGCAGGCGATGATGTTAATATCAAAATCGTTGAGCAGGCTCTTCTCCATCAGATTTTTAAATTTAAATGCGGTACCGATACCTGTAATACAGGTCACCAGCAGCACACGCTCTTTTTTTTCTGCGGGCCAGAACACATCCCAACGCGACTGATTAAGCGGCACGATCTCTTCGGCGATTTGTTCGATGTTTTTTCCCAACGCGATCTCGCTGGCAACGTTCAGCGCCATGCGGGTCGTGACGTTATCCACCACTACCAGCGGGCCGTTAATCACCGACAAAAGCGCATCGGCAATCTCCTTGGTGTAGCCCATATCAATAAGCACCATCACACCCGCACGCGTGTCCGTATGCTGGAGATAATCAACCACGGCGCGACTGACATCGTTAAACGCCACCTCCATCGGCATATCCATGGCCTGGTAGATCTTCTCGCCAATCAGGCGGTTGGCAACGCCGGCAATGCTGCTGGCGGTCGAATAACCGTGGGCGATTATCAGCGCTTTCACTTTTCCGCCGCTGGTCGCATCGATAGCATTACTGACAATGGCGGTAATCGCCAGACGGTCAAGCGTATCGATGAGCAGATCGTATTTATTATTGACGACATCCAGTAGTTTCTCCGCGATGCGTTGCGCCAGCCCCGCCGAGGAGTCCAGCCAGCGCTGCATCACCAGACGCACGGGCTCAGCAACGCTGCGCGGCGCCAGAGGGAGGCTGGTGAGGTAGCGGCCGGTAAGATAAGCGAATTCGACATTTAGCTGAAGGTCATAATTGACAGCGATTGCTTTGCCCACATCTTCAATAAAGCGCAGCCGTTTGTCCTGCAGAGAGACCGTACTCTCCTGATTCATCAGCGCATCAAGATAGAGCATCACGTTCTGATAAATAAGCTTTTCAAAGGTCCGCACGCTAATATTATCCTGAGCCAACTCCTCGCACAGGCTACAAATATTTTCCGTTAGCCGTTGGTATTCATGGTGACGACCAGAAAAAAGAGGCTGCGCGTCGCCATCGCGGTAAATCATAACCCGCTCGCTATTTTGCTGAAGGGTAAAAGGCGCATCCGCCAGTAATCGGTCGGGCAGCAAACCCGCTTTTATATGTAAAAGACCGCTATCACGTTCGCCAAATGTCCAGGCGCTGGCGCAAATATTGCGAATCAAATTTTCCAGCCCACCGACATTTCCTTCAAGCGTTTCACGCATTAGCTGGCTGACGATTTCGCCATCCAGCGCCAGATCGTGGTTCAAACGCTGGGCTTCACGGCGGAAAAAGTGGTGGATAAACGCCAGCCGCTCGAATTGGCCGCGTTCAGCGATCGGCAGAATTTTTACAATCACCGGAATACGGCGAATAAAGGTCGCCAGGAAGTGTTTTTCCAGATCCTCGGTTGAAGCAAAAATTAGCCGCACCGTGGCGCTGCGCTCGTCGGCGCTCTCCCCCAGCCGGCGCCAGCTACCGTTATCCATAAAATGAAACAACTTTTCCTGGCCTTCGGGCGGCAGCCGATGAACCTCATCGATAAACAACACCCCGCCGTTGCTGGTCTCGATAAGACCAGGAACGGCCTTATCGGCGCCGGTAAAGGCCCCCTTCGCATGACCAAATAACTTCGAGGTCAGTAGTTCTGGATTATTCGCGTACTCGGCGCAGTTAAATACGGTAAAAGGCGCATCGGCAGGTAAAATACCTTCATCTATTGCGTAGTGCCAGAGCTGGCGAGCTAGAAAACTTTTCCCGGTGCCAGTAGGGCCCCGCAGCAGCAGCGGCAGACCTGCGCCAGGGTAGCTGATGGCAGCCTTGCACTGGCGCAATGCTTCCTGCAGGCTGCCCTGCGCGCCAATCAGCTGCGCCAGACTATCCTGACGATCCGCGCACAGCGCCTGAATGGAGGCGTATTCGCCGTGCCGAACCGCCAGGCGGTGATGATCGCGCAGAACGGTAACGGGTAAAAACAGCACCGGGCGACCGTTCACTTTGACCACCCGCTGCTCGCGATGGAGATTATTCAGATGATGGCTGATGATGCTGCGTTTTTGCTTCAAGCTATCGGCGATGGCCATAGCGTTAAACTCGCCCAGCGCTTCCGCCGTCAGCGCTCGCCCGGCGATCCGTTGTTCTAGTTGGCGAAAAATCGACTCCTTATTCATCTCGCTCCCCTGTCAAAAGCGTAAAATTCGCTTATACGACAATTCGCGCAGGACGTCGCTGCCGCCAGCCACACTTCTTTAAAAACGCTTAATTTTTCATGGCTTAACGTTCCCCGCATGCCAGATGCGCTCGGCATAGCGGCCAATCACCGCCAGCGAGACGGCAAGGATCAGGAAAAACAGCACCTTGTGCATCCCGTTCCAGAAAAACTCAAAGAAACGGGTATAGAGATTGATCGCCAGGAAGGTTAGTCCGAAGCCGCGCAGCATTCCGTCATCGGTTTTCAGGCTGATAAAAATGCAGACGCCGGCCGCTACGGCAAACAGCAGCCCCCACGGCAGGAGTCGCGCCTGGCTCACCTGGTACCAGCTGTCTGCGTCGTAATTGCCGAAAATCGACAGGATCCACAGCGCAATAAACAGGTACGTGAGGCCCATCGCCTTGCTGACGGTAAACAGCTGCCGCTGGCGAAGCAGGGATTGCGCGCCGTAGCAGAGCGCCAGCAGCGCGCCGCCGAACAGGACGAAGCGAATCGGGTAGTTCATGCCCAGCCAGTAGGCGCCCCACCCCGAGACGTAGCCGGTTTCCGCGCCGAACCAGTTGCCCAGCGCCAGCAGAAAAAAGAGCCACACCAGCCCGGAGCGGGCAATATAGCCGATGGCACCGTAAATCACGCATCCGGCCAGAAACAGCGGTGCGATATGGCCGCTGCCGTTATCCAGCCGTTCGCCAAGCTGCCATAGCGCCACGGCGGTAAAGACGACGCCCAGAAACAAAATCGCCTCTGTGCTGTAGTGCCACTGCGTCTCCCGCCGCTGGCGGCGAAAACCCCAGCCGTAGCAGGCGACTGCCAGCAGCGCAGGCAGCAGGATCCGCATCAGCGCCGAGTGGCTGAACAGGCTCAGCAGCCACGCCACCAGCTCGCTGTCGGCGAACAGACTACCCAGGGAAATCAGCACGCAGGCCAGCGCGGTCCAGAAGGCATAGCGGCTCAGGCGCCGCCAGTCGAAGGGGGAGACGCGCATCGTTTGCGCCAGCCGCTGGCTGTCCGAGGGGGTTAACTCCCCGCTGGCCTGCCAGGCATTCAGCGCGCGCTGAATAATGCGCTGCTCTTTTCGGGTTACGTTCATAGGCATTCCTTGAGACTGATGACAAACCTGTTTTCGCTAATATGCTCGCCTTTCTGCCGGGCAGCGGCTGTCGCCCTCCCCGGCCTACTTAACCATTTATATATCAGATTGTTACTCCTTACCGTAAGCCCGCGTAAGCGCAGCGCCGCCGAGCATGATATCAGGCACGGAGCCGCTTTATTGCCGGGTGGCGGCTGGCGCCTTACCCGGCCTACGGTCCGTAGCAGCCAGCCGTTAACTTACCCACTTGTGCGACTGAAACTGCCGGTGTTGCGGCCTCAACATCGCTGAGACGTTCCCGGAAGGCCGGGGCAGCCCGCATGGATGCGGGCTGAGGGCCGTGTTTTGCACGGACGCTGCCTCGGCCCGACCCGAAGCCTGCAGGGATAAGTCGAAGGGACCACGCAGTGGCGATGTTGCTGGCCGGAGCCCGGGGGTACAGGGGGCGGCGGCGACTGGCCGCCCCCTGTGCGCTCCCTGCCCCATAAGTGACATAACGCAGAAGACTAACCGGGAGCGCAATGTGCGCTGAAGCCACAGATAACATAAAAGACTTCCCGGCAGGGCTTTGCCTTCCCCCCTACTCCCGGAGGGAGAGGGAACCGTCCAGCAGCGCCGGCCGGGCAATACCCGAAGATGGCACATTGCCAGCCATCTGATTCCCTGTGATTAATGTTGGTCCAGCCACGCCAGCGCCTGCTCGCCCGCCTCGTCCATCGGCAGGTAGACCAGCAGGCGCGAGCCGTTGCGCGGCGCCGAATACCAGTACATCTGCTGCAGGCTGAATCGCCCGAGCTGCGGGTGGTTAAAATGTTTAATCTGGTTTTCCACGCCGCGCACCTCGTAGCGCTGATGCCACAGCGCTTCAAACTCCGACGAGGCGGCGAAAAAGCGCGCCAGTTTGTTTTCCCACGCCGGATCGCCGCGGTGCTCGGCCATCGCGGCGCGGAAATAGGAGACGAAGGTCGGCAGCACATCGCGATTTTCGATCCGGCTGCGCCAGGTCTCATGGGTCAGATAGAGATAAATGCAGTTGCGATCTTCTTCCGGGAGGGTGGCGAAATCGATGCCCATCAGGCGGCAGAAGCTGTCGTTCCACGCCACAATATCAAAGTTCGGTTTCTGAATGCTGGCCGGCTGCGGCATCAGGCTGTCCAGCATCCGGCGGGTCCCTGGGCTGATGCCTTCGCACACCGTCACCTGGGTGGCTTCCGGCGGGGTCAGCCCGGCGAGCACGAACAGATGCCGGGTCTCCAGCGGACTGCACTGCAGGGCATTCGCCTCCCCCACCAGCACCGCCTCCGACGGATTCACCTCCCGCCCCTGCTCCAGCCAGGTGTACCAGGTAACGCCGACGTCGGCGAGCATCGCCACCTCTTCCCGGCGCAGACCCGGCGTGCGCCGGCGGCCCACCCGGGGCAACCCCAGGCGCTGCGGATCGAGGCTTTCACGGCGGGCGCGCAGAAAGGCCCCCAGCTGTTTGCGTCGATCGTCCGGCACGGCGATCGTCGACTCCCGTTGCGGCATCGTGGTCATCACCCCTCCAGCATAGTAGTGCCAATACCAGTATAGACAGGAACTGGTACCCGTTTAATTTATCGGTAATGCTACGTCGGTCTGCTGAATGACGCAATGGAGAATCCCATGAATACGTCTGCTGTTTCACCCGGCCGCGCCGGTCTGTTGCTGCTGCTGAGCGGCCAGATGCTGCCGCTTATTGATACCTCGATCACCAATGTGGCGCTGGACGCCATCACCCACACCCTGGCGGCCAGCGCCACGCAGCTGGAGCTTATCGTCGCGCTGTACGGCGTCGCCTTTGCCGTCTGCCTGGCGATGGGCAGTAAGCTTGGCGATAACTATGGCCGCCGGCGCCTGTTTATGTGGGGCGTCGCCCTCTTTGGCATCGCTTCCCTGCTGTGCGGGATGGCGAACAGCATCGGCGCCCTGCTGGCGGCCCGCACCCTGCAGGGCGCCGGGGCGGCGCTGATTGTGCCGCAGATCCTCGCGACCCTGCACGTCACCCTCAAAGGCCCCGCCCACGCCCGGGCCATCAGCCTGTATGGCGGGATCGGCGGGATTGCCTTTATCGTCGGTCAGATGGGCGGCGGCTGGCTGGTGTCGGCGGACATCGCCGGGCTGGGCTGGCGCAACGCCTTTTTTATCAATGTGCCGATCTGCCTGCTGGTGCTGGCTCTGAGCCGCCGCTATGTGCCGGAAACCCGTCGCGAGACGCCGTCGCGGATTGACTGGCAGGGTACGCTGTACCTCGCGCTGATCCTCTGCTGCCTGCTGTTCCCGATGGCCCTCGGTCCGGAGCTGCACTGGCCGCTGTGGCTGCAGCTGATGCTGGTGGCGGTCCTGCCGCTGCTGTTCGCCATGCGTCAGAGCGCCCTGCGCCAGCAGCAGCGTGGCGACCATCCCCTGCTGCCGCCGCGTCTGCTGCAGTTGACCAGCATCCGCTTCGGGATGGCCATCGCCCTGCTGTTTTTCAGCGCCTGGTCCGGCTTTATGTTCTGCATGGCGCTGACCATGCAGGAGGGACTGGGGATGGCGCCGTGGCAGTCCGGCAATAGCTTTATCGCCCTCGGCGTGGCCTATTTTATTTCGGCGCTGTATGCCCCGCGGCTTATCGCCCGCTACAGCATGGGGCGGATCCTGCTGACCGGTCTGGCGGTACAGATCGCCGGACTCTTGCTGCTGTGCGCCACCTTCTCCCGCTTCGGCGTCGCCACCAGCGCCCTGACGCTGGTCCCCGCCACGGCGCTGATCGGCTATGGCCAGGCGCTGATCGTCAACAGCTTTTATCGGATTGGTATGCGCGATATCAGCGCCAGCGACGCCGGGGCCGGGAGCGCAATCCTCAGCACCCTGCAGCAGGCGACCCTCGGTCTCGGACCGGCTATCCTTGGTTCGCTGTTCCTGGCGCTGGCCCGTCGCGGCGGCGGCAACTATCCGCAGGCGCTGATTGATATTCTGCTGGTCGAGGTGGCCATGATGCTGTTGCTGGGGGCGATAGCGCTGTGGCTGCGCCATCACCTCAACCGACAGCCGGCGACGGTGGCCTCGTAATACCGGCGGCGGTAATTTGCATAATAGCTATCCAGCGGTCATCATACCCGCTGGATATTCAGGAGACGTTATGCAGGAATTAATATCGCAAATTGCCGCCTTAGGAATTGAAATAACCCCCACCCGCTCGCTGATGATTATCTTCGGCATTATCTTGTTCACCGCCGTGGTCGTGCATCTGATATTGCACAAAGTGGTCCTGCGCGCATTTGAAAAACGGGCGCTGGCCAGCAGCCATCTGTGGCTGCAAATCATCACGCAGAATAAACTCTTTCACCGACTGGCCTTTACCCTGCAGGGGATCATCGTCAATGTGCAGGCGGTGCTGTGGCTGCAAAAAGGCAGCGAGGCCGCGGAAATATTAACCACCGTGGCTCAGCTATGGGTGATGATATATGCCATGCTGTCCTTCTTCTCGCTGCTGGATGTCATTTTAAAGCTGGCGCAGAAATTTCCCGCCGCCTCACAGCTGCCGCTGAAGGGCATATTCCAGGGAATTAAGCTGGTGACGGCGATTATTATCGGCATTCTGATTATTTCGCTACTGATAGGCCAATCGCCAGCGATCCTGATTAGCGGGCTCGGCGCGATGGCCGCGGTGCTGATGCTGGTGTTTAAAGATCCGATCCTCGGTCTGGTGGCCGGTATTCAGCTCTCGGCCAACGATATGCTCAAGCTTGGCGACTGGCTGGAGATGCCAAAGTACGGCGCCGACGGCGCGGTGATCGATATCGGCCTCACCACGGTCAAGGTGCGCAACTGGGACAATACCATCACCACCATTCCGACCTGGTCGCTGGTCTCCGACTCGTTTAAAAACTGGAGCGGCATGTCGGCCTCCGGCGGCCGCCGCATCAAACGCAGCCTTAACATCGACACCACCAGCATTCATTTTCTTGACGAACAGGAGAAGCAGCGCCTGATCCGGGCGAAATTACTCAAACCCTATATGGATTCGCGCCACGAGGAGATTAGCGCCTGGAACCAGCAGTACGCCGGGGAACAGTCGGTTCTCAATGAGCGGCGAATGACCAATGTCGGCACCTTCCGCGCCTATCTGCAGGAGTATTTACGCCATCATCCACGCATCCGCCAGGATATGACCCTGATGGTGCGCCAGCTGGCGCCGGATGCCAACGGCTTGCCGATCGAGATCTACTGCTTCACCAACACCGTGGTATGGGCGGAATATGAGGGGATCCAGGCGGATATTTTCGACCATGTCTTCGCCGTGGTGGATGAGTTTGGCTTACGCATTCATCAAACGCCCACCGGCACCGATATTCGCGCGCTGACCGGCGCCTTCTCCCGCTGATCCTCAGACGCTGGCGCGGTCTATCACGCGCCAGTCCATCATCACCCGTTCGACGGCAGCGTCGGGATCGTCGATGCGTTTCATCAGTAGAGACACCGCCGTACGGCCGATCGCCCGGGAGGGCTGTTCGACGGTGGTCAGCTGCGGGGAGACCACTTCCGCCAGCTCGGTGCCATCGAAGCCGATCACCGCGATATCCCCCGGCACCCGCAGTCCGGCCTGGGCGATAGCCCGCAGCGCCCCGGCGGCGAGGGAGTCCGAAACGGCAAACACCGCATCGGGCTTCTCGTCTTGCGACAGCAGTTGCTCCATCGCCCGTTTACCGGCCGCCGCGCTAAGATCCTGCGCGTAGGTCACCTGCTGATACGCCAGACCGTGCACGTGCAGCACGCTTTTATAGCCGCGCTCGCGCAGGCGGGCATAGCGATAGCTAAGGTCGTGATTAATGAGCGCGATGCGGCGGCGGCCGCTATCGGCCAACCGGGATACCGCCCCCTGAGCCGCCTCAACGTCGTTAATCCCGACGCAGGAGATGCTGCCGGTGTCGGCATACTCCGCGCACTGCACCCAGGGCGCGTCGCCAATCATGGTGGTCAGTTCCGGCAGGCTGGAGAGCGCGTTCATGGTAATAATGCCGTCGACCATTTTGCCGGAGAGTAGCTGCAGGCCCGAGGTCGAGCGGGCCAGATCCGACCCGGAGTTACACAGCAGAATGCGATAGCCATTCTTCTCCGCCTCTTCTTCTATCCCCTTCACCACCTCGGCGCAAAAGGGGTTAGCGATATTGGAGACCATCACCAGGATCATATTGCTGCGGGCGGTTCGCAGCTGACGCGCCAGCAGGTTCGGCTGATAGTTGCTCTCTTTGATCGCCTGCAGTACGCGCTCACGGTTTTTGGCTTTTACCGTATCGCTGTTGTTCAGCACCCGCGACACCGTGGCCACCGAGACGCCGGCCAGACGAGCAATTTTCTGAATAGACATAAACCCTGCACTTCCTGCGATAGAGGTGGATCCTGCAGGCTATCATAAATGACCTCTGATTGGCCTGCCAGCCTGGCGCGAAAGCGTAGCTCAGCGAGACGGTGTCCCGGGAAACTATTAATAATCAGGGCTTCTCTCCCGCCCCGTTAACGCGCATCCTTTTGCCGTTTCATATTCTCATTAGCGCAGGAGGCGCAACAGACCGCCTGCGCCCCATTTTTTCTTTTATGATTAAGGATGATATCCCCATGAGGCTCACCACCGCGGTTCTCGCCCTCAGCTGTGCCCTGGCAACGATCACCGGCTGCACCTCGTCAAAATCGTCACCGGAACGCCATGCCTACGCCTTCGTCGCCCACCGCTCCGATTTTGTCGGCGGCAACTTCACCGTCAACCGCCAGGAAAATTACCGTTTAAACCTGCCGACCTTTACGGCGATGTATGCCCGCGGACAGCAGGATAAAGCCGCTGGCATGAGCGAAAGCGATGCCCGCCGCACCGCGGAAGCCATCAAACAGCAGGCGGCGCAGGGCACCCGCACCGAGCACGCCTTCACCGGCAATGCCAGCGACAAATGGGATAATGCGATGGAAAATAAAGATGCCGTCCTGTTCGGCAACGAGCTCTCCGGTGCCTATCTCGACGGCTATCTTGGGGTGAAATAATCCTGCGCCCCACCTGCGCTCAGCGTTCGACGCTGACCCAGCGCTGTTCCTGATGGCTTTTGACGATCGCCTCGATGATGTACATCACATCGGCGCCGTCGTCGAAAGCGGCGAAGCGCCGGACCCCGGCCGCCGGCATCTTCCCGGCGCGCACCGCCTGATAAAAATGCCCCATCATATTCTTAAAGGCGTCCGGCCAGCCCTCAATATGGCCGCCGGGGTAATGGGCGCTGTCAGCGATTTCCGGCCGCAGCAGGCTCGGGTCATCGCTGAGCAGGCGATCCGGCTGCTCGCGGTGGCCGATCCACAGCCGCTGGGGCACTTCCTGATCCCAGGCCAGAGAACAGAGGCTGCCGTTAATCTCCACCGCCAGACGGTTTTTCCGCCCGGCGCTCACCTGAGAGACCATAAAGCTGCCTTTGCTGCCATCGTCAAAACGCAACAGCACCGAGCCAAAGTCCTCGGTATCGACAGGCCGCGTTTCATATGCCTGCGCCTCGTGAACGGCGCTGAAGGTCGCTTTGCCATTGACCGGCGCTTTACGCGTTGGCCAGACGATAGACAGATCCGCCATCACCTCGACAATCCGCCGACCGGTCATAAACTGCACGGTATCGCACCAGTGGGAGCCGATGTCGGCCACCGTCCGCGACGCGCCGCCCTGCGCCGAATCGACCCGCCAGTTGTAGTCGGTCTCCAGCAGCATCCAGTCCTGTAAATAGCTGCCGTGGGCCGCGAAGATTCTGCCGACCTCGCCATGGCGGATCATCGCCGCCGCCTGCTGGACCATAGCGAACTGGCGGTAGACGAAGCTGACGCCATGCACCACGCCGGCCCGGGCGGCAAGCGCCACCAGCTCCCGCGCCTCCTCCGCCGTCATACACAGCGGTTTTTCGGAGAAGACGTGCAGCCCGGCGGCGAGGATCTGCCGGTTAATCTGGGCATGTAGATGGTTGGGCGTACAGTTATGCACCACCTGCAGCCCCGGATGGGCCAGCAGCGCCTCCACGCTGTCGTAGGCATGGGCAATGTTCAGCGCTCGCGCCTTGCGCTGCGCCGCCTCAAGGCGGCTGTCGCACAACGCCACCACCTCGACATCTCCCAGCCGCCGCAGCGCCTCCAGATGCGCCGGGCCAATAAACCCTGCCCCGATAATCGCAACCTGAATCATGTTACTCCCTCCCGCCGGCGGCAAAGTCATCGAAGGCCCGTCCGGCAACGGGAATGATATGGCGGCGGATAAACTCGCTGCCCTCGCGCGCGCCGGTCTCACTATCCTTCAGGCAGCACTCCCACTCCAGCACCGCCCAGCCGGCAAAATCATATTCGGTCAGCTTACTGAACACCCCTTTGAAGTCGATCTGCCCGTCGCCGGGAGAGCGGAAACGCCCGGCCCGCTGCTGCCAGGGCTGGTATCCACCGTAGACGCCATTGCGCCCGTTGCGGCGAAATTCGGCGTCCTTGACGTGAAACGCTTTAATACGCGCATGATAGATATCGATATAGGCCAAGTAGTCCATCTGCTGCAGATGCAGGTGGCTCGGGTCATAGAGCATATTGCAGCGCGGATGGTTATCCACCAGCGCAAGAAAACGCTCAAAGGTCACGCCATCGTGCAGGTCTTCGCCGGGGTGGATCTCATAGCAGACATCGACCCCCTGCTCGTCGAAGAGGTCCAGCAGCGGCCGCCAGCGCCGGGCCAGCTCGGCAAAGGCCTCATCCAGAAGCGGCTGATTATGCGGCGGCCACGGATAAAAAAAGGGCCATGCCAGCGCCCCGGAAAAGGTCGCGTGCGCCTGCAGCCCCAGGCGGCCGGAGGCTACCGCCGCCTGGCGCACTTTCTCCACCGCCCAGCGCTGGCGCGCCTGCGGATCGCCATGCAGCGCCGCCGGGGCAAAGGCGTCAAACGCCGCGTCATACGCCGGATGCACCGCCACCAGCTGTCCTTCAAGGTGAGTGGACAGCTCGCTGATCACCAGCCCATGCTCCGCCAGGATGCCGCTGACCTCGTCGCAGTAGGTCTGGCTCGCCGCCGCCCGCTCGACATCAAAAATCGCCGGGTGGTTGCAGGGGATCTGCAATGCCTTGTACCCCAGGCCGGCGGCCCACTGCGCTATCCCCGCCAGGGTGTTGAACGGCGCCTGCGGCACGATAAACTGCGCCAGAAAAATGCCCGGTCCCTTAATCGTTTTCATACCCCCTCCTGAAAAATTAGTGCGGCTCTTTCTCGTTGTACTGGAAAGAGAAAAGGAAAATCAGCGCGATAACCGCGGCGGCCACCGCCGGGATCCACCAGAAGGTCACCCAGGCCTGAGGCACGCTCTGGCCGGCCACCAGATGGTTATACAGCGCGCCGGAGATCTGCGAGCCCAGCAGCATGCCGATCCCGTAGGTGAACATCACAATCATGCTCTGCGCCTGGCCTTTTACCTTCTCGCCCGCCACGCGGTCGGTGTAGATAAAGCCAACGACAAAGAAAAAGTCATAGCACACGCCGTGCAGCAAAATGCCCAGATAGAGCAGGAAGCGCCCCTCCTCGCTGACTCCGAGAGCGAAAAAGGCGTAGCGGACGAACCACGCCGCCATGCCGATGAGCAGCATGTATTTCACCCCGAGGCGACGGAACAGCAACGGGATCACCAGCATAAAGACGATCTCTGACATCTGACCGAAGGACATCGCGGTGCTGACATCTTTGACGCCGGCATCCGCCAGATACGACGCGGTATAGGCGTAATAGGTGCCTAACGGCACGGAAATTAAGGTGGCGCAGAGGGAGAAAATCAGGAAATGGCGGGTTTTCAGCAGCGCGAAGGCGTCCGCGCACAGCAGGTCGCGAAACTGAACCGGCATGCCTTTGGCCGGCGCCGGGGTGTGCGGCAGCGTCAGGCTGTAGAGCGCCAGCGCGACCGAACAGAGCGCCGCCAGCGTGAAGATGCCGGTGGTATCAGAGATACCGGTCACCCCGATGCAGATCCCGGCGATAATCCAGCCGATGGTGCCGAACACGCGGACCACCGGGAAGGTTTTATCGACATTGGCCAGGCTGTGGAAGGCGATATTGTTGGTCAGCGCCAGGGTCGGCATATAGCACAGCGTATAGCCGAACAGCAGGCCAATCAGCAGGGCGCCGTTCTGCGCCACCAGCGCCTGCGGGACAAACCACAGGATCGCCGCCCCGGCCAGGTGCATCACCGCCATCACCTTCTGCGAGGCGAAAAAGCGATCCACCAGCATCCCCAGCACAAAGGGAGACAAGATGGAGGCGATCGGCCCGGCGGAGAACGCATCGCCGATCAGCAATGACATCTCATAGCGGGTCATCACCAGCCCCAGGGTCACCGACCAGCTGCCCCAGATAAAAAACTGCATAAACATCATTAACGACAGCCGCGGCACCAGAAAACGGTGGCTCACGCGGACACTTTCCCGACCTTCTGTTGTTGTGACCATGTTGCTCGCCCTCAGAAAAGTAATCGATTACAAAACCGCTCAAAACAAAAGTAATCGATTACAAAAAGAAGATCGCCAGGCAAATGCGCCGCCTGCGAAGAGGATCACAATAAAAAGGCAGGCAGCCCCGCCGGACGGCGGGGCATCTCGCTTACGCCGGGCGGCGCAGCAGTTTGAAGGCGATAAACAGGAACAGGATCCACACCGGCAGCAGGATCGCCGACAGACGCATGCCGTCGATAGTGCACATCAGCGCCAGGATCAGCCCAAGGAAAGCAATGCAGAAGTAGTTGCTGGCGGGCGCCAGCAGCGCTTTGAACTTCGATTCGCGCCCTTTGCGGCGCTGGGCGGCGCGGAACTTCAGGTGCGCCATACAGATCATGATCCAGTTCAGCAGCAACGTCGCCACCACCAGGGCCATCAGCAGCCCCAGCGCTTCATGCGGCAGCAGGTAGTTCAGCACCACCACCAGCGAAGTGATAATCCCGGAGAGCAGCAGGGAGTTCACCGGCACGCCGCGCTTGCTGACGCGGGCGAGAAATTTCGGCGCATTACCCTGCACCGACAGGCCGAACAGCATCCGGCTGTTGGAGTACACACCGCTGTTATACACCGACAGCGAGGCCACCAGAATGACGAAGTTCAGCGCGGAGGCCACCAGGTTGCTGTCCAGATTATGGAAAATCATCACAAACGGGCTGCTGTCGGATTTGATCTCCACCCACGGGTAGAGCGCCAGCAGCACCACCAGCGAACCGATATAGAACAGCAGGATACGATAGACCACCTGATTGACCGCTTTGGGAATGCTCTTTTCCGGGTTTTGCGCTTCGGCGGCGGTGATGCCGATAAGCTCCAGCCCGCCGAAGGAGAACATGATCACCGCCAGCGACAGAATAAGTCCGTGCCAGCCGGTGGCGAGGAAGCCGCCGTGTTTCCACAGATTGTCGAACCCGGCTTTGCTGCCGCCGTGGCCGCCGAACAGCATCCACAGGCCGAAGGCAATCATGCCGATAATCGCCAGCACCTTGATCAGCGCGAACCAGAACTCCGCTTCGCCATACAAGCGTACGTTGACCAGGTTGACGGCGTTAATAATGATGAAGAAAGCCGCCGCCCAAACCCAGGTGGGCACGTCGGGAAGCCAGTACTGCATATAGATCCCGGCGGCGGTCAGCTCCGCCATCCCTACCAGCACGAACATCACCCAGTAGTTCCAGCCGGAGAGAAAGCCGGCGAACGGCCCCCAGTACTTATAGGCAAAGTGGGCAAAGGAACCGGATACTGGCTCTTCCACCACCATTTCGCCCAGCTGGCGCATGATCAGAAAAGCGACAATCCCGGCCACGGCGTAGCCCAGTAAGACCGCCGGGCCGGCCATTTGAATCGCGGGACCAATGCCGAGAAACAGGCCGGTGCCAATCGCGCCGCCAAGGGCGATAAGTTGAATATGTCGGTTCTGTAAACCGCGATGAAGCGTCGGGCCACTTTCCGTGACGGTCTCCGACGACGTTGACGCGTCTTTCACGTCGTTCCCCTGTGTGTTTTTGTGAAGGGGCACCTTTTATCACTTAGGGGGGATTGTCGCAAGTTGCGTGGGGCGAGCGTCAGCCGCCCGCCCCGCTTTTTTAGCGTCAGAAGTCGTAGCTCATTGAGACGCGGACGGTACGCGGATCGCCTTCGAACAGATAGGTACCGGTATCGTCAATGCCAGACCAGTACTTCTCGTTGGTCACGTTGGTCACCCCGACGCGCCAGATCATTTCGTTCTGGTCGGCGTTCAGACGCATACGATAGCGCAGGCCTAAATCCAGGGTGGTGTAGCTATCCAGCTTCTTGGTATTGGCCGCATCGGCATACTGCGAGCCGCTATGATTGACGCGCGCGGTCGCGGTCAGGCCTTCCACCGGCTTGATATCATACTCGGCGCCGAGCACCGCGTAGAAGTTAGCCACCCCGATGGCATCTTTACCGTCGGTGGCGCCTTCAGCGGTTTTAGTCTGTTTGGCATCCAGCCAGACGGTACTGGCGTTAAGACGCAGTCCCAGCATCGGCTCGCCAAAGACGTTCATCTCTACGCCGCGGTTACGCTGCTCGCCGTCGAGGCCGTAATTGCCAGCGGTATCGGAAATGGCGTTCGGTTTTTTGATTTCAAACAGCGCCAGCGATCCTCCGATCGTACCGTAGTCGATCTTGACGCCCACTTCGTCCTGCTTCGAGTGCGCGATCCCGGTACTCTGCCCGGCATTGGCCGCCGTCGTCGGCGCCACAGAGCCCGGCTGCAGCGCTTCGGTATGGTTAGCATACAGCGACAGCTGCTCCCACGGCTTGTACACCAGGCCAAACGTCGGCATCCAGCGGCTTTGGGTATAACGCGAAGAGGTATCTTCCAGCCCGGTGGCGTTGCTGTAGTTGCGCACAACCACTTTCTGATGACGAGCGGCGGCGGTAAACAGCACTTTATCGTTAAAGAAGCCGAGGGTATCACTCAGCAGCCAGCCCTGCGTACGGCTGCGCGAGGTGACCAGCGGATCGTGGTAGTTGCCGCCAAAATAGGCGTTATCCGGCATCGCCACATCACGGTTGTCATAGATATTGGTGGTCGGATTCTTCGCCGACATCCGCCAGGCGGTCGCATCGGTATGCACCTGCGCCGCATAGCCGAGGTTCACCTTATGCGAAATCGCGCCGGTATTGAAATCGCCGCGTACCCCGCCCATGCCGCTGATCGCGTCGATAATGCGGTTAGTATCCAGGCGGCCCACCGTCGCATCGCCGTTTTTATTCAGAAGCTTCGGCGCGCTGTAGGTACCAATTTCATGCGAATGCTGGCCGCCGAGGGCGCTGTATACCGTCCAGCTATCGGTCAGGTCATATTCTGCCTTCGCCATGCCGAACTCGCTTTCAATATCGCTATAGCCCCACTTCTGGCTGTAGTTTTTGCTGTTGTCCGGCAGCGCCGGAACGAAATCCACGCCGCTGATATTGACGCCCATCGTACCGCCGTGGAACGTTTTCTTCTGATAGCCGAAATCGAGCGAGGAGCGGAAACGGTCGCCGCGGTAATCAAGCCCCAGCGAAGCCAGCGTGGTACGGCGTTTATCATTATCGATAGCGCCTTCACCCTCGCGGTGCACCAGGTTGACCCGAGCGCCGAACTGGTTGTTGTCGCCGAAACGGCGCCCCAGGTCGAGGGTGCCGCCCACCTGAGAATCAGAGGTATAGTCGACGCCAACGCGTGCGGTCGGCAGATCTTCCGCCCGCTTCGGCTCGAGGTTAATCATCCCGCCGACGCCGCTGCTGGCCGCGCCGTTAAGCAGGCTGTTAGCCCCTTTGAAAATTTCAACGCGCTCCAGCATCTGGGTGTCCATCACCTGACGCGGCACCACGCCCGCCAGGCCGCCCATCGTCATGTCATCGCCATCGAGCTTAAACCCGCGGATTCGATAGGTCTCGGCGAAGTTGCCGTAGCCCTGTACGGCCTGCACGCCAGCGTCGTTACTGACGACATCGGCGATAGTTTTCGCCTGCTGATCCTGAATCAGCTTCGAGGTATAGCCGATGACGTTAAACGGGACGTCCATCGCTTTTTGTTCGCCAAGCATCCCCAGACGGCCGCCGTGGGCGATCTGGCCATCGAGGAATGCCGGAACCACCAGGTCGCCGCCGGATTTAAAATCGCTGGTTTCGTTAGCCTCGACGATGAGGGTCTCTTCGCCAGGCTGCTTCGCGGCGGCAGCGTCCGCGGCCATCGCCGTTTGACTGGCGGCGCCGATGGCTAAGGCCAGCAGCGTTTTACGCAGCGGGAAGGATGAATAGTGCGTGGTGTGCATAATTTGCCCCATGGATGAGGATAAATGAATCAAAGGGCCCGTCGCCGGACCCGTTATTTTTATTGCGCGTTCAGGTCGATACGTACGACGCTGTCCGGGCCTTTAGTGGAGTGGTCTTTATTGAAGGGCTGTTTGACGGTGACAAACAGCGTCTGACCATCGGCGGAAAGCAGCAGGCTGTTGGGATTGGCCGGCAGCGCCCAGCTTTTCTTGAGCGTGTAGCGGCTGGCGTCAAGGCTGATGACCTTGCCGGATTCACGCTGTGAAATATAAATTTCGTGGCGTTTCTTATTGAACTGCACCGCCAGCGAATCGCCGACGTCGAGCTGTTTAAGCAGCTTGCCGCTGTGGATATCCAGCACCAGAGTGGTTTTCGCTTTCGAGTTGTCGGTCACGAACAGACGGCCGGTGTCGCTATCTTCGGCCATATTAAGCAGCAGCGCCGGCTTGTCGCCCAGCGGCTTCCAGCGCTGTTCAATGCGTTGGTTACGCGGGTTGATCACCAGAATTTCACCGCTGCCGTTAGCGGCGTACACGCGACCGGTTTGCGCGGAGTAGTGCAGGCCGGTCATCCATTTACCGGTATTTTTAATCCGCGTTTTCAGCTTCAGGGTAGTGGCGTCAACCACCCAGATTTGCGCCGGGTCGGCGACCGCGCCAACGTAGAGAGTATTATTCAGCAACAGCAGCTGACGGGCCCCATAAGGGCGACCTTTTTCATTGCGCTCGCTGAACAGCAGGCGGTTTTTTACCTTGCCGGTGGCGGTGTCGATAGCGCTGATGCCGCCGTCCAGCGAATTGCTGACATACAGCATTTTACCCTCCGCAGAGAGCTGTAAAGCGAAGTTTTTCAGATCGGTATGCGTCAGGCCGATGGTATTGAGGGTGTGCGGATCCAGTGTGTAAACCGCCCCGCCCTGTACATTTTTAAAGCCTTCAGCGCTGGCGACGTACAGCGCATCACCCTGCGGGCTTAACGCCATCTCGTACAGCCCTTCCGCTAGCTGGCGCTGCAGCGGTTGCGCCACGTTAGGGACTGGCGAGTCGACAACCGGTTGGGAAACGGCAGAGGAATGAGGCGTCGCGCAGCCGCTTAACGCCGCGCTGATGGCCAGCGTCAACGCCGGAAGTGTGTATTTCATTGGATCAACCCTATAAAAAATCAATGACCCGATGGACGCGCAGCGGCCGATATTGTGTGTTTCCAGCCTGCTGTCTTTACGTCACCCTACGCCTTCGCGACTCTTAGTGAACGACTCACTGGCGCAGCTCGAACCTTGCCAAAATTACGAATGAAAAAGAGAATGAGAACTATACTCATTATCTAATATCAAACAAGTCCTGGCGGGCAAAAAAGATAATCTGCTGATTTTTTTACGGCAATGGCGGATTAGGAGGGGAAGAAAGGATCCGTGACGGGAAAAGCGTCCCGGAAGCGATGCCGTGCACCGCCCGGATTGCAGGCCAGAAGGCACACAATGTGTTGCCTATCTGGCGCAAAGCGACACATGACAGCGCTATGTCGCTGAACGGCGATTAATAGCGCACCATCACCGACTTCAGCTCCGTATAATCATCGATAAACGCGCTGCCGAATTCGCGCCCGATGCCCGAGCCCTTCATGCCGCCGAACGGTACCGCCGGGTCGAGGAAGGTATGCATATTGACCCATACGATGCCGGCCTCAATCGCCTCCGAGTAGCGTAGCGCCTGACGAATATTATCCGACCAGACGCTGGCCGCCAGGCCATACGGTGAGGCATTCATCCGCGCCAGCGCCTCTTCTTCACTGCGATAGCCGATAAAACTGCACACCGGACCGAAGGTCTCCTCCCGCATCAGGGTGCTCTCTTCGCTGCGCACTTTGACCGCGGTCGGCTGCAGGAAATAGCCCTCCCCCGGCAGCGCTTCGCCGCCGCAGACGATGGTATCGCCCTCGTCGCGGGCGGTCTGAATGAGCCGCAAAACTTTGTCATACTGCTGGCGGTTGGCCAGCGGCCCCATCAGCGTCCGTTCATCCAGCGGCGACCCCGGCGCAAAAGCGCTGAGCTTGTCTTTCAGCAGCGCCAGTACCGCATCCAGTTTTCCCTGCGGCAGATAAAAACGCTCCGCAGCGGCGCAAATCTGCCCCTGGTTCAGGTAGCCAGCTTCAATAATGCCGTTGACCATCGCCTCCGGCGTCAGGTCATCGAGGAACAGCGCGGCGTTTTTGCCCCCCAGCTCAAGGGTCACCCGTTTACCTGACGCACTGGCCGACTGCTGGACTTTTTCACCGGTGGCCACCGAGCCGGTGAAGCTCACCTTGGCGCAGGCCGGATGCGTAATCAGCCGCTGGGCAATCTCGCCGCCGGCGCCGTTGACCACGTTAATCACCCCATCCGGGATACCCACCGCTTTTGCCAGCTCCGCCACGCGCAGCAGCGTCAGCGGCGTATATTCGCTCGGCTTGAGGACGATGGTGCAGCCGCAGACCAGGGCCGCCGCCAGCTTCCAGATGGCAATCATGATGGAGAAGTTCCACGGCACGATGCCAACCACCACCCCAAGCGGCTGGCGGCGGGTAAAGGCGGTATATTTCTCCCCGGCCATCGATGGCAGCGAGACATCCAGCGTTTCACCGGTGACTTTCCCCGCCCAGCCGGCGAAGTAGCGCAGGAACGCCACCGACTGGTCCAGCTCGAGCATCCGCGCCAGCGTGATAGTTTTGCCGGAACAGAGACTTTCCAGCTGCGCCAGCGCTTCGCGATGCTCTGCCAGCGTGTCCGCCAGCTTCAGCAGCAGCGCGCCGCGCGCCAGCGCCGGCATCTCGCGCCACTGACTAAACGCCTGGCGGGCGCTCTCCATAGCGCGATCCGCCTGGTCACTATCCGCCGCGGTGACCTCGGCAATCGCCTGCCCGGTCGCCGGGTTGATCACCGCGAACGGCGCGCCGCGGCCCGCCTCACGTTGACCGGCAATAAACTGCCCGTGCGGCTGGCGTAAGAAGGCGGTCACTTCCGCCAGTAAGGTTATCTCGCTCATCGTCAGCACCCGTTTTTCAGCAAAGTTAACCCATCACAGCACGGCTTCCCGCCGCAGCCTATCGTTCTAAAGAACGTCATTCTTCCGGACGATATTCAACGCCCGCGCGGCGTGCTGTGATGAGGGTCTTGAGCCAGGCAAGACCACAGGGTAACGCGATGAACATCAAGATCGATGCGCTGAACTACTACGGCGCGACGAAGAAATATCACCTCCATTTCCCGGCGCTACGGGAAGATATTGAAGCCGATGTGGTAATTATCGGCGGCGGCTTCTCTGGCATTAACACCGCCCTTGAGCTGGCGGAACAGGGGATCACCAACGTGGTGGTGCTGGAGGCGCGCCATCTCGGCTACGGCGGCACCGGGCGCAACGGCGGCCAGGTGATGGCCGGTATCGGCCACGATATCGAAGCGGTAAAAAAGCACGTCGGCAAAGAGGGGCTGGAGACGCTGTTTAAAATCGCCAACCTCGGCGCGGGCATCATTCGCGAACGCATCCGCAAATATAACATCGACGCCGATTTCGTGCCCGGCTACGGCTATCTCGCCTATAACCAGCGACAGCTTAAAACGCTGCGCCAGTGGGAGAAGGAGTTTAAAGCCGCTACCCCGGATGAAGAGATCGAACTGTATACCGGAAAAGAGGTGCAGCAGGTGGTGGGCTCCGAGGTCTACTGCGGCGCGCTGAAACATATGGGCGGCGGCCAGATCCATTCACTCAATATGCTGCTCGGTTCGGCGCAGGCCGCCCATTCGCTGGGGGTGAAGATTTTCGAATCCTCGCCGGTGGTGGAAGTGAATTACGGCAAACAGGTACGAGTGCGCACCGCGATGGGCAGCGTTAAAGCCGCCAAACTACTGTGGGCCTGCGACAGTTTCCTCAACAATATGGAGCCGGAGATCTACAACAAGACGCTGGTCACTTACTCCTACCAGGTGTCGACCGAGCCGCTCTCCGATGAACTGATCGAGCGCATCAGCCCGCTGCGCGGCGCCTTCAGTGATATTCGCCCGGTAATTAACTACTACCGCGTCACCCGGGAAAACCGCCTGCTGTTCGGCAGCGCCACCCGCTTTGTGGAGTATACGCCGAACGATTTCGCCGCCTGGAACCGCACCTTGCTGGCGGAGGTCTTCCCCTATTTGAAGGATGTGAAGATCGATTTCGCCTGGGGCGGGCCGATGGCCTGTAGCGCCAACCTGTTCCCGCAGATCGGCACCCTACGCGATCACAACAACGTCTTTTACGTCCAGGGGTACTCCGGCTTCGGCGTCACCCCGTCGCACATCGTGTGCAAAATCCTCGCCGAAGGGATCAACGGCGGTTCCGACCGCTATCGTCTGCTAAGCAGCATTCCTCACGCGACCATCCACGGCCGTGACAGCCTGCGTCTGTTATTAGTCACGGCCGGAAAACTGATGCATCAAACCGCCGGTTTCTGGAAAGGCCGGAGTTAACCAGGAGAACGCTATGCACGCTTTTAAACTTAAACACCCGGTACCTGATCTGCAGCCGATCGGCAGCGTCAGCCTGCTCGGCGCGACGCCGACCGCCGGCGACCCGCAGGTAGCGGGCGCGATGATCTACGGCGAGCCGCAGGACGCCTTTACCTGCGGACTGTTTTCGTCCACTGAGGGGAGCTTTACCATGACCTATCCGTTTACCGAGCACGCCACAGTGCTGGAGGGCGAAGTGGAGCTGACCGTCGACGGCGGCGAGCCGCAGCGCTTTGCGCCGGGCGACAGCTGGTTTGTTAAACAGGGCACCGAAGTAGAGTGGAAAATTCTGACGCCGCGCTTTGTGAAGCACTACCTGGCGAACGTCGAGACCCGCTAACAAACTGATAATGCCCGGCGGCGCATTACGCCTTCTCCGGGCTACCAAATCGCGCAGCGCTGTAGCCCCGGTAAGCGGCAGCGCCACCGGGGGGGTTGAGGCCAAATTAAAGGCAGGCCGCACGGACCGTAGGCCGGATAAGGCGCAGCCGCCATCCGGCAGAAACAGGCGCAACGTGGCAAGACGGATGGCCCCGGTTTTCGGGGTCATATTGTTTATCCGCCGCGACATTCATCGACTGCGTCACAGAATCATGCGCCGCCCTCCACCTTCCGGACGATATTCGTTGAGCAGGATGCCCGCCTAAATTATGACTATCCGGGAGTGGCGCTGGCTATTCCCTGCTACCCCATTATTGTGCAGAGGTTGACTATGTTTAGTAACAGACTCGCCAGCCATCTTGAGCGCGGCGTCGTCGGCTTCCCGACCACCCTCGCCAGCTCCGTCGGGCTGATCATGGCCAGCCCGGTGATCCTGACGGTCACCAGCGGCTTCGGCATGGGCGGCGATACCTTCGCGCTGGCGGTGCTGCTGGCCTTTATTATGATGCAGGCGCAGGTCACCACCTTTGCCGAGGCGGCGACGCTCATTCCCACCACCGGTTCGGTGTACGACTATATCTCCTGCGGCATGGGCCGCTTCTTCGCTATCACCGGCGCGCTGTGCGCCTATCTGATCGTCCATATCTTCGCCGGGACGGCGGAGACGATCCTGGCGGGCATTATGGCGCTGGTGAACTTCGAGTCGATTAACGCCCAGATGGCCGCTCACCAGAATACCTGGATGGTGGGCGTCGGCATGGTGGTGATTTTCGGCTTGCTCAACGCCATCGGCGTGGAAATCTTCGGCAAGGTCGAAGTGGTGCTGACCTTCGGCATGTGGACCACGCTGACCATTTTCGGCCTGTGCGGCATTTTTATGGCGCCGGTGACTCATCTTTCCGGCTGGTTCGGCACGCCGCTGAACGTTAGCGATATCAACGGCCTGTTCGGCTATATCGGCATGGCGATGTTTATGTTCGTCGGTTGCGAACTGGTGACGCCGATGGCGGCGGAGATCAAACAGGCCCACCGCACCATACCGCGGGCGATGGCGCTGGGCCTGCTGGGGGTCGCCAGCTGCATGTTTATCTACGGCGCGGCGATCAACCGCCAGGTGGAGAATACCGTGCTCGACGCGGCCAACAACGTCCATCTGCTGGATACACCGATGGCGATCCCGGCCTTCGCCGAACGGGTGATGGGCCACGCCGGCCAGTACTGGCTGGGGGTCGGGCTACTGTTGGCCGGCTGCGCCACCATCAATACGCTGATGGCCGCCGTGCCGCGTATTATCTACGGCATGGCGCTGGACGGCGCGCTGCCCCGTTTCCTGACCTGGCTGCATCCGCGCTTTAAGACGCCGGTGATCGCCATTGCCATCGGGGTGGCGATCCCCTGCCTGCACGCCTGGTATCTGAACGGCGATCTGGACCGCATCGTGCCGCTGATCCTCGCCGCGGTCTGCGCCTGGGGCGTCGCCTATCTGCTGGTTACTCTGTCGGTGGTGATGCTGCGCATTCGCCGCCCGGACCTGCCGCGCGCCTACCGCTCGCCGTGGTTCCCGCTGCCGCAGATTATCTCCAGCGTCGGGATCATCATCGCTATCGTCAATATCACGCCGCCCGGGATGGACAGCCGCCAGGTGCTGGTGCCTTTCGGCATAATGCTCGGCCTGACCGCCGCTTACGCCCTGTTCTGGACGGTGTGCGTGCAGCGCGTCAATCCGTTCAAGCCGCTGGTAGTGGAAGAGGTGGTGGAGCGCGCCATCAACAATTATGAAAAACAGACCCGCGGGGAGATGACGCCAGATGTCCTCCGTCCCCTGGTTTGAAACGCCGTTAATGAACGCGGTGCAGCGCGATCTGGCGGGCTGGCCCAGCGAAAAGCTGAGCGAACGCAGCGCGCTGCTGCGCTTGAACGACGCCACCGCCGTCACCTTCAGCGTGCGTCAGAAGCGGCTGTTTATGGCCAGCATTCACAGCTGCGAGTTTGTCGTCGAGGGGCCGGTGACCCGGCCAGTGCGCGGTAACATTCGCGCCCATCAATCCGGCTGGTGGAAACGCCAGCCGATCCGCTTTATCGGCGGCAAAGGCAGCGAGGAACTCGCCGGCTATCTCAACGGTTTTCCTAATCTCCAGCAGACCTTAAGCGAGCTGGATTACCGCCGCTTTTCGCTGACCTTTGATAGTAGCGGCTGGCGCTGCAGCATTGAACCCTGGGCCGCCAGCGAAGTGGTCTGTAAAATGCCGCCGCTGCGCCGTTATCTGCGGCTGGAAGCGCAGCAGCGGATGCTGCTGCTCAGCGTGCTGGCGATGGTTAATCAGGCAGTAAGTCAGTGGATGCATGAGTGAGCCGGATGCCCGCGCCATCACGCGCCGATCAGACTCTCCAGAGGAATGCCGAACTGTGCGTGAAGCCGGCGAATCATCGGGAGCGTCAGGTTGCGCGTACCATTGAGAATTTCATACACGCGATTCGATTTACCAATCGCCGGCTCCAGATCTTTGACGGTCAGCCCCTGCTGCTCCATGCGAAACTTGATCGCCTCTATCGGCGTCGGCGGCTCGATGGGATAGTGCTTTTTTTCATATTCAGCAATCAGCAGGCACATCACCTCAAAAAAATCCCCTTCCGGCGTGTCCGGCGCAGGTTCATTATCAAAAAAAGGTTCAACCGCGCGTAACGCGGCCTCGTAATCTTGTTCAGTGCGGATAGGCTTCACATTCATCATTTACTTCCTCTCTATCGTCTCAGCGTTTATCTCGTCATATTCCTTATGCGAACCGATAAACTTAACGAACACCCACCCCCGCAGATAAGCAACGGCTACGATTAACCGGTAATCATTTCCTTTAATGTTGAATACCACCCGCTTATTTTTCAGAATACTTGCGCTGCGGTATTGGTCCTTTATCTCCGCCGGGGTTTTCCAGTCTGCTTTTGTCGCTTCGTCTACCCAGGCCTTTAGCGGTTGTTCAGCGTCGGGATTCTCCGCCCAGAAGTCCCTTAAGGTTTTCACTGAGATTATCTTCATGGGCAGAGACTAGTCCCATTTCGGGACTAAGTAAAGTAAAAGTCCCATATTGGGACTTTAGGGATCAACGTGAGCGTGAGCGACTATTGCAGGCCAAACTGCTGCGCCAGCCGATCGATGGCCTGGCGCTGGAACTGCGCGAACGTGGCGCGCGGCTGCTGCTGTTGAATAAATTCCAGCAGCGGATCCTGGACCTCGGTGCGGATGCCGCTCAGGGCTTCCATCACCGCCAGGCCGCAGAACGGCACGTAGGATTCGGCGTAGCCGCCCTCGTGCACCATCACCAGTTTCCCGCCGCACAGGCGATCCGCCGCCTGCTGGACCTGTTCGGTCATCGCCCGGAAGCTATCGCTGTGCAGCTGCATCCGCGCTAATGGATCCATGGCGTTGGCGTCATAGCCGCAGGCGATGATGATCAGCTCCGGCTCAAAACGCGCCAGCGCCGGAATAACGATAGTTTCCAGCGCATAGCGCCAGCTGTCATCCCCCGCCCCGGCCAACAGCGGAATATTGATGTTGTAACCTTCGCCCGCGCCCACGCCGCGATCGTCCTCGCCGGCGTAGCCCGGCGGGAAGCAGCCGTCCTGATGCAAGGAGATAGTCAGTACGTCGTCGCGCTGCAGGTAGATATGCTGGGTGCCGTTACCGTGGTGAACATCCCAGTCAATGATCGCCACCTTGCCCAGCCCCAGCTGCGCTTTCGCTCGCTCGACGGCAATGGGAATATTGGCGAGGAAACAAAATCCCATCGACTGGTCCGGCAGGCAGTGGTGTCCGGGCGGGCGCGACAGCGAATAGGCGTTATCCAGCTCCCCCTTCAGCACCGCTTCCACCGCCGCACAGGCCAGCCCGGCGGAAAGACAGGCGATTTCATAACTGCCCGGCCCCAGCGGCGCCTCTTTGCCGAGCATGCCGCCGCCGTTATCGCTTATCGCCTTGAAGCGCTCCAGATAGCTGTCGGGGTGGATCCGCCGCAGGTCCTCAAGGCTCGCCGGCGCCGCGCTGCGCAGCGCCAGCTGCGGCGTCAGCCCGGAGACATCCATCAGGTTTTTCATCCGCCGTTTGGTCTCTGGCGATTCAGCATGACCGCCGCCGGCGGGCGGCTGTACCCACCCGCCCACTGGCAGCGTCACCGCGTGCAGACCGGTACTGTGCCAGAAACAACGTTCATCAAAAAAGAAACCGGTTTTTCTTTTCACTCTATCCTCCCGTGGGCTAAGCCTTCCCGGCGGCGGATGCCGCCACAATTAAAATCAGTGACAGCAGCGCGCAGACGCCTGCCGCCGCCAGCAGCGGGTCGGCGCTGGCGAAGTGTTGCAGTAAGGCCCCCGCAAGCGCCGGGCCAGCCGCCATGCCGCCGCCGATCACCAGATTGATGCTGTTCATTAGCCGACCGCTGTTATCGAGCCCGGCCACGCGGGCGAGAATAAAGGGCAGCACGAAGGTCCAGGTGAACTTAAACAGCAGCGCCGCGATGGCGTAACGCACCAGCAGCGGCTGGCCGATCAGCAGCCCAACGCTGACGATCAACAGGCCGTAGCCCAGCCACACCGGTAAACGATCGGCCCGCCGGGTGCCGCGCAGGGCCGCGCCGCCGGCGCCGATAATGCCGCAAACCGTCGCCGCCGCCAGCACCAGACCGACCTGCGTCGGGCTCAGCCCCGCCGCGCTGCCGATGGTGCCGATAAAGGTCCACACGGCGCTAAGGCTGATATAGAAAGTGAGCCCCGCCAGCACCGCCAGCGCCTGACGCCACAGCGCCGTCGACGGCTGCTGGCGGGAGACTGAAAGCGGTTGAAAGCGCGGAGGGAAAGCGGATACCAGCGGCAAACAGCAGAGCATGATGGCGGCGAGGATCAGATACACCACCTTCAGGCCAAAGGTCGCGAACAGGCCGGGCAGCGCCAGCAGGCCAAGCATCCCTAACAGCAGTTGCCCGAGCACCCAGAAGGCGTAGACCCGCGACGGGTTCGGCGTTCCGGCCGCGCAGCTGATGCACAAAATCATCAACGTGCCGCCCGCCAGCGAGGCGATAAAGCGCGCCGCCAGCAGCGTCTCATACTGGGTGACCACCGCCGAGGCGAGGTTGGCGGCCAGAAACACCATCCCGGCCGTCAGGGCAACCCACCGCCAGTCGAGGCGGCTCATCCACCACCACGCCGGGAGCGTCGCCAGGCTCATCGCCCCCAGCTCCGCTGAGAACAGCCAGCCGATCTGCCCGGGTTTTAGCTGCCATTCGCTGGCCAGCTGCGCCGCCACCGCCGGCGCGGTCATCAGAATACCCGGCGCAATAGCGGCAAAAATCACGATCGCCGCCAGCAAACGCAGGGACACCACCAGCCCGGCGGGCCGGGAAAGCGCATTATCAGTGAGAGGTGTACTCGACATCGTAGGGCGTGCTCCGGTCAAAAAAGCCTCCCCCCGGAGGATCCTCCAGGGAGTGATACCCACAGGCATCAGGAAAACGCCGTGCTGCCACGGCGCGCGCGGGATGCGAAAGTCAGATCACAGATGCAGCGTACGCTGAGCGGCCGGCATCCAGGTTCGGGAAACCAGTTCGGTACGATTGACCACTTCGGTCTTGGCGAAAATATTGCGCAGGTGCGTTTTTACCGTCGAGAGCGAGATATCCAGCTGGCGGGCAATCAGCTTATTGCTGGCGCCTTCGCGCACCATGCCGACGATTTCCCGCTCTTTCGCCGTCAGGATGGCGGGCAGATCATCTTCTTCCTGCAGGCAGTCGCGAATGGCCAGCTCTACCAGCGGCAGCACCGCCTGGGCCCGCTGGCGCTCTTCGCTGGAGAAAGGCACGTCGCGCATCAGCGAGATACCGGCGACGATCCGCCGCTCGCGGCGGATAAAGATCTCGGTCATGTCGCGCACGTTATTCGGCAACATAAATTCATGATAGTAATGCCGGTTGCGGTCGCAGAGCCGCGGCGTCATCGCCGCCACGGTGGTGTTCTGGTGGCTAAAGTGCGACGGCAGAAGCGGATCCAGCGGCTGGAAGTTTTCCAGATATTGTTGGTGCGTATTATCGGAAATATTATGCAATATATAGTTTTCGGGTTTTAAACGATTATTTACTCGATAAAACACCGCTGAAGTTAGTGGAATTAACTGGGAAATAGTCTGTAAACAACGGGCTATTATCGCATCATTACGGCTGGCTTTTAACAAAGCAGACATGATAGGGCCTCCCCGTCGAGATGATGGTACATGACACATGGATGACTACTGATAATTGAAGCATACATTTCACATTTAAGTAACACAATCATTAACATATTAACAATGTGATAGCCGTTACAAAATTTTCAGCAATACACTGTTATATAAAGCATTTAAAAAACACCCCGGCCATGCTTTACGATAGCGGCGTTAAAACATAAACAAATAAGATTAACACCCGGCGTACCTGCCCCTGGTGATAAAAAAACCCTATTCCCGACGCGTGATTCTCATCCTAAAGAACGATGGATTTTTGTTTTTTTTCACTTATACCCTTAACAGGATGCAATTAATTTTCGCCGCGGCTTAATCATGTGATTACGCCAGACCCGCTGTTGCCAAAATAATATCAACAGCACCGGTCATTAACCGAGGATAAGCCGATGCTGAATATCGCCGCCCTGCGCCAGCAGCAAATTCCGCTGGCCGCTGAGCCGCGCTCGCCGGTGCCGTTTCATATTCTGATGAAGCCGATTGGCCCCGCCTGCAATCTCGCCTGCCGCTATTGCTATTACCCGCAGGACGAAACGCCGGTCAACAAGATGGATGACGCGCGGCTGGAGCAGTTTATCCGCCGCTATATTGCCGCCCAGCCCGCCGGCGCGCGGGAAATCAACTTTGTCTGGCAGGGGGGCGAGCCGCTGCTGGCCGGCCTGAGCTTCTACAAAAAAGCGCTCGCCCTGCAGGAGCGCTATGCCCCCGACGGCGTGACTATCAGCAACAGCCTGCAGACCAACGGGACGCTGATCAACGACGCATGGTGCCGACTGTTCCGCGAACATGGCTTTATTATCGGGTTGAGCCTCGAAGGCAACGAAGCGCTGCAGGACTACCATCGTCCGGATAAACGCGGCCGGTCGACCTGGTCGGCAGCGCTGCGCGGCATTGACCTGCTCCATCAGCATCAAGTGGACTTTAATCTGCTGGTGGTGGTGCATAACGAGATGGCGGCCCACGCGGCGGCGATTTATGACCGGCTGGTCAGCCTCGGCGCGCGCTATCTGCAGTTTCAGCCGCTGATGAGCGAAGGCGCGGCCCTGCGCGAAGGATACCAGCTCAGCGCCGATAACTGGGGACGTTTTATGGTCGGCATCTGGCGACAGTGGCGGAAGCGCTGCGATAGGGGGCGGGTGTTCGTTATCAATATCGAACAGGCGTGGGCGCAGTATTTCACTCATACCAGCGGCAGCTGCGTGCACAGCGCCCGCTGCGGCAGCAACCTGGTGATGGAGCCCGACGGACAGCTCTACGCCTGCGACCACCTGATCAACGCCGAACATCGGCTGGGCCGCCTCGATGAGCAGACGCTCGCCGCCGCGGTCGACGCCTCGGTGCAACTGCCGTTCGGTCAGCAGAAAAGTCTGCGCCGCGAATGCCAGACTTGCTCGGTAAAAATGGTCTGCCAGGGCGGCTGCCCGGCGCATCTCAACGCCGCAGGCAACAACCGCCTCTGCGGCGGCTACTACCGCTTCTTTAGCGACATCCTCGCACCAGTACGCCCCTTTTCCCGCGACCTTAATGGCCTGAAGGCCTGGCGGGCCGCGTTTGTTGGGACTGCGCATACTGCGTAGCGCCTTACCCTGATGATATCCCCCTCTGAACAGGAGAGTCAGTCGTGAACAAAAAAGCCATGGCCGCGGCGGTCAGCATGATCCTCGCCGGTGGCGCGCACGCCGCGCAGCAGGAGCGTCCAAACGTCATCGTGATTATCGCCGATGATATGGGCTACTCGGACATCAGCCCCTTTGGCGGCGAGATCCCCACCCCCAACCTGCAGGCGATGGCCGAGCAGGGAATGCGTATGAGCCAGTATTACACCTCGCCGATGTCGGCCCCGGCGCGCTCAATGCTGCTCACCGGCAACAGTAACCAGCAGGCTGGGATGGGCGGCATGTGGTGGTACGACAGCACCATTGGCAAGGAGGGCTACGAGCTGCGGCTGACCGACCGCGTCACCACCATGGCCGAGCGCTTTAAAGACGCGGGGTATAACACCCTGATGGCCGGTAAATGGCACCTCGGTTTTGTTCCCGGCGCCACGCCGAAAGATCGCGGCTTTAACCACGCCTTCGCCTTTATGGGCGGCGGCACCAGCCACTTTAACGACGCGATACCGCTGGGGACCGTTGAAGCCTTCCACACCTACTACACCCGCGACGGCGAGCGCGTCTCCCTACCGGATGATTTTTACTCCAGCGAAGCCTACGCCCGCCAGATGAACAGCTGGATTAAAGCGACGCCGAAGGAACAGCCGGTCTTCGCCTGGCTGGCCTTCACCGCCCCTCATGATCCCCTGCAGGCGCCGGACGAGTGGATTAAGCGCTTCAAAGGCCAGTATGAGCAGGGTTACGCCGAGGTCTATCGCCAGCGCATCGCCCGCCTGAAAGCGCTGGGAATTATCCATGACGATACCCCGCTGCCGCATCTGGAGCTGGATAAAGAGTGGGAGGCGCTAACGCCAGAGCAGCAGAAATATACGGCGAAAGTGATGCAGGTGTATGCGGCGATGATCGCCAATATGGACGCGCAAATCGGCACCCTGATGGAGACGCTGAAACAAACCGGGCGCGATAAAAATACCCTGCTGGTCTTTTTAACCGATAACGGCGCCAACCCGGCGCAGGGTTTCTACTACGAATCTACCCCGGAATTCTGGAAGCAGTTCGATAACAGCTATGACAACGTCGGCCGCAAAGGATCATTTGTCTCCTACGGCCCCCACTGGGCCAACGTCAGCAACGCCCCCTACGCCAATTATCACAAAACCACCAGCGCCCAGGGCGGCATCAATACCGACTTTATGATCTCCGGTCCCGGGATCACCCGCCACGGTAAAATCGACGCCTCGACGATGGCGGTGTATGACGTGGCGCCGACGCTATATGAATTCGCCGGCATCGATCCGAACAAGTCGCTGGCGAAAAAGCCGGTGTTGCCGATGATCGGCGTCAGCTTTAAGCGCTATCTCACCGGCGAAGTACAGGAGCCGCCGCGCGGCAACTACGGGGTTGAACTGCATCATCAGGCGGCCTGGGTCGATGGCGAATGGAAGCTGCGACGGCTGGTGCCGCACGGCCTCACCGCCGGCGACGCGCCGTGGCAGCTGTTTAATCTGCACGACGACCCGCTGGAGACGCATGATGTCGCGGCCGAACATCCCGATCGGGTCAAAGCCATGAGCGAGGCCTACGAGGCATTTGCTAAGCGCACCATGGTTACCAAAGCGCAGGGCAAAATGATCGACTACGTCGGTATCGATAGCAAAACCGGGCGCTATCTGGCGGTCGACCCCGCCACCATGAAGCCGGTGCCTGCGCCGCAGGCGATCCCTGTGAGCGAGATCCATTAACCACCACGGCTATCGTTCTTCCGGGCGATAGCCGGGACCTGACGCGCTTTTTAAGGTAATCGGAAACCCCATTACAGGAGAGTGCGGATGGCGAGAGTCGTGGTGATAACCGGTGGCGGAACCGGAATTGGCGCCGCCTGCGCGCGGCTGATGTGCGCCGCGGGCAACCGGGTGTTTATTACCGGACGGCGCGAAGCGCCGCTGCAGGCTGTCGCTGATGAGACCGGCGCCACGGCGCTGGTGGGCGATGCCGCCGACGGCGAGGTGTGGCGCCAGCGGCTGCTACCGGCCATCCTCGACCAGACCGGCGGGATTGATGTCCTCATCTGCAGCGCCGGCGGGATGGGCAACAGCCCCGCCGCCGAGACCAGCGACCGCCAATGGCGCGAGGCGCTGGACGGCAATCTCACCAGCGCCTTCGCCAGCGTTCGCGCCTGCCTGCCTTCGCTGATTGCCCGCCGCGGCAATGTGCTGTTTGTCGCCTCCATCGCCTCTCTGGCCGCCGGGCCGCAGGCCTGCGGCTACGTCACCGCCAAACACGCTTTAATCGGCCTGATGCGCTCCGTCGCCCGCGATTATGGCCCCCAGGGGGTACGCGCTAACGCCGTCTGTCCCGGCTGGGTCACGACGCCGATGGCGGATGAAGAGATGCGCCCGCTGATGCAGGCGGAAGGGCTGTCGCTGGCTGAGACTTATCAGCGGGTCTGTCGCGACGTTCCGCTGCGCCGCCCCGCCAGCCCCGAGGAGATAGCCCAGGCCTGTCAGTTTCTCTGCTCTCCGCAGGCCGCCATCATCAGCGGCGCTACGCTGGTCGCCGACGGCGGGGCCAGTATCGTCGATGTTCCCACTCTGGCGTTTGCCTAACGCCCTACTCTGTTCAGGAGCCCCTATGACTTCAGAAGCCGTGTTTATCCAGGTCGGCGCGCTGGCCGATGGTTTTGCGCCGCACGGTAACCTGCTGGCTACCGCCAGCCTGCCCGCCGGCGAAAACTTTACCTTTTATGTCGCCGGGAGCGAGCCGCAGCAGCTGGTTATCGAAGATGAGCAGACGCTAAGCTGGAACGGCAAGCGCGCCCCCTGGCGGGCGACCGCCCTGCGCCCGGACATTCTGTTTATCGACTTCCTTGACCCGGAGCGGGATAACGCCAGCATTAGCGCGGTATGCAACCTGACGCAGCGCAATGCCACGCTGGTATACGGCCAGCTGCCGGACGAAGCCGCCGCGCGGCTGGACGCCTTCAGCCGGGTAGAACAAGGGTTGCCGCTGACCGCCGTCGAGGCGCGATTTGTCTTCGCCCGCCTGGATACCCAGCCGGGGCCGCTGCCGGACTTTACCACCGCGCTGGTCGGCATGCGCAATCAGTACACCTATAGCCCGACCGAGCGCTATGAGCACATCTATCTCAACGATAATTTTTACGCCTGGCAGTGTCTGGACGGCGTGGAAAAGGGGCTGGCGGATGTCGATCGCTGCCATTACGTGCAGGTGGCTGAGGATCTCTATTTGTTCGTCTGGCGGGAGAAAATCATTCCCACGCTGGGGGTGATCCTCATCGATCTGCAGCTGATGCGCACTGACGGCAAGATCATGGGCTATCAGGGCAGCGATTTCGGCGCCCTCAGCAATTTCCCGGTCGGCGCCAGCGCGAAGATCCTCAACGTCACCCGCCATCAGGAATAGTAGGGCGCCGCCGGGCACGCTTTCAGGCACCGCACCCGTCATTTCGCCGGGTGGCGGCTGGCGCCTTACCCGGCCTA
>NZ_KV792639.1:125987-126130 GCF_001808265.1 Klebsiella sp. HMSC16A12
GTGGCGGCTGGCGCCTTACCCGGCCTACAGGAGCCTCTCACAGGCTCACACCTCGTAGGCCCGGTAAGCGCAGCGCCACCGGGCGATGACAACGGTTACGGAGCCGCTTTATGCCGGGTGGCGGCTGGCGCCTTACCCGGCCT
>NZ_KV792639.1:127130-156805 GCF_001808265.1 Klebsiella sp. HMSC16A12
GGCCCGGTAAGCGCAGCGCCACCGGGCGATGCCATCAGACACGGAGCCGCTTTATTGCCGGGTGGAGGCTACGCCTTACCCGGCCTACCGGGGCCTCTCACACGATCACACCTCGCAGGCCCGGTAAGCGCAGCGCCACCGGGCGATGCTATCAGGCACAGAGCCGCTTTATTGCCGGGTGGCGGCTGCGCCTTACCCGGCCTACAGTGCTTATCCGGCCTGGAACGACTGAACCCGCAGGCCTGTAGAAAAATTTATCCGCTCCGCTATTCCAACCGCCAGCTCAGCACCGGCCAGCCGTATCCGGCACCGGCCGCCTGCAGCTGCGGACAGGGATTGACCAGCCGCACGCGATCCGCATGCAGGCACAGCGGCAGATCGTTAATGGAATCGGTATAGAACGTCACCTCGCCGTCATACTGCGGATGCGCCTCGCGCCACTGCGCCAGACGCGCCACCTTCCCCTGCTGATAGCTGGGGATCCCGGTGATTTCACCGCTGTAGCCGCCGTCGACCATCGCCACGTCAATCCCCAGCGCCTGATCGATCTCCAGCGCGGCGGCCACCGCCTGCACCAGCAGGCTAACCGAGGCGGAGATAATCAGCATCTGCTCTCCCTCGGCCCGCAGACGACGAATGAGCTCCCACGCCTGCGGATAGACCCGGGGCAGGATCGCCTCGCGCACGCAGCGGGCCACCAGCGCGTCAACGTCCGACTTCGGTATTCCGGCCAGCGGCGCCTGGATCAGGGCCACATAATCGGCGATATTCATCTCTCCCCGGTCATAATCCGCCATTAGCCGCGCCTCGCGGGCAAGATACCCCTTCTGCGTCGCCAGCCCTTCGCGAACCATAAACTGGCTCCAGACCGTACTGCTATCGCCCTGTATCAGGGTGTTATCGAGATCAAAAATCGTCAGCGTGTTGCCCATGGTACTTTCCCTTACTGGTCAAAATAAGCTGCCGGGAGCATGCGTAAAAAAGATGACAGGAAAATGAACCGGACGCCGCAGCGCCCGGCTCGCCATCAGCCGGCGCGGACCTTCGCGGTGCGGAACACCAGCACGATCCCGCCGACGATCGCCATCATACCGATCATCGTCGCCGCCGGCAGCCGGTTGCCCAGCAGCAGATAATCCAGCAGCGCCGTGATCGCTGGCACCAGATAAAAGAGGCTGGTGACATTGACGATATTTCCCGCGCTCAGCAGACGGTACAGCAGCAGCTGGGCGACCACCGAAATCAGCAGTCCGAGAAACAGCACCGGAATAATCAACCCGGCGTTAACGGTAAACTGGAAGCAGCTGACCGGGGCAATCAGCAGGCACAGCCCCAGACTAACGGCATACTGCAGCGGCAGGACATCCGCCGGCGCCTGACGGCTGCGCTTTTGCCACAGCGCGCCAAAGGTCATCAGCAGCAGCGCCGCCAGCGCAAACAGGATCCCCACCGTCGCCATCGGCGAGGCCGCCAGGCTGCGCCACACCAATAGCACCAGCCCCGCCAGGGCAAGCAGCAGTCCTGACAGCCGCCGCCCCTGCAGGCGGCGCTCCACCACGCAAAGCGTAAGGATGGGCTGAATCCCCATGATGGTGGCGATAAGTCCCGGCGTCACGCCGTTGGCCATCGCCTCGAAGTAACAGACCGAATAGCCGCCAATCAGCATCAGACCGGTGGCCGCTGTTTGCAGGCGGGTGCCCGGCGCGGGCAGCCAGCGCCGACGGACGATAGCCAGCGGCGCCAGCGCGACCAGGGCAACCAGAAAACGAAAGACCAGCAGCGCCATCGGCGAGGCGTTATCCAGTCCCCAGCGGGTGAAGATGGCCGCGCTGCCCCACAGCAGCACAAAAAGGGCCGTTGTCGCCTGCGAGGCGAGCAGAGAATAGCGAACGTGCATAGCATGCTCCAGAACGTCAAACACAAGGAAGCGTCATACCGGCAGGTAAGCGCCTGCTAAAGACGGCGTTAAGCGCCGAAAACTACCCGGTCTGGAGGGGGAGGCGGTGGGCAGAGCGTGGCGAAGCGATGATGAGGCGCAGACGTCATCCACCCCGCGTCGAAAGCGGCGCCGGGCAAAGTCTCGCTAGAGATGGCGTAATGCGTCATGGAATGCCTCGTGAAATGTTCCTGTCAGCATCCTGGCACAGACCGTTGCGAAGTGACAACTGCCCTTTATGGCTGACCCATCCCGAGGTTGTTTATTTTTAATCGTAAATAAACGTAAAGGCGGCCTCGGCTTATTCAGCCGTGGTTTTTAATCGGCTATAAAACAAAGCAGTCTGCTTGCTACTTCGAAAATAACGATATGAAGCCAAAACTGACGCATGCTCTCTTTTTAATTCCTTTTTTGTTGTTGGCAGGATGCTCCTCCTCACCGAAACAGGCAAAGAACACAAAATCTCATGCGGATATGACCATTGATAGCGGGTCGGACGATCTGATCCCGGTGGTGGCGGCCCTGCATGATCAGATGCACACCTGGCAGGGACCCCCCTATGAATGGGGCGGTACTGAACAAAGCGGCGTCGACTGCTCGGGTTTCGTCTGGCGCACGCTGAAGGATCGCTTTAACCTGCCGATGGAGCGGATCACCACCCGCGAGCTGCTGCACATGGGCGTGCGGGTCAATAAGCGGGATTTACGTCCCGGCGATCTGGTGTTCTTCCGCACCCGGGCCGGGATGCACGTTGGCTTTTACGATACCGATCATAATTTCCTTCACGCCTCGAGCAGCCAGGGCGTGATGCGCTCTTCGCTGGACAACCCTTACTGGGAATCGGCGTTCTATCAGGCGCGTCGTCTGCCGAAGGAGTATAACGCGCAGATCACCATGAACAGCGACACCCTGCATCTGGCGAAGAATCGCCGCTAAAAAAAAGCCGCAGCCAGGGCTGCGGCGGGTGGTTCTGCGGTTAATCAGAACTGGTAGGTCATACCCAGCGCGACGATGTCGTCATCGTTGATGCCGAGTTTGTTATCGCTTTTCAGCTGGTTGATTTTGTAATCCACGAAGGCGTTCATGTTTTTGTTGAAGTAATAGGTCAGGCCCACGTCGATGTAGTTAACCAGATCTTCACTCCCCACCCCTTCGATATCCTTCCCTTTCGACAGCACATAGCCGAGGGACGGACGCAGACCGAAGTCGAACTGATACTGCGCCACCGCTTCAAAGTTCTGCGCTTTGTTGGCAAAGCCGCCGCTGATCGGGGTCATCTTGCGGGTTTCAGAGTACATGGTCGCCAGGTAGATATTGTTGGCGTCATATTTCAGGCCGGTCGCCCAGGCTTCCGCTTTCGAACCCTGGCCGCGGGCCAGCAGGTTCTGATCGTTGGTACGGTCGGAGCTGGTGTAGGCTGCGCTGACGGCGAAGTCGCTGCCGCCGAAATCATAGCTTAACGAGGTGCCGACGCCGTCGCCGTTCTGTTTCTTCGCTTCACGGCCTTCGTTTTTACCCTGGTACTGCAGGGTCAGATCCAGGCCATCCACCAGACCGAAGAAGTCGGTGTTGCGGTAGGTCGCCAGGCCGCTGGCGCGCTTGGTCATAAAGTTATCGGTCTGGGCAGAGGAATCGCCGCCGAATTCCGGGAACATATCGGTCCAGGCTTCCACGTCGTACAGGGCGCCAAGGTTACGACCGTAATCGAAGGAGCCGTAGTTCTTCAGCTTCACGCCGGCGAACGCCAGACGGGTTTTCTGGCTGGAGTCGCTCTCGGTTTTGTTACCGGAGAATTCAGATTCCCAACGGCCATAGCCGGTCAGGTCGTCGTTAATCTGCGTTTCGCCTTTAATACCGAAACGCACGTAGGTCTGATCGCCATCCTTGCTGTCATAGTCGCTGAAATAGTGCATGGCTTTGATCTTGCCGTACACATCCAGCTTGTTCGCGTTCTTATTATAAACTTCCGCTGCCTGCGTCGCTGTTGAAGCCACAAAGCCCATCATCATTAATGCCAGAGTACTCTTTTTCATTATTCAGTCCTGGTGATTTATTTATACGCGCTATTCAATTGCGGGCGCTCGCCCATCAAAAACTGGAGGTTTTTTAACGCCGGGATATTAAATATTTATGACAAGATGGAACTTTTTATAAAAAAGGGTATTTAAATGTATCTGACATATTTTTGTCACATTCCCTCTCCAGAATGCCCGATCCCGCGCAATAAAATGGCGCGCCCGCCGCCCCGGGTGTTGGCAAGCGGGCCGACTCCTGCTACAACATCAGCTCGATATCGATATTCCTTTTGAACGGCAGAGAATCATGAGTGAAAGCCAGACGCTGGTGGTAAAACTGGGCACCAGTGTTTTAACAGGCGGGTCCCGTCGCCTGAACCGCGCCCATATCGTCGAGCTTGTGCGCCAGTGCGCACAGTTGCACGCCATGGGACACCGTATTGTCATCGTGACCTCCGGGGCCATTGCCGCCGGGCGCGAGCACCTTGGTTACCCGGAACTGCCCGCCACCATCGCCTCCAAGCAGCTGCTGGCGGCGGTGGGACAAAGCCGTCTGATCCAGCTGTGGGAACAGCTGTTTTCTATCTATGGCATTCACGTTGGCCAGATGCTGCTGACCCGCGCCGACATGGAAGACAGAGAACGGTTCCTCAACGCCCGCGACACTCTGCGCGCGCTGCTGGATAACAGCATCGTCCCGGTCATTAACGAAAACGACGCCGTCGCTACCGCGGAAATTAAAGTGGGCGATAACGACAATCTCTCCGCGCTGGCCGCGATCCTCGCCGGGGCGGATAAGCTGCTGCTGTTAACCGACCAGCCAGGCCTGTTCACCGCCGACCCGCGCAGCAACCCGCAGGCGGAGCTGATTAAAGACGTCTACGGCATCGACGACGCGCTGCGCGCCATCGCCGGCGATAGCGTCTCCGGACTCGGCACCGGCGGCATGGGCACCAAGCTGCAGGCCGCGGACGTCGCCTGCCGCGCGGGGATTGATACCATCATCGCCGCAGGCAACCGTCCGGACGTCATCGGCCATGCGATGGCAGGCCTGCCGGTAGGTACCTGCTTCCACGCCCAGGAGTCTCCGCTGGAGAACCGTAAGCGCTGGATCTTCGGCGCGCCGCCGGCGGGGGAAATCACCGTCGATGCGGGCGCGACCCAGGCGATCCTCGAAAGAGGCAGCTCGCTGTTGCCAAAAGGGATCAAAATCGTCAGCGGCAACTTCTCCCGCGGCGAAGTGATCCGCATCCGCAATAGCGAAGGACGTGACATCGCTCACGGCGTCAGCCGCTACAACAGCGATGCGCTGCGCCTTATCGCCGGCCAACACTCGCAGCAAATCGATGCCATTCTGGGCTATGAATACGGCCCGGTGGCCGTCCACCGCGATGATATGATCATCCGTTAAGGAGCTGAAAATGCTGGAACAAATGGGCATTGCCGCCAAAGCGGCCTCCTGGCAGCTGGCGTTACTCTCCAGCCGGGAAAAGAATCAGGTACTGGAAAAGATCGCCGATTATCTGGAAGCGCAGACCGACGATATTCTGCGCGCCAACGCGGAAGATTTAGCCGAAGCTCGCGCCAATGGCCTGAGTGAAGCGATGCTCGATCGCCTCGCGCTGACCCCGGCGCGTCTGAGCGGCATCGCCAGCGATGTGCGCCAGGTGTGCAATCTGGCCGATCCGGTCGGCCAGGTGATCGACGGCGGGCTGCTGGACAGCGGTCTACGTATTGAACGTCGCCGCGTCCCGCTGGGGGTGATTGGCGTGATTTATGAAGCGCGTCCCAACGTGACGGTCGACGTCGCCTCCCTGTGCCTGAAAACCGGCAACGCGGCGATCCTGCGCGGCGGGAAAGAGACCTGGCGCACCAACGCCGCCACGGTGAAGGTGATCCAGCAGGCGCTGCAGGAGTGCGGTCTGCCGGCCGCCGCGGTACAGGCTATCGAGAGCCCGGATCGCGCGCTGGTGGGCGAAATGCTGAAGATGGATAAATACATCGATATGCTGATCCCTCGCGGCGGCGCGGGCCTGCACAAGCTGTGCCGTGAACAGTCAACGATCCCGGTGATCACCGGTGGGATTGGCGTGTGCCATATCTTCGTGGATGAAACCGCCGAGATCGCCCCCGCGCTGAAGATCATCGTCAACGCCAAGACCCAGCGGCCGAGCACCTGCAATACCGTGGAAACGCTGCTGGTGCACCGCAACATCGCCGATACCTTCCTGCCGGCGTTGAGCAAGCAGATGGCCGAGAGCGGCGTCACCCTGCACGCCGCCCCTTCCGCCCTCCCCGCGCTGCAAAACGGCCCAGCGAAGGTCGAGCCGGTGAAAGCGGAGCAGTATGACGACGAGTATCTGTCGCTGGATCTGAACGTCAAAGTGGTGGCTGATATGGACGAGGCTATCGCCCATATCCGCGAACATGGCACCCAGCACTCCGACGCCATCCTGACCCGCACCCTGCGTAACGCCAACCGCTTTATCAATGAAGTGGACTCTTCCGCGGTATATGTGAACGCCTCCACGCGCTTCACCGACGGCGGCCAGTTCGGCCTCGGCGCGGAAGTGGCGGTCAGCACCCAGAAGCTGCACGCCCGCGGCCCGATGGGGCTGGAAGCGTTAACCACCTATAAGTGGATTGGTTTCGGCGACGATACCATTCGTGCGTAAATGAGAATGGGCGATGCAAAAATAGGCAGTTGATTCCACTGGCTATTGACGCATCGCCCGCTAAGTTCTAACCTTTTGCCTCGTGATTCACGCTCGTGAACACCTCTTGCAGGGCCGATATAGCTCAGTTGGTAGAGCAGCGCATTCGTAATGCGAAGGTCGTAGGTTCGACTCCTATTATCGGCACCATTAAATCAATAAGTTACGATAAATCCTCTCGTTAATTTCATTAACTATTTCTTTCATGTAAGCACTTTGTAAGCACCCGCGCCGTATGTCAATCAACGCTATTCTGGCGTTTTCCCTACCTCAAATTGTTACCTTATCCATGGTGGTTTAATCCCGTATATCTGGGTAGATTTAACTTTCTCCATTAATAACTGTATAAAAATCAATTAATAAAAAAGTCTACCCATGGTCCAGGGTTTACTCCACCCATGGTTCTCATTGTCTACTCACATCGCTCTCAATACTTCCCAACAGTAAGGAACTCTGAACGATGCCAGACTCATTACAACCTCAAGAAGCATTTGCAACACGCCAGATATTAACAACTAATGAAGCCGCCGACTTCCTAGGGCTGAAACCGCAGACGCTACGTTGCTGGGCGTGCTATGGCAAAGGACCGATAAGCCCAGTAAGAATTGGTAATCGCCTGCGCTGGAGGTTGTCGGACTTAGAGAAACTGGTCAGTAAATGAAACGTTATAGGCAGGGATGGGGATAATTCCCATCCTCTTGCGGATATAAACGTCAGCTCATAACTCGTTATCATTTCTAAACTATTTTCCCAGATTTAATTATGAACAAATTAAATAGGCACGATATCGGGCCGTGGCACGCTCACGCCCAAAAACTACATCAAGGGGAGTCGCCTACGGCTCAAAGAGACTTCCTGGAAGCTATTCATGTAAGCCTATCGCAACATGATGAGTTGGTGAAACGCGTAAAATCGCTGGAGCTTGCATTAGCAGCCATGCAAAACAGAGAGGCCATCCCTGAAGGGATGGCTCCTTTAATCATGCTGGCAACAGAAATAGGGATATCCACCAGCAAGGCAGAAGCATTAGCACAGAACAGTGGCGTAATGATGCTTCGGCAAAAGGCCGGAGTTATTGTCCATGAAGTCAAATTCAGGGAGGCAGCACTGAACGTCATTCGCGAGGCAAAGCGAAAATACGGTAGTAAATACTGGTTCCACCCTCTGATCGGTAAGTTCACCATGACCAGGAGACCTCAAGCATGACAGCAGAGATGCAAATGCAGGAAGTTATGTCTGATGCGCTTTACAGCTGCCTATATCGCTGGGTGAATGGCCATCAGGTTGAACGGGAAGATGCCGAACTGGCGATGAAACAACATCAGGACTCCACTACCCGGTATGGTCAGTTGACAAAGGAACTTTACCGACTAGTGGATAGCAACCAAACTACTTACGAGTGGTTATGCGATAAGGGACTATTGGCAACGGATACCAGAAAACAGCGCGAATATCGCATGGCACTGGTAGCCAATATCATCGGCCCCGACAACCTGAAGGTTCTATTGTGCGACGCCCCCCGGATTAACCGGGTGTTTCCCGCTTCTACAATATTGCCGGATACCTTGTCCACATCGCCTGAAGAATGGTTGAGAATGGCAGTTACCGACCTCTCTCGTATGGGAGCAAGCCAGCGCGGAGAAGTGCTCATGGCACGTTACAACGACGCGTTGGCGATACATGCCGATTCCGATATCGTTCACTGTTATAACGGCGTGGTATGGGGGCCTGTGTCTGATAAAGAGCTACAACGAACAATGGCGCAGATCTTTATTGATGCGAAAACTGCCTATTCGCAGAACGGTATTAAGTCAGCGGTCGAAACCATGAAGTTAAGCCTACCTGTTATGGGGATTACAGCCCGTAATCTCATTGGGTTCAGTAATGGGGTATTTGATACCCGTTCCGCTCAATTTCGTGAGCACAACAAGGATGACTGGCTTCTGATTGCAAGCGAATTACCATTCAGTGCTCAGGTGGAAGGTGAAAGGCTGGATACCCATGCCCCAAACCTCTGGAAATGGTTGAGTCGTTCTGTCGGTAACAACAACCGGAAAGCGGATCGCGTATTAGCGGCGCTGTTTATGGTGCTGGCTAATCGTTACGACTGGCAACTTTTTCTTGAGGTTACTGGTCCTGGGGGTAGTGGTAAGAGCGTTTTCGCGGAAATATGCACAATGCTGGCGGGAAAAGTCAACACGGTTTCAGCTGGTATGAAGGCGCTTGAGGATTCGCGGGATCGTGCGCTGGTGGTTGGTTACTCGCTGATTATCCTGCCAGATATGACGCGTTATGCCGGTGATGGCGCGGGCATCAAGGCGATAACCGGCGGGGACAAGGTATCTATCGATCCGAAACATAAGGCACCGTACTCCACTCGCATCTCTGCGGTAGTACTGGCAGTCAACAATAATGCTATGTCATTTAGCGATCGCAGCGGAGGTATTTCCCGGCGCCGGGTGATTTTCAATTTTTCCGAAGTTGTGCCGGAAAATGAACGTGATCCGATGCTGGTCAAAAAAATAGAAGCCGAGTTGGCGATCGTAATTCGTTATCTACTGTTCAAGTTTGCTGATCAAGATGAAGCAAAGCGGTTACTGTATGAACAACAGAAATCTGAGGAAGCTTTGGTTATTAAACGTGAAGGGGATTCACTGGTGGACTTTTGCGGCTACCTGATAACATCAGTTGTCTGTGACGGCATGTTTATTGGGAACGCTGAAATTATGCCGTCTAACCCACGTCGTTACCTGTACCACGCTTACCTTACCTATATGCGGGCCAATGGGCTTAGCAAGCCGATATCGCTTACCAGGTTCGGTACAGATATGCCGGGAGCAATGGCGGAATATGACAAGACGTACCAGAGGCACAGGACAAAACAAGGATTGCGGTCAAACGTTATGTTGAACGAAGACTCGAAAGAATGGATGCCCTCATGTGACTCGACTCAAAATAAAGTTTATAGGTGAAGTGTTCACCACTATTCATCCTGTTGAAAATCTATTAATAATAGTGAGTTAACGGATGAATATTTTTTATTAACTATTCATTAAATATTCACCTGTTCACCTTATTCCTTATTCCTTATTATCTAATAAGGTGAAGTGTTAAGGTGAACAGTAGTGAAAGCTTGAAGATGAAGCCATCATCACTTAATCCAATGAAAACAAATAAGAAAAATTTAAAGGTGAACAGGTGAGCCTGTCTTTTTAATTTTTATAGCGGAGTTAATGGGATCGACTGCTACAACAATGCAGTGTTGCTGGAGAAAGAGGGCGTGTTCAGAGTTCCGTGTCATTACAGTGTCATCACGCTATTCAGTTGGCTATCAGGTTATGACGCTGAGACATATCTGCCGGGGTATTGAGAGGTATCGGCCAACGATCAGGTGGATTGAGGATAAACTGTTGCATTGAAAATGCGGTGTTTTTCTTGGTACTGATAGCGATGTGTGAGTATCGTAGGTCAAGTGAATCACGCGGTAAATCATGGAAACTTTAGGGGGAGCATAGTGGGGCTATACGAGAAGTGGTGTGACTCAACCAAAGAACAGGAACAGCGCAAGTATTACTGGATCTATGTCGAAAAGGATGGTGGCCGCGACGATATCCGCGATGACCTTGCTGAGATTATCCGTTCCCATTACGACCGACTCGAACGTATCGTCGAGGACGTAAGTCGGCTCGGATACAAGGTAGCCGCAAAAATCCTCAGCGAAGCTATGCCTCAGACGTCCAGAAGTCGCTCAGGCGATCTTGGCGAGATTCTTGCGACAGAGTTGGTTGAGGAAGAGATCGGCCTGCGTGTTCCTGTACGCCGTCTCCGCTATAAGGACGGCCGCAACATGGCTATGCGCGGCGACGACTTTATTGGTGCCGGATATGACGGTAATGGCGAGAAGCTCTGGCTTCTTAAAGGCGAAGCTAAAAGTAACAGGGTGCTGGGTAAAGCTACGGTCACGAGCGCTCGCAAGGTACTCAACCGCGATAATGGTCGTTGCACGCCTGATTCTCTGTTATTTGTTGCCAATAGGCTGTTGGAGAGTCAAGACCCTGATGACAACGAGCTAGGCCGCAGTCTCCGTGACGAAGTAGGCCTGAAGTTGCTTCCCGCCGACCGTATTGATCACATGCTCTTTACTATGTCGGGCAACGGGCCCCACGCGTCACTAAAAAAGGATCTCGATGCCACGAGCACCAATCGAGACCATTACGTCGTGAATATCCATATCGAAGATCACCAGGATTTCATCGCAGCCATGTATCAAGAGGCGGAAGACCTTGGAGACGATTGACGAACTGACCTCATTCCTTGCGGCCGCAACCGCCGATGGCATCCTTAGCCGTCTCCTCTATCGTGGTACGGCTTGGTCGTTGATGCGCAGGGAAGGCGTACTACCACCGAATGCGCCGCAGTTCGGCGCGACAATCGAAACCGATCTTGCTGAACATGGCTTCGCCCTGCTGCGGGGCGCGATGGCCCTGCGTGCTCAGGCTGGGGCTTCGAATCTGACGAGTAAGGCATTCGAACGCGCAGCCAATGCTTTCGAGGCTCTTATTCGCAATGGTGATCCAGAGGCTCCAGGCCGCGGGTTCCACCGCACTATCGCCGCCGCGGCCTATCACTTGGCTGGCTTTTCTGCCGTCGCTTATTCGCTTTTCAACGAGATGTCACAGGATCTCAATGCATCACCGGGTGAGATGGCTATTCGACATCTAATCCTGCGCGATCTAGGCCAATTACGCACTTTTGTTCGCGGGTGGTTGGACGACGAGACTCACGACGATGAACAGATTGCCGAAGTGCTACGGGGAGAAAACGGGGACATTGATGAGGTGTTAGCGACCATCCTCAATACTACAATCTGCAGAGCCTTGGCCCATTTTGACTTCGCACTCGAGACAGGTGAATCTGAGCCGATTGAGAAAGCACGGGCACTGCTCGCCGTAGCGGTTAGTCTGGCAGATAATTCGGAGAATGTTCCTTTGTGGTGGATCTCGAACCTCTGTCGCCACCTGATTGATGACCTTTGGCAGCATTCGCTACATCAGAATCTGCCGACCGAGCCGCCAGAGGGGGCAGAGGACAAATACCCAGACCTGCGTCAACTGTTTATCTCGTCGCTCTATGCGCGCAAGACTTCCGAGGTGGAGCTATGGCCGTCTCAATTGGAAACGGCCCAGCGTTCCACGGACCTCACCGACGATTTGGTCGTCGCTTTGCCGACCAGCGCAGGCAAGACGCGGGTGGCCGAGATTGCCGTGCTGATGACTTTGTCTTCAGAACGGCGGGTGTTGATCGTCACGCCATTGCGTGCTTTGTCCGCCCAGACCGAGCGATCCTTCAGAAAGACCTTCGCGCCCCTCGGTTTTAGTGTTTCCTCGCTTTACGGTGCCAGCGGCCTTTCAACTGGCGATGAAGATGCCCTGCGTTCCCGCGAAATCGTCATCGCAACACCAGAGAAGCTCGACTTCGCCCTGCGAAGTGACCCATCCCTGATCGATGATGTCGGTCTGATCGTCCTCGATGAAGGGCACATGATCGGCCCGAGCGAGCGCGAAATCCGCTACGAAACGTTAGTGCAACGTCTGCTTCGACGCGCGGATGCGGGCGAACGTCGGATTGTTTGTCTCTCCGCTATTCTGCCGAGTGGCGACGAACTCGATGATCTCACCGCATGGATACGCTCCGACGAACCGGGTGAACCTGTGCGTTCCGACTGGCGCCCCACACGGCAGAGGTTTGGCGCGCTAATATGGAGGGGCGAGGATGCGCTGCTCCGGCTTGACCTCGATGACAATGGTCCGTTCCTCGACCAATTCGTCGTACGAAAACCGGCGCGGGGTCGGGAGAGGAAGCCCTATCCGCGCAAGAATTCGCATCTCGCCTTGTTCGTGGCGTGGGAATTCGCTGGACAGGGCAAGCGAACCCTGATCTTTTCCACCCAAGCAAATTGGGTCGAGAGCTACGGCAAACAGGTAGTGGACCTATGTAGGCGTGGCTATCTGGACTCGCTGTTGGGGGATAATGCGTTGATCGCACGCGCTTTGGAGGTCGGTAAGGAATGGTTGGGCGAAGACCATCCCGCCGTTGCCTGCTTGAGGGTCGGTGTCGCAATCCACCACGGGCGGCTGCCGAGCCCGTTCCTGCGTGAGGTGGAAGTTTTACTATCAGAGGGGGTGCTGAAGGTCATCGTCGCGTCGCCGACACTGTCGCAGGGACTCAATCTCAACGCCGCTGTCTTGTTAGTACCAACATTATATCGTGCATCTGAGAAGATTAAAGGCGAGGAATTCGCGAATGTGGCCGGGCGCGCTGGTCGCGCCTTCGTGGACGTCGAGGGCCTCATCGTCCATGTAATGTTCGACAAGATAAATTGGCGAAAGGAAGAATGGAGAGAGCTGGTCGTCTCTGCGAAGGCCCGCACACTGAAGAGCGGACTCATCCAGATTGTCGCCGAGATCCTTGTTCGGCTGTCTCGCGAAGGTGTCCTAGGTCGAGATGATGCTTGGGAATACCTCGCCAACGCCCGTGAGGCTTGGCGATCTCCCGTAGAAGAAACCGCTGTCGCTGAACGCCTAGCTGCTGGGGGCGAATACGAAGCTGGTGACGACGATGAAGGCGCTGATAGCGATGATGATAAGGAAGAAACCATTGACGAGGAGCCGCTCTCGCAGATCGTCGAACGTCTCGATGCAACCGTGTTCGGTCTGCTCGAGGCGCTTGATGCTGATCGCAACGACCTTCCAAAACTCTTGGATGACGCACTCAGAGGCTCACTTTGGGCCCGTCAGATCGCCCGCGAGGATGAGGACGTAATCCCACTGCATAAGAAGGTGTTTGAAGCGCGTGCCGCTCTCATCTGGAAGACCACCACGGCTCAGGCGCGACGGGGGCATTTTGCCATGGGCGTTGGACTTGAGGCTGGTCTCACCATTGACGCCATGGCTGACGAGTTAGCTGATCTCCTCGATCGTGCCGACGCTGCTGCGTTGAACGGTGACGTCAACGAACTTGTCGAAACCCTCGGTGGCCTTGGTGAACGTCTGCTGTTCATGAGACCCTTTGTTCCCGACAATGCGAACGCGCTGCCGACGAATTGGAAGGCCATCCTACGTAGTTGGGTGTCTGGCGAAGATGTTGTTAACATCGGACCGCAGAACATGCGGGTCGTTGAAGAGGCTTTCACCTATCGTTTGGTTTGGGCATTAGAAGCTGTCCGTGTCCGACGAATGTCTCTCGGCTGGTCGCCGGAAACGGTGGTTGGTGGCGCGGCAGCAGTTGTTGAAACAGGCGTCCCGCAATTCATGATGGCGATGTTGATCCGTGCAGGCCTTCCATCACGGCGCGCGGCTATGGCAGCGATCAAGTGTGCCAATCCTGTATTTGTAACTCCTTTTGAGATGCGAGCTTGGCTTGAATCCGACGAGATTACGGCCTATACCGTCGCAGGCGACTGGCCAACACCTGACACGGCCTCGCTATGGGCACATTTCCGAACCGAAGCCCTCAGAGCAGGCATTCAAAAATGGTCTGTTGAACATTATAAGCGTCTGCTTGATACCGAGACTGCCCCTATTGCTGGTCTTTATCGGATCGTCACTGACGAGGGGGACGGACGGACTTGGCTGGCGACGCCAGACTATTCGCGGATTGCCGCATTCAAAAAGTCGGCGGTTGACCCCAAGCCCAGCCTGTTCTCGGGCCGCGTGCCCGGCAACACCAGGCTGGTGGACGTATTGCGAATTGGCCGCGGAAAGCTCCGCTGGCCACCTGCTGATGCATAATACTGGAAGGAAAGTATGTTCTAACTGAGGGTAATAGCCCAGAATCACGTCCCTTTGTTAGAGGAAGAAAATGTATTACCAGCTACGACTACGGCGGCTTGCTCGCTTCAGTCGTGTCAAAGGAAGAGGTAACGAGCTGTGGCTAGTGATCTTTACGGGCAGATTGCCCGTATTCTGCAGACGATGACTCATAGAGAGCTTAGTGAGGCACCGCAGCAGATCGCCGGATTGGTGGTCGCAAATGGTGAGGGCCTTTCAAAGCGAGAGCGTATCGACTTGGCGCTGGCAAACCTTACACAGGCGGAATTGGCGCGTTTCGCACTTAAATTCGCCGCGCATCGTGGAGATGTCGCACTCGATGAGTTGGGCCGTAGGGTACTTGAGGCCGGTGACCAGCCTTTGTCCCACATCACACGACGAGACATCGCTCGGGCGTTCGGAGATGATCTCGCTGGTGAACGTGGCACGGTAGAGGTGGTCGAACGATATTTCCCCCTTTCCTCGCCTTTTGAAAACCTTTTTGGAAGCAATGGCCGAAGTTTACGAGATCAAGTCGCTCAGCACATGGATGTCAATCCCGGCGACTGGTCGGTGGAACACCTATTTAGTAAGATCGGCGCATTCACTTGCTCCATTGCTAGGTTTGGAGCATTGCTCGAAGAAGCTGTTCACCCTCTCTCCCGGTCGGGAGACGAACAGTTGCAGACTGTCACTGCCCTTAACGAGATCCTTGCGCGCGACGGATATGAGCTAGCGGAGGAATGTGAACTCTCTGGTCATCCAATCTTTGGGTTTCGCCCTATCGTGCGTGGGGTTGAAGGGCGACCTAAGAACCTGATCTTTGCCTCGCGGGGACCGAAGCCGGAGATTGGTTTCGCCGACGCCATCAACAACGACATCGTCATTCTATCCAATGAAGAAAGTTGTTTGGTCTATGACCGGCCAATTGGCTCAAACGGCCTTCTCTGGTCCGAGCTTGTCGCTTGGTGGAACGATATCTCCCCAGAGGGCAATGCTGCAAACCTTGGAGCACGACTTCAAGAGTCTCTGGCCTCAGATGCTGAGCGAAAGCTCTTTGCCACTTATTTTAAGGCCTATAGAAACGTCCTTGGCGAGACGCTGCCCGCGCTCCTTCCACAGGTCTACCTTCATTATGACCCTGCTGTCATGAAAACCCTGCGCCATCGCTTACCTCTTCCGCGTCAACGCATGGACTTTTTGCTACTGCTCCCAGGGTGTCAGCGTATCGTGATAGAGGTGGATGGAAAGCACCATTTCACGGAAAACGATCATCCGTCATTAAAGGTGTATGCAGACATGGTGTCGGCTGATCGCGAGTTACGTCTCGCTGGATATGAAATCTATCGATTTGGGGCGAACGAGTTGGTCGGGGACGGTGCTGCGCCGAGGATCTCCGACTTTTTCGAAAAGCTCTTTCGATTGCATCGTCTCGTATAATGAATGACTTTTTGGTGTGTTAATCAACGGGGAACAGGTCAGCACGAGCATGCCGTATATCTGTGGTAGCGTCTTACTCACTCATAGGTAAAGCTCATCACCTGTGCTTATACATAGCCAGCACACACCGTTTCTGCCTATAAATAAGATATAGGCATTTTCATAGGGCGGTATGATTTTACATGTAGCGTTCAAACTGCCACGCAGCGATGACCACCAGCATGAACAGAACGACGAGGGCAACGCACAGCACTCTGCGCCTCATATAGAGTGCAGCTCCAGCAGAAAGACCAATTAACACCAGTGTGAATGGCCAAGCGACAATTGCCGTCAGGTACGCCACAATCAGGTAGTCTTTTATCATGAATATCTCCCTGACTCGTATCCAAGTAGCAGAAAAGCCTATCTATTGAGATGAACGCTGATCATTATCCGTCTTTACACCCATTTTTGCAGGATTTTTCATATCTCATGCAGGTGCGTGAAAACCACTACACAAAGCGGGCAGGCGTGATGGGGATACGAGCGTGCGCTGAAGGTTATAATGGATAACTGCATGCTAGCAATGATTCCCAGAAAATGCGTGTGGTGCGAAAAAGCTACGGTTATACTGTGCACATAACGAACTATCAAAATGAACAATAAAGGAGGGGATGAGATGACTGTAACTACACATCAGAAACCTCTTAATACTTTTTTACGCCGGGTTAGCGCTCTTGACGCTCGTCTGGCTGAAGGCCTTTCAAAGTTGCTTCCTGATTGGTGGGATGACTCGCTTAATAATTCAGCCAGTATCAGCCAGCAGGTCATTTTAGGATTAGCAAAGTTTGCAAATCTGGATTTAACGACAGTTATTAATCCTACAGCTCAATTGAGGTTCAATGAGTCAGTGCGGAGATATAAGCACGCCGCAAACAAGTCTGTTGAAGAGTTACAAGCGGCAACGGCAGTTGTAGATGGTATGGCAAAAATTGCAGCTTCAGTTGCAAAAAAACCTTATCAGGGCCTCCCTTCTGCTCGTGATATCCGAGAGTCAATTCTGTCTCAAGGAAAGCCTTGGGTAGACTTTCTGTCGCTACTGGAATTTTCTTGGTCCGCAGGTATTCCTGTGTTGTATATGACTGATATTCCAGCTAGAAAAAAGATGGATGCGGTTGCTATAAAGGTTTCTGAGCGTCCAGTTATAGCTCTTACGAAAAAACATAAACATGCAAGTGGAGTTTTGTTTGGCTTGGCTCATGAGCTTGGGCATATCGCCTGCGGTCATCTTGAAAATAACTCGTTATTAATCGATGAAAAAATTAATGAAGACGATGTTGATAACCCCCAAGAAATAGAGGCCAATGCTTACGCGATAGAGCTACTTAATGGTAGGCCTGATGCGGCATTTCACAGTAAAGGATGGATCACAGCAGAGGTGCTGGCCTCAGAAGCTCTGCGCATAGGACGTCACAATAAGGTCGATCCGGGGCATGTAGCTTTGAATTACGCCAAAACTATGAGCCGCACGCATAGTGGAAATTTTTTCCCTGTATGTGGGAAAGCACTGAACTTACTTTACCCTCGTTTGGATTGGATGGAGCAAGCTGCTGGAACTTTTCTTGAGTATGTTGATGAAGAGAAGGTTTCGGAAGACAAGTTTGAAATGCTCTGCAGAATGAACAACATCGAGGTGTAACGCCAGTGGCTGTATTACTTGATAACGATGTAGTACTGAAATTGGCCCAACTTGATCTACTTGCTGATGGTTGCAAATTACTTACAAGTAAGTATGGCCAACTTTATGTTTTAGATACACTTGTGTATCAGTTGAGAGGAAAATCTTCCCTTCGTCGATATGGCGCTGCTGCATTAGAGCGAGTCCAGCAATGCTTATCACAGGGAACATTTTTGATGTTTGAAGAGCTGATCACAGACCCGCGCTTGATTCATTTACAGAACAATTTCGAGAATCTTGACGAAGGTGAGATGCGCTTACTTCAAGGTTTATTGAATCATCAGGATTTGCTTCTATCAGGCGATAAACGTTTTTTGAAGGCTATTGCTGAAACTGGGTTTATAGAAGATGCTGCTCTAAATAATCGATTTGTCTGTTTAGAGCAGGTGGTTTGCTTTCTTATAAATGAATTATCCTTGGAACATGTCAATGCGAAAGCATCGCTCGCTTTTAAGGGAGAATGCAGGGTTGATAGCGCTTTAAGAACATGCATTGGTAATGGACGTACACATGAACATGTTGTTGAGGGCGTACTTCAACAGCTTAGAGAACTGCCAGCAACATTGCTATCAATAGAGTTGCATTGGCGTTTATCTCCGTCTTAGCAAGATGGTTCTAAGAAAAAGGGCGCAGACAAGCTGCACCTTTTTTCTTATCGTTATCTGGTTCCGGGCTTATACCCAATAGACTGTTTAACCGAACATTTTGCTTCAACGATAGGTGTTACGCTGAGGTGGGTTATCGAACTAACTGAAGAGTACCTCTCGGAATAATCAATGGCCGATTAATTGAAAACAAATCTCTTATTAACTCCTGGCTTAGTCCTGTCTTAGCAAGAATGTTAAGCCATGTTGCATCATCGAGCATATCGATAGCAGAAGAGAACATATTAGGTTCTTCAGATTTCAAAAGCTCATCCCCAGGCTCAACTTTGGTATATCCCTTTGAATTAAGATGAATATACCCAGTTCTTGCCTGCTCTTGAGTTAACAGGCCAAGAGATGTTGCTCGAAAGATGCACATTTTCAAACTGATCTTCCATCTAAGTTTGAAAGCAACTAATGCATTCCAATCAAATTGCTTACCTCTGATGCGAGGGAACTCTTTTATAAATGATAACCGAGGCGCGAGTAACGCACTGGAGAAACGATCAGCCTGTGATTCAGTAGTCTTATCACCAGTTATTATCCCTTCATGCATTACTAAATGCCCTAATTCATGACCTATATCAGAACGGAATCTACAAACACTTTTTTTCGCATTGTTCCGTATAATAACCGGTCTGTTGTTATGGACTGTAAATGCATCAACTTTATCATCAACACCCGTTACATAAGCAACAATCACACCAGCACTCTCAGCCAATTTAGCCATTGATGAGATAGGGCCAAGTCCAAGGTTCCACACTCGGCGGCATTCCTCAGCTACACGCTCAATATCGTTAAAGGTTTTCAGTTCAGCCCCTGGAAACTCAGGGATACTGACATCAGGAAACTCTATCTCTTCCTCTATTGCAGATATAATGATATTAAGTATCTCTGCCCTAGCCAAAACACTATTTGTGAGAGTTTGAGTTCGTGACTTTTTACTTCTGAAATGGCAAACATCACTTTCAAGTGCGTATTTACGCTCAGAGTACAGAAAGTCAGGTTTTATTTTTAAAGCGTTCGCTATTAGTTCTAAAACCTGCTCTGTGGGTTTAAAACCCTTTTCCATTTTACTCACGAACTGTTTTGTTTTGCCTATTTTATCGGCAAGTTCTTCGCATGAAAGCCCAACAGCCATCCTGGCCAATTTGAGCTTATCCCCGCGATAGTCATCAAAGTTAATCACCTGATGTTCCATTACTACTCACATCCTGATCGTTTTCTTTTTTACGGCGACGAAGAAGAGCATCATCAATTTCAGCCTCACCAGGAAGGGAAGTTGAATCGACAGGAATAAGTGGTACTGTTACATTAGATTGATGAGTAACCATACTAATCTGAGCTCCATAACTATTAAAACCGACTAGTGCGACTTCCCACCTAGGCAATGATTGCTCTAACTCGTCGCCTTCCTCTTCGGTTATAAATGGCTCAGCCAGAATGCGCCACGTAATATCGTGCTCAGCTTCGACATCTCCAAACAATGAAAGCTGTTCGTGCTCCACTTTGTTGCGCAAAAGACGATGACGCTTTTTAGGATTGTCGATGCAATCCTTGGAAAACTGCAGCGGGACTTTATTTAAAGCCAATACATAATTCAATCCCTTGGATAGCATTTCCAGCCCCGGGATTGATGATTCGTTCTGGATCAGATGATTTCGCACCCAATCATACGCCCTCACCCCTTTTGACCAGTTACTATCCAATACATGCTGGTGATAGTAGAGCTGATCTAATACGCTGGCAATCTCAGACAGTAAGTGCTGAACATCAGCTTCAGCAAGGTAAGGCTGAAACTCCCAACAAGGTGCTAGCTGATTGTTACTCATCTTAAGTTTCGCCTTTTCCAGAATTCGTAAACCATATATTTTCGCATTTACTCTGTTTTGTCAACCAAGGTGTGCGAAAGTAATACATCTAAACATTACACATGCAGGCATATTCCAGTAAGGGCTCCACTACCTCCCCGGCCTGAGGGGAAGTAGCGGACATAGCTCGTCCAATGATTATGCTGCATATTGCCCGCCACGCTGACAAGATCGCCTTTACTGTGTTTTGCCAGCGCGTCACCTGCTTGCCAAAGGCAATGACGCCCAGCCAGAAGGTAGCCTCTCCGTTACTGATTCTGCTGGCGCCACTCTTTTACCATATCCTTCGTGACCTCCTTCTTGTAGCAGACAGGCGAATATCCTCCCGCTTTGCTCCAGGCGCTGCGGCGGCCGCATGAGCTTCCGTTCCGTGCCGTATTGAATGGGCAAGCGCAGGTACCTGGGTAGGATGCTATAGAGTCGTCGATAATTCTTTGCTTAACCTGGTCATCAGTTAACTGGTTCGATTTGGCGATGGCCATATCTGACACAAAGACGAAAGCAGCAGCAAGTACGGAAATAGTGGCTAACTTGATGTTCATTTGGTTCTCTCCGGGCTGTAGATGAACATCCAAGGTATTCGTTGAAAATTTAGCCAACATTGATCTTTCGCAACTGCAGGTGGCGCCCTGCAAGAAAAGGTAGGTCAGGCTGGTGGCTAGATCTAAGTCAAAAGCATCCATTTTCAACTCATCATCTTTTTGAAGGCGTCAGCGGTTTCTTGTGGATTAATCCCTGCAGCCCGTGCTTGAGCGTTACTGCTGCTTTTGCCTGCTGTCTCCACGTTCAGCCGGCTGGTGTATATTCCGCTAACCTCTTTAGCGGCCTGCTCCAGAATATCGGCCGTCATTCCGAAGTTCTTCATGCTTTCGGCGTTTACAGCCATGCGGTTGAGAACGCGGAGATGATAGGCTTTATTGGAGATCGGAATGTCCGAGGTATCTTTATGGAAGCGTTCTCGGGTGACGTTGCATATGTCTACCCACTTTTGAGCCAGCCCCTTACTGCTGACCTTAGTCGGATCGTGTGATTCGACCTGCTGGCGGGTTATTTCAGCCAAATCTTTCCCTTACGGATTCCACGACCTGAGTAGGCGTCTCATGGCAAGCAATGGATTGGACAATAAATATTTTTCACTCAGCCATTAACGTTGCCATATTCCCCATACGTCCAGAACTATCCAGAATTCTCACGACCACCAGCCAGCAAATCACGCATCTGGCGGGCAGACGCTTTTTAAGCCTTAACAGCTCCAGTCTGGCGCGCGTGAGATCAGCTTTCGCTTTCTGCAACTCAAACCTCATGATGCGGTCAGTATGCAAGCCCATCATACCGTTGAGAAGTGCCATTTCCCGCCATGTCTCTGTTCCGTACTCTGGGTCGCTTTGTATTAGCAGCCCGAGATGTTCGGCCAGCATCAGGTTGCGTACCCTGCTTTTTAGCAACGGAGAAAGCTCGTAAGCCTCTTCAAGCGGGAAGAATGCATGCCGACTACGTTCACCGTGCTTAACCGCGTTCGTGTTGCGCCAGTATTGATGGCTGAAATTGGAAGAGGGTTAGCGACTTTCTTTCCCGACAGGATGTACAAAGTTAACTGCGCCACCCACCAGCAATGAAAAGGGGCTACGCATTGTCGCCCCGAACTGCCAGGCAGCAAAAACCAGAAAACCAACCAAGACAACGATGGACACATTCAGCACCCGCCGCTCAGCATGCAGTAACACGACAACGGCAACCGATAGCAGGATCAGCGTCACAGGCCAGCAAGAAGCAAGCGCAATGTACGACATCAACAGGTAATCCATTATCATGGTTCACCTCTTCATTTTGACCTGAACATCCAATCATTCGTCGAACAATACTCGTGGAATACTGCGCTAATGTTGCGACAGACAACCCAACTCAGAATTATTATCAACGCTAAGCGTGGTGAAGCTTCTCAGGGTTACTTAATCCACTATGAAGGAGTTACGGCCAATAAAATTATTTACGATTCTCATCTACTCACTGGAGTTCGGAGAGAATTTTATCCGGGGACACACTACCCAGGAAGGTGTGAGCAGACTTATCCAACACAACCATTGCAGGCGTTACGGTAACACCCAGTCGGTCAGCGAGCTCCGATTGTTTAATCACCAGATTTTTACATTTTTCTGAGTTATCGTTGCCTGGCAAAAAACCGGCCATGGCATTCTGAAGACTCTTTTGGCGATCGGACGCACACCAGACTCGCCCCATATCTTCGATAACCGAATCCTTGATGGATGTCGGCACCACCGTCAGAAACGACATTGTCAGTCCTGCGTCAGTATATTTTTTGATATTTTTAACGACATAGCTGCAATAAATACATTGGTTATCGACAAAAACTAACAGCCTGTGCTTTTCTGCGCCTGCCTGGAAAGTTATGGGTTCCAGCTCAGGTAAGGAGCGAGATATATCCTCGTAGGCCATCTGGGGGGTCGTATCAGAAGCAGATACTGACGAAGCCTGAACGCCTGAGCTGACTAAAACAAAAATACCTGCGGCTAATGATTTAAGAAAAAAATGCCTCATTCCCTCTCCCCCTTCCTGTTTATAATTCCAGGACGTTAACGCCCGGCTCTCGCCATAGTTAACTCCTTTTTTATCATTTGGAAAATACGATCGTTTCTGATTTATGCTGGCTTCATCATTGGGCAGTAGCAATTAGCTGCATGCCCGGTCTCATTTCCCGCTTTTCGGGTAAAGTCCGACAGACCGCGCAGGCCTGGCTGATGCAGTTGCCGGAACATCACTTCCTGTTCGGCACCATACTGCAGCTTACACTCGCGGACCCGCCGCTGCATCGTCCTGCGGAGGCTGCCAGGGTATTGACCGAGATATTTATCCTGCAGCATTTCCAGCAGGGTCGTGGGCATCAGAGCTGGTCTTTCCTTCAACAGGGGAACAAGCTCGATGTCCCAGACGGCCTCAAGCGGATCTTTACGCGTCCGCCAGTGACGATTACCGGTTTTAGACCACTGATCTTTTTCGATCCTGCGACCTGAGCGAACAGAGATACCGGCCTTCATGGCCGAGATATGCTGGGTTACACCTTTCTTACGCTGAGTCATGTAATAACTGACCTGATGAGTATTGAGCGTCACGCCATTTCCTGTGGGATCATGAACATGGTGCTCAGATTACAAAATCGGCCAGAATAATCAGCGCCAACCGGACTGAGTTATTGTCGTCTCATATATGGGGCCAGTTTAGATTTTCATTATGGGCACACCTCTGCGTACACGCCAATCATGCGCTTTGTTGCGTCTCTATGATATCCCATGATAACAAAAAAGCCCGGTATCTGCGGGCTTTAGGGGTTTCGTGCTGGTGGGTGAATCGTCCTGATAGCTTATTTGCTTTTCTTGATGTGAAGAATCAATGTGGCTATTGAATAGCCACAAGTGAGCTAATCGTTAGTTTTTTGAATTAAAAAATCGCATATATAATGAATATTATAAGTATTAATAACTCGAACAATGTATAGATGAGCCAATTTGATAGCAGTTGGTTTGTACAGGTTTATTCTGTTGCATGATTTGTCCTGCTGCCATCATTCTTTCCCCCGTTCCTGTATCGTGATAAATATTGGTGGCACCATATTGGACGACAAAGCCATTATTAAGTAACACTTTATAGTCGGCTTTATCCCATGACCAGTCGGACATAAACCGGTTTGCATAGGTCAACAGTTCAACTGTACCTTCTGTCTGCACACCATCAGGTGATCCTAGTCTGTCAATCACATCTGCACGACTCATTCCTTGGCTGATTTTAGCAAACTTCTCTCCTGTCACGCAGGCGGTTAGTACCAGTGTGACGAAACACAGGGTGACAACTCTTATGAACATATCAGAATCCTTCGAATAAAAATAAATTTCATTAAAACAATTCATTAACAATATTTGTAGCTAGTGCGAGAGTGTCTACTACAGTTGAAATGAGATTTAAAAGCAGTAGATTGATGTACTGTAGATGTTTAGACGACAGAAATCCACACTGTGTAGCATGAAAAACACTCATGCAAAACATCTACCAAATGCAAGGATTCGGATTTCTTTGAATCTTAAGAGGTTGCGTACAGAAAAAGGACTGAGTCAGGAAAAAACAGCCGAATTGGCGAATTTCCATCGTACCTATGTTTCTCAGTTAGAAAGATGCGTCACAAATATCAGCATTGATGGATTGGAGCGCTTGGCTTATGCCTTGGAAGTTGATGTCACAGAGCTTCTACGGATTCCCGATGCAGACTAAAATGCTGTAGTTAGGCTGTTGGCTTACCTGGTACATTCATTATAGGGTCTGAACGCCTCCTCAAGGCCCTTCTCTGCCGTTAACCCGTTGGGTTTGATATTGATTAGCCAATTATCATCGTGTGGGCTAAATCCCCGCCTTTTCCATTAAACTTCGGGCCGGGTGCCACTGTGTTTTCGGTTCATGTCTTACCATACTTACGAATGTACGCGTTTTATAAATACTATTGCTGTACTGTTATCCGTCAGCTATTCCACTGGAAACACTGGAAGTTGGCTACGGATGTAATACATCTCCTAGGTTTGGTATGGCATCCTTCAGGGTTTACTATCGAAGCACTTTGCACTGACCGTCGAGTATTTCTCAAAGTTGACCGACTAAGGTTGATTTTTGTGATAAATCGCGAGCATACGTCACTACCTTCCCGTTTAGAATGTGTCCTCATGTTGTGTCAATTGGCTTCCTCTAAAGCGGAGTCAGAGCATTTTATCTGGGTATTCACAGCGCAAAATTTGCGACTCTGCACAGTCAGTGTGTTGGATATGCGCAATCCAGCAAAAAAACCAATAAAAAAGCAAATAAAACAATTTGTTACGTCTCGTTTAATCTGTTAAGAAACAGCTGATTTTGCGCAAACTAAGATGCGAATTCATGGTGTTTCTTTTAATGATTTCGGAAATTAACGCTATAACTTCAGGCCAGAACCCTCATCGTGAAATACCTCGGGTTTTATTGTTCAGGCGCATAAATACTCCATGATCACCAAGGAGAACTGCACTTCATATGCTGGGATGTATTGTAAACTTCGCAATATACCCTACCCCATGAACAGTTAAGAATTGTTAAGGTTCAGATGATAAGTGACAAAGAGAAGTATAGGTTGCTGCGATTGTATAAAGCTGTGTTGAACAGAAATCATGAGGCACGTCTTGAGTGGCGAAAGCAATTTGATGAGGGTGACAGGGGAAACCTGCTCGACCAGATGCTGGTGGGAAGACACGAGCATCTGATATTACCACCAGAACCAGAATATGAGCCTTATCCTGATATCAGTGGCCTGCGGTGTGGTGCCAGAACCCGCTCAGGCACGGCCTGCAAAATTACAGCTATCTATTCCAACGGGCGCTGTAAATTTCACGGAGGCTTGAGTACCGGCGCGAAAACTAAAGGCGGCAGAGCGCGGCAATATGAGGGTTATTGTGCATGGCTGGAGAAACAACGGGCCAGCAAAGCTGGCAGGAAGCGAACGCGCAAATATGTCAGCGATGTGGCAAGAATTGGCTCTCTCATCTTGTCGAAGATCGGTGCTAGTGAAAAGGACAGAAAGTTACAGGCAGTAGACGGTATAGGCTTACGTATGTCAGGTGGTGCGCTGGTGGCAGAGTTGCCGAACAGCCATAGCATCACGGTACGACTGACGACCACCAGCCCGCAGTATGGTGGCGCCCGATGGTGGTATGTTTGTCCGACTTGCGGGAAGAGGAAAGCTTCTCTGTATTTTCTCGACGAATCGCTGTGCTGCCGTCAGTGTGCCGGGCTTCATTATGCTAGTCAAAGTAAATAATTGGCGGCATCAAGTCATTTAAAAATAGCTTGATGGCCGGAAGTCTATATAGGATGCGGGCTTAGCCCTACTTCGGACAGCTTTGCGAGGCTGCGGTGTTGTGGGCTGGGAGCCACATAAGAGCTTCGAGATAAAAAGCCGGACCGTGCAGCCTTGGGCTGCGCGGTCGAGGGATGACCACCAGCGGAAACCGGCAGCATCAGCTTGGCATTGACGGCGCGGCCTTGCCCGCGTCCTCCTTCCTGAATCACCGCTCCCCCGCTATGAAAGCTTCCAGTATGTGCGAAATCAGCGTCGCCGCACCGACAGCCTCCTCGTAGGTCTGCGCGTGAAGCGTGGCGTAGCGATCAAGGTCGAGGTCGGCTTTCTGGCTGGCCGGGTATGGGACCTGTTTGTAACTGCGATGGATTACGAAGGTCCCTTATTTTCGCCCTAGATCACCGTGGCTCGATTGCTCTCTGAATAATTTGATGAAGACCATGTGACCCAATCTGTTCGGGATCGCCATTTACATAAGTGAGCAGGTCTTTGCTTGAACTCCAGCGCCAAGTTGAGGGGCTGATTCGTTCAATAATTTCTTCGCTTTCAAGCAGAAGTTCATTCAACAGTGGTAACTCATCAGGCACCAATGTTTTAATCCTACGAGCGAGCGCATAGAGCCAGAGGTTTACTTGGTGCGCATTGTTGTAGGATTTACAGCTTATCTGCGCGCTCATCGGCCGCCTGATGGTCCGAGCCAGTGCATCAAAGACATTCCTAAGTTCTCTGACAATCTCCACTCGATCTGCTGAGACTAGGTATTTGGTCGCAATAGCCAGCTCATCGGTGAATGCACCGTCCGCATCTAGAGTAAAATAGAGACTCTCATTCTTGAGTGCTGTACGCCATTGGGTAGTCAGCTCTGTCAACCACTGATGGGCAACTTGAGTGATATCGATTGTTCTTTTTTCCAGCATGGGTACGAGCATGGATTCAAGAATCCAGGGCGTGAAATGGTGTAGCCTGCCGAGGCGTCCCCGAACAGGTTGAAGAATATCCTTGAGCTCATCGTCCGCGAGAGGAGCCTTTAACGATTGGATTAAACAAGCGATGAGTTGTGGTTTAATCTCCGAATTAAGGTAGTTGGCTTCGTTGATCAGCCAGCACAAAATGATACGTCGAACAGTGGCTGATTCGATATGGTCGATTTTTGAAAGGGCTTCAATTCCCCAGACTCCCCTGTTAAGGGCGTTTTCAAGAGCATGAAGCCCTATCCAGATTATTACACTCACATTGCTCTGCAAAAGCGCATCAATTTGCTCATGATGCTTGTCAAAGCTGACGCACAAACAAATATGCTTAAGGGCTTCAACCACAAGCGCGTGAGTACGAGGAGACTTGATTGGTTCAGAGAATATTGTGTTTAACCAAGATACCAACTGCTTTGGAGCTTGCGACCATAGGAGTTGTATGGAGTAGTAATCGCTCCATGAGGTATCTACGGGTGAATATGTGAATGTACTGAACGGATCATTTTTTGAAAGCAGTAGTGCTGTAAGTCCCTGTGAACAGTAGTGTTCAATGTCAAGTTGTTTTTTTGTGAGACGTGGTTGCAGTGCTTTTGCTCTGGAGGGAGAGATGTGCTCCAACAGTGCAACCTTCACAAGTTCGGATAATACTGATTGCTCCTTGTTGTAGAGGCTACCTGCATAGCGACTAGCCGGGGAGTTGGCTATGACATAACCAAGGGCATCCCAAGCTGAGTGGAAATCTGCTATTGGCAACCCTTCAGTCCAGAATTTGGCGGGAAGAGCGTCAAAGCGATCTCCGTCAAGTTTCCCATCCTTAATATATCCTTTAGCACTCATCTGCTCCATGAGTACAGCTCCTGACAAGTTTGAAAGCTGCTCATCATCAAGCCACCAAGCTAGCACGCTACCAGCGCATGGTAGCTCAGCAAATGAGGAATTGTGATTTAGTCCTTTAGGCTTCTCCTCCTCACATGGGCTAATATCGGCAGAATTGAAAATTATTCTTGCAGGAAGGTGGGGATTACCCTCTCCATAGAGTGTACTTTGGATAATCTGATCAACGTACTCAAATACTTGCGGAATCACGTCCAGAGGAATAGGGGTTACCAATAGAGGATGTTTCTCGCTGGCCCTCTGAACTGAATTGGAAAGATGGTACCCAGCTAACGGCTGACCATTGGCTGAGCGAATGAGGATCATGCGGTCGTGGAGTTTTTTATCTGGTACTGAGAGTATTTTGAGGCAAACACTTCCAAAGTAGCCATTATTCCAACCTGAACATCTCGCTAGAAGATTTTCAACACGGTTGGGCTCATCGGCCTCTTTTATGCTGTCATCATTCGACATTTTTTCCGTCGTGATGACAAGGTAATCAGCAGTAGCAGTGCCCAGTCGGTTGAGAAGCTCAATCCCTACATCCTCCATAAATGGGTCGATCCAAGCAATTTTCGCGTCGTGGTGCCGTTCGAAAATGCCTTTGAGCCAGTCTATCAACTCGAGACGGCTCATACCGCTGCTGTCGTTGAGAGTAGGAAAGAACCGTCCGTCGGATTTCTTGGGGCATAACTGTTTGACTCTGTTCTGGATGAGCCAGTTGAGTGGAACCCATGGATCATCCGCATACCCGCCCATTTGTGACCGAGACGGACGACTAATAGCACGCCCAATCTGTCCTGCTGTCTCCAGTCTGGCCCTTTCCCTTTTCGGTACTTTTTTTGCCAACCATTCGAATTGGTAGTTTGCCCTAATGGGTTCGACTAACTGCATGTTGAGATTCATTTCGCGCACAAATTCTGCGCCGGTTTGAAGCAGGAGGAATGATTGCTCACCATTTATTCCAAGCGCATAAACCTCCATTGTATAAGCTGTGCTAGCTTGGTCCTGAAACACTTTGAGTTCAAATGTGTGATGGAGAGGATATGAAGCATTCTTGCTGAGGTTGGCGATATAAGAGGACTGAAGGCCACCATCACTGTACGCCTTGACAATAACCAACAGATCGGAAGGTTCCCGGGTTAGTGGTTCGAATAGCGTCAGAGATGACTGCTGCCCCTTCAAAGATACGTCATACTTGCTGCGCTCTGAAGCATTGAGCCCAGGAGCACAGATGAACTCAAAGTCTCCAATTCGCCAAGAGTCAATTGTGGAGAAGTCTAAGCCAGTATCTGCATCCAATACTTGGCATGCAAATTTGGCAATCTTCATGTCATATCCTTCCAACACACTGAATAATTTTGATTTTTCTCTTGGAGAAATTGCGCCGCTGTCAACACTGGAATAGCTGGTCGGGCTTAGCCGATTAGTTTGAAATCTATAATAATCGCGTGTCGGCAAATGCATTACAGGGCGAGTGATAGGATTCACACAAAATGTACTTGTTCCTATCGCCTTAGCCAATTTGTCGCTGATATGCAGCCCGGAGAATTGGCAAGATTTCTGAAACGTCTCTCCGCAGATGAAGTGCTCAAGGAAAGTCCTCAGTCTCTCGGTAGAGGTATGAAGTGTCAAGGCGTGAGTTCTGACTGAGCAATTCTCAGTAAGTGGCATTTTGGAACTAACGCTCCCGCTCCAACTGTTTGATTGGTAGTTTCCTGATAGTGACCGACCATACAGAAATGAATCGCCACGGGTTTAACAGACACCTCGGAGTCATTTAAGATGGCTTAAAGAGAGGTGCC
>NZ_KV792639.1:156825-157470 GCF_001808265.1 Klebsiella sp. HMSC16A12
ACCACCCACAGCCTTTACGCCTGGATAAAGAAATACGGTCCGGATTCTTCTACTAATAAAGAACAGTCAGATGCTCAGGCCGAGATCCGCCGTCTCCAGAAAGAGCTGAAGCGGGTTACTGACGAACGGGATATATTAAAAAAAGCCGCGGCGTACTTCGCAAAGCTGTCCGACTGAGGTACGCCTTTATCCGTGACAACACCTGTTGCTGGCCTGTTCGCCTGCTCTGTCGGGTGCTGGATGTTCATCCCAGTGGTTTTTACGCCTGGTTTAAGCAACCGTATTCTCAGCGCCACCAGGTAGATCTGAGACTGACGGGACAGATCAAACAGTTCTGGCTGGAGTCCGGTTGCGTTTATGGTTATCGCAAGATCCATCTGGACTTGCGGGATAGCGGGCAACAGTGCGGAGTGAACAGAGTCTGGCGACTGATGAATCGTGCCGGGATAAAGGCTCAGGTCGGGTACCGGAGCCCGCGGGCACGCAAAGGCGAGGCCAGTATCGTATCGCCCAACAGGCTCCAGCGACAGTTCAATCCGGATGCTCCGGATAAGCGTTGGGTAACGGATATAACCTACAGTGTGCCCGGAGTTCAGGGCGGGCATGGATGCTTAAATGAACCGCGAGTCTGTCTGGAATATTGAA
>NZ_KV792640.1:0-1318 GCF_001808265.1 Klebsiella sp. HMSC16A12
CGGCGATGTCCGAATGGGGAAACCCAGTGTGATTCGTCACACTATCGTTAACTGAATACATAGGTTAACGAGGCGAACCGGGGGAACTGAAACATCTAAGTACCCCGAGGAAAAGAAATCAACCGAGATTCCCCCAGTAGCGGCGAGCGAACGGGGAGCAGCCCAGAGTCTGAATCAGCTTGTGTGTTAGTGGAACGGTCTGGAAAGTCCGACGGTACAGGGTGATAGTCCCGTACACCAAAATGCACAGGCTGTGAACTCGAAGAGTAGGGCGGGACACGTGGTATCCTGTCTGAATATGGGGGGACCATCCTCCAAGGCTAAATACTCCTGACTGACCGATAGTGAACCAGTACCGTGAGGGAAAGGCGAAAAGAACCCCGGCGAGGGGAGTGAAAAAGAACCTGAAACCGTGTACGTACAAGCAGTGGGAGCACCTTCGGGTGTGACTGCGTACCTTTTGTATAATGGGTCAGCGACTTATATTCTGTAGCAAGGTTAACCGTATAGGGGAGCCGCAGGGAAACCGAGTCTTAACTGGGCGTTAAGTTGCAGGGTATAGACCCGAAACCCGGTGATCTAGCCATGGGCAGGTTGAAGGTTGGGTAACACTAACTGGAGGACCGAACCGACTAATGTTGAAAAATTAGCGGATGACTTGTGGCTGGGGGTGAAAGGCCAATCAAACCGGGAGATAGCTGGTTCTCCCCGAAAGCTATTTAGGTAGCGCCTCGTGAACTCATCTTCGGGGGTAGAGCACTGTTTCGGCTAGGGGGTCATCCCGACTTACCAACCCGATGCAAACTACGAATACCGAAGAATGTTATCACGGGAGACACACGGCGGGTGCTAACGTCCGTCGTGAAGAGGGAAACAACCCAGACCGCCAGCTAAGGTCCCAAAGTCATGGTTAAGTGGGAAACGATGTGGGAAGGCACAGACAGCCAGGATGTTGGCTTAGAAGCAGCCATCATTTAAAGAAAGCGTAATAGCTCACTGGTCGAGTCGGCCTGCGCGGAAGATGTAACGGGGCTAAACCATGCACCGAAGCTGCGGCAGCGACACTATGTGTTGTTGGGTAGGGGAGCGTTCTGTAAGCCTGCGAAGGTGTGCTGTGAGGCATGCTGGAGGTATCAGAAGTGCGAATGCTGACATAAGTAACGATAAAGCGGGTGAAAAGCCCGCTCGCCGGAAGACCAAGGGTTCCTGTCCAACGTTAATCGGGGCAGGGTGAGTCGACCCCTAAGGCGAGGCCGAAAGGCGTAGTCGATGGGAAACAGGTTAATATTCCTGTACTTGGTGTTACTGCGAAGGGGGG
>NZ_KV792642.1:0-228482 GCF_001808265.1 Klebsiella sp. HMSC16A12
TAGGCCGGATAAGGCGAAGCCGCCATCCGGCGCAAAGGCGCGCTAGCGTCCGCCCTGATACAGCGGCACCGTGGCGCCGCCGATATAGCGACGGCGCAGCCAGGCGGAAAGGGTGTCCATGATCATTACCACCGCCACCAGCAGCAGGGTGATAAACATCACCACATCCCAGTTCCACAGACGCATATTTTCGGCATAGATAAGCCCGATACCGCCGGCGCCGACGAAGCCCAGCACCGCCGCGGAGCGGGTGTTGGATTCAATCTGATACAGGCTCAGCGCGAGGAAGGTCGGGAACGACTGGGTAAAAATGCCAAAGCGATGCTTTTGCAGGCCGTTCGCGCCCACGGCGGTCAGCCCGCGCCCGGGAGATCGGTCCACGGCTTCGTGTCCTTCCGCGTACAGCCTTCCCAACAGGCCGGTATCCTGCATGATGATCGCCAGCACCCCTGCCAGCGGCCCGAGGCCGACCGCACGCACGAAAATCAGCCCCCAGATAGCCATGTCGATCCCGCGCAGCACATCAAACAGGCGGCGCATCAGCAGGGCGAGGGTCCCCAGCACCACGCCGCGCATGATGTTACGGGCGGCGAAGAAGGAGAGCAGCAGCGCCAGCACCGTGGCGGTCAGCGTCCCGGCGAAGACGATGGCCAGGGTGACGCCGATTTGCGTAAAGTAATAGCCGAACGGCCAGTTCCAGAAGTCGTGCCAGACGAACATCCGCGCCAGGTAGCGGCCAATCTGCTGCAGGCCGGTGGTCAGCTGCTCGCCGCTGATACCAAACTGCAGAAAAAACCAGACGTAATAGAGCACGCAGGCCAGCGCCACCAGCCCGACGTAGCGCAGGTAGCGCCCCTGGACCTGATAGAGCTGCTTATGCTGCCGCCGGCTGGCGGCGAGATCCGGTTGCATGTGCCAGACGCTCATTTCTTATCCTCCAGTACCCACAGGCGCAGACGACCGGACAGCATGTCCAGCGCCGACACCACCAGAATGATCAGCAGCAGGGTGATGCTCACCTGATCGTAGCGGTCGAGTTTGATGTTGGTCATCAGCTCCTGGCCGATGCCGCCCGCGCCCACCAGCCCGAGAATGGTCGACGAGCGGAAGTTGATTTCAAGCCGCATAAAGCCGTAGGAGAGAAACAGCGGTTTCACTTGCGGCCACAGGGCGAAGCGAATTTTCTGCAGCGGGGACGCGCCGCAGGCCGCCAGGCCGCGTACCGGTTTGTTTTGCGCGCTTTCCACCGCCTCGTAGAACAGTTTGGTTAGGCTGCCGACGGTATGCAGCATCAGCGCCAGAAAGCCCGGGATCGCGCCGATGCCGAACGCCATCACAAAGATCACCGCCCACGCCAGCTCGGGCATGGTGCGTAAAAACGCCACCAGCACGCGAATGGCAAAGCGCACCGGCGCCGGGGACCAGGCGTTATTGGCGGCAAGAAACGCGAAAACCGTGGCGATGGCGACCGCCACCAGGGTCGAGGCCAGCGCCAGCTGCAGGGTTTCCCAGATCAGCGGCAGCTGGATCGGCAGGCGATAGCCCCACCAGGCCAGCGACCCTTTGGTCTGCACATCGGCGAACAGGTTGCCGGCGCTCAGGGGCGGAATGGTCTCTGCCATATAGTCAAAGAAGTGGGGCAGCGAGTGCCAGATAGTCAGCAGATTAAATTCCGCGGCGCTGCCGGCGGCAAAATAGAGCGCCAGCAGCAGCAGCGACCAGCAGACGGCATCGCGCTTTTGCCGCGAGCGTACCTGCTGGTAATAGCGTTCAAATTCGGTGTGGGTCGTCTTCATGCGTCGGGGATCTTCAACGTAGCGCCGCCGCTTACCCTGGGGCAAGCAGGCGGCGTTGAGGCAGGATTAACGCGCGCTCACCAGCTCGCGTTTCATATCAATAATCTGCTGGAAGTCAGCCACGCTGCCCGGGCCGATGTGCTGAGTACCGCCCATCGCTTTGATAAAGCAGGCGTGATCCTCGGTGTCCAGCTTTTTCACTGCCGCCACGACCTTCGCCTTAAAGTCCGCCGGCAGCGCATTGCTCACCAGGATCGGGCCGTTCGGGATCAGCGGCGATTGCCAGATAATGCGGATCTGCTTCATCAGATCCGGATGATCCATGCGAATCAGGCGGTTGAACGCGCCGGTAGTGTAGCCGGTGTTGTAATCGCCAACCATCGAGGCCCACGTGACCGCGCCCGCGAACTGGCCATTCAGCACGCCGAGGATGTCCTGCTCATGGCCGCCGGAGAAGGTGACGCTGGAGAAGGTGTTGTTGTATTTGTTGTCGGCGTTACCGCCAAATTTTTCTTTAAACGCATGGTTAGGGATCAGATACCCGGAAGTGGAATCCGGATCGGCGAAGCCGAAGGCTTTGCCTTTTAAATCGTCCAGCGTTTTGTACGGGGAGTCGGCTTTGACAATCACCACCGAGTGATAGCCGCGAGACTGATCTTTGTCGTCCACGGCGATGCCGACGATATCCACCGCTTTCGGATTATTGAGATAAACCGAGGCGTAGGAGGAGGGGGACATGCTCAGCACCACGTCGACTTTGCCCCCCAGCAGGCCCTGGATCACCCCGGAATAGTCGGAAGAGTTGCGCAGTTTGGTATCCACGTTCAGCTCTTTATCGAGGAAGGCCTTCACGCACTGGTTATCGCCGATTTGCTGGGTGGCGTTCTGGCCGCCGAGAATGCCCAGATTGAGCTCTTTCGGCTGCGCCGCCGCTGCCTGCCATGCCATCATCATGCCCGCGACCATTGCGGATAAACGAACTGCGCCAGTCATATATTTTTTCATTATGTTGCCCGTGTAAGTGAAATTAATGCAATTGGCTAACTTCATCGCCGTACAGCCGCTGCAGCACATCCTGCGTCAGCCGGGAGGGGTGATCGTCAAAAATAAGCTGGCCGCTGGCGACGCCGATAACCCGGGTGCAGTAGGCCCTGACCAGCTCCACCGAATGCAGGTTTACCATCACGCTGATGCCCTGCTCGCTAATCTCGCGCAGCACATCCATGATGCGCTGAGTGTTTTTCGGATCCAGCGAGGCGACAGGCTCGTCGGCCAGCAGGATCCCGGGGTTTTGCATCAGCGCCCGGCAGATCGCCACCCGCTGCATCTGCCCGCCGGAGAGGTTCTCCGCCCGCTGCAGCGCGTGCGGCAGCATGTTCATCCACTCAAGCAGCGCAATGGCGCGCGCCCGGTCGGCTGCGGGAAAGATTTTAAACAGCGATTTCAGGGTTGAAGTCTGGCTGAGGCGGCCCAGCAGGACGTTGGTGAGCACGTCGAGGCGCGGCACCAGGCAGAAGTCCTGAAAAATCATTCCGCAGTGGCTACGCCAGGCATTGAGCGCGCGGCCTTTCAGCTGTGAGACATCGTGCGGGGTACCGACTTCCGGGTAGCTAAGAATTTCTCCGCCGCTGGCGCTGTGGGTGCCGTTGAGGACATGCAGGAGCGTCGATTTACCGGCGCCGGAGCGGCCAATGACCCCGACCATTTCCCCGGCGTGCAGATCAAAGCTGATGCCGTCCAGCACCTTGTGCTGGGCTTGATAAGCTTTACTCAGATTACGCACGCTTAAGACCTTCCGCTGCCGGCCGGCAGCGAGATCGGTGAACGGCTGGAAATCAGTTTCGGCCACCGCGGCAAGAGAGCTGTTCATAAGAGTGTCCAGGTTCGTCATTAACTGGCCACTATTAATAGGTCTTTATATGAAATTTTGATGACGGTATTGCGAACAAAGCGTGAACTGGCGTGAAAGAGCGACGGCCAGCGGCTCAACGCGTGCGGCATGCTGGCGGCTGGCGAAGCGCCGAAAAGCCGCTATGCTTTGGAGGGCGCGGAGACAGACCGGTTCGTAGGCGTAGGCAGCCTTCGGCAATCTTCGCTTAATCTTGATGAAGAAGACTGTTTAATCGAATAGATAATGCGTCTGCCTTTGTTTAGCATTCAACATCCCGCATGTATTAACATATACATAACTATTTTGTGCGGCAGGTTAATCTATTCATGAGTCTTATGTGTTGGTGAATCATCCTGGTTTTTGTTTATTTGTAGATTTATATCCTTTCTTTTGTGCTAAATCCGGTTTATTTGATAAGCCATTCAAGAGTTCCATTAAGAATATTCCTAACATAATAGGGCGAAGATCCTGGATAATATAAAGCGCAGATAAGAATTGACGGTTATATTACCAATAACCTTATGAAAATAAATGTCTTTTTCTGGCGCTCAAAAATTTGATATTTTCAGTTTTTGTAAATATTGACCTGGGCGCGAAATTCATTGCCTTTCCGCATGTTGACACTCCATAGGAAAAAACTTAAATTCAACGCCAAGCAGAAAATAATTATAGTTTAATCCCCCGCTTATCCAATATTGATAAGTAATGCGTGTCTTATTTAATGGCGATTTATTAAAGGAAACGAATACGCCAGTAAACTTTATAGGCCTGGCAAGCAGTGACGTTGTAAAAATGATTACTTCAAGGACTATGAGGTTAAAAACTATATGGAATATAAAAGCTGTTCCGATAAGTATATTTGGTCTGCCGATGACTCCTATTTCTATAAAGGACTGTCCGAACTGATTGTAGACATCGACGAATTAATTTATCTCTCACTGGAGAAAATCAGAAAAGATTTTGTGTTTATCAATCTCAATACGGCTTCATTAAACGAATTTATCAGGCGCGACAGCGAATGGCTATCCGCGGTAAAGGGGAAACAGGTCGTATTGATTGCGGCCAGGAAATCAGAGGCCTTAGCGAACTACTGGTATTACAATAGCGATATTCGCGGCGTGGTATATGTTGGTCTGAGTCGCGATATTCGAAAAGAACTGGCCTATGTAATTAATGGCAGGTTTCTCCGCAAAGATATTAAGAAAGATAAAATTACAGATCGGGAAATGAAAATTATCCGCATGACCGCCCAGGGCATGCAGCCGAAATCGATCGCCAGAATTGAAAATTGTAGCGTGAAGACAGTGTATACCCATCGGCGTAATGCTGAGGCCAAACTGTATTCCAAAATATATAAGTTAGTTCAGTAACACCCAGGCAATTCTGTTTTTTAAATGGTTCACCGGGACATCATGTCCTTAATTCAACTCAGGATGAAAAAGCGATGAAAAAAAAGGTTCTGGCAATAGCTCTGGTAACGGCGTTTATCGGTATGGGCGTGGCGCAGGCTGCTGACGTAACGGCTCAGGCTGTAGCGACCTGGTCTGCGACCGCTAAAAAAGATACCACCAGCAAGCTGGTTGTGACCCCGCTCGGCAGCCTGGCGTTCCAGTACGCCGAAGGCATTAAAGGCTTTAACTCGCAGAAAGGTCTGTTTGACGTGGCGATTGAGGGGGACACAACGGCGACCGCCTTTAAGCTGACCTCGCGTCTTATCACCAACACCTTAACCCAGCTGGATACCTCCGGCTCCACGCTGAGCGTGGGCGTGGATTATAACGGCGCCGCGGTGGAAAAAACTGGCGATACCGTGATGATCGATACCGCCAACAATATTATGGGCGGCAACCTCAGCGCGCTGGCTAATGGCTACAACGCCAGCGGCCGTACCACCGCGCAGGATGGTTTCACTTTCTCCATCATCAGCGGCACCACCAACGGCACCACCGCCGTGACCGATTACAGCACTCTGCCGGAAGGGATCTGGAGCGGCGACGTCAGCGTACAGTTCGACGCCACCTGGACCAGCTGATCCTTCTGATGCACCAGCAGGGGGATCTCCCCCTGCTTTTTTCACGGACGGAATTGTTATGAAAAAGCACCTTCTGGCCCTCGGGCTGCTGCTTGCCGGGGTGTCGCCGGCGCAGGCGTTGGATGTCGGCGATATTTCATCCTTTATGAACAGCGGCAGCAGCACGCTGAGCAAAACGATCAAGAACAGCACAGACAGCGGTCGACTGATCAATATCCATCTCGAACGGCTCTCTTCCCCGCTGGACGGCGGGCAGGTTATCCCGATGGACAAACCGGATGAGGTATTGCTCACTCCCGCCAGCCTGCTGCTACCCGCCCAGGCCAGCGATGTGATCCGCTTCTTCTACAAAGGCCCGGCGGATGACAAAGAGCGCTACTACCGCATTGTCTGGTTCGACCAGGCGCTCAGCGATGCCCAACGCGATAACGCCAACCGCAGCGCGGTGGCCACTGCTTCCGCCCGCATCGGCACCATCCTGGTGGTGGCGCCCCGGCAGGTGAACTATCGCTTTCAGTACGCCAACGGCTCTCTGACCAACACCGGGAATGCGACGCTGCGGATCCTCGCCTACGGCCCCTGCCTGAAGGCCGCCGATGGTAAGGAGTGTAAAGAAAATTACTACCTGATGCCGGGTAAATCGCGCCGTTTTACGCGCGTGGACACGGCGGATAAAAAAGGACGGGTGGCGCTTTGGCAGGGTGAGCAGTTTGTTCCCGTGAAATAGACAGCTGTGCAGATGGATAACGACGATGCCTCTACAACGGATTACCCCAGGACTGAAAACGCGGCTTGCCTTCGGCATGATCTTTTTGTTCGTTCAGCCCGACGTCAGCGCTACCGCCGCAGGCGCGCAGCAGATTGGCGGGGTGATTATTCCGCAGGCCTTCAGCCAGGCGCTGCAGGACGGCATGAGCGTCCCGCTCTATATTCATCTCGCCGGCAGCCAGAGCACCCGGGACGATCAGCGGATCGGCAGCGCCTTTATCTGGCTGGACGGCGGCCAGCTGCGCGTTCGGCAGATCCAGCTGGAGGAGAGCGAAGGTAACGCCAGCGTCAGCGAACAGACCCGCCAGCAGCTGATCGGCCTGGCCAACGCCCCGTTCAGCGAGGCGCTCACCATTCCCCTGACCGACAGCGCACAGCTGGATCTCAGCCTGCGCCAGCTGCTGCTGCAGCTGGTGGTCAAGCGCGAGGCGCTGGGCACCGTCCTGCGCTCGCGCAGCGAAGATATCGGCCAGTCCAGCGTCAACGCTCTCAGCAGCAACCTGAGCTATAACCTCGGCGTCTATAACAATCAGATGCGTAACGGCGGGAGCAACACCTCCAGCTACCTGTCGCTGAACAACGTCACGGCGCTGCGGGAGCATCACGTGGTGCTCGACGGCTCGTTGTACGGCATCGGCAGCGGTCAGCAGGACAGTGAATTATATAAGGCCATGTATGAGCGCGATTTCGCCGGCCACCGCTTTGCCGGCGGGATGCTTGACACCTGGAACCTGCAGTCCCTGGGACCGATGACCGCTATTTCGGCCGGTAAGATTTACGGCCTTTCCTGGGGGAACCAGGCCAGCTCCACCGTCTTCGACAACAGCCAGTCCGCCACGCCGGTGATCGCCTTTCTGCCGGCGGCGGGCGAGGTGCATCTCACCCGTGACGGTCGGTTGCTGAGCGTCCAGAACTTCGCTATGGGCAACCATGAAGTGGATACCCGCGGCCTGCCGTACGGTATTTACGACGTGGAAGTGGAGGTGATCGTCAATGGTCGGGTGGTCAGCAAACGCACCCAGCGGGTCAATAAGCTGTTCAGCCGGGGACGCGGCGCCGGCGCGCCGCTGGCGTGGCAGGTATGGGGCGGCAGTTTTCATATGGATCGCTGGTCAGAGAGCGGGAAAAAGACCCGGCCGGCGAAAGAGAGCTGGCTGGCAGGCCTTTCGGCCTCCGGGTCGCTCAGCACCCTGAGCTGGGCGGCTACGGGCTATGGCTACGACAACCAGGCTGTGGGGGAAACCCGCCTGACGCTACCGCTGGGCGAGTCGATCAACGTTAACCTGCAAAACATGCTGGCCAGCGACAGCTCGTGGAGCAGCGTCGGCAGCATCAGCGCCACGTTGCCCGGGGGATTCAGTTCAGTGTGGGTTAACCAGGAGAGAACCCGCATTGGCGATCAATTGCGGCGCAGCGATGCCGACAACCGGGCGATCGGCGGCACCCTCAACCTGAACGCGCTGTGGTCGAAGCTGGGGACGTTCAGCGTCAGCTACAACGATGACCGTCGCTACAACAGCCATTACTACACCGCGGATTACTATCAGACGGTCTACAGCGGCGCCTTTGGCTCGCTCGGCCTGCGGGCGGGGATCCAGCGCTATAACAATGGCGACAGCAGCGCCAACACCGGGAAATATATCGCCCTCGATCTGTCGCTGCCGCTGGGCAACTGGTTCAGCGCCGGGATGACCCATCAGAACGGCTACACCATGGCTAACCTCTCAGCGCGCAAGCAGTTTGATGAAGGCACTATTCGCACCATCGGCGCCAATCTGTCGCGGGCCATCTCCGGCGATACCGGGGATGACAAAACCCTCAGCGGCGGCGCGTATGCCCAGTTCGACGCCCGCTACGCCAGCGGCACGCTGAACGTCAACAGCGCGGCGGACGGCTACGTCAACACCAACCTCACCGCCAGCGGCAGCGTCGGCTGGCAGGGCAAAAATATCGCCGCCAGCGGACGAACCGACGGCAACGCTGGGGTGATCTTCAACACCGGGCTGGAGGACGATGGTCAGATCAGCGCCAGGGTTAACGGGCGGATCTTCCCGCTCAGCGGCAAGCGTAACTACCTGCCGCTCTCTCCCTATGGTCGCTATGAGGTGGAGCTGCAGAACAGCAAAAACTCGCTCGACAGCTACGACATCGTCAGCGGGCGCAAGAGTCATCTGACCCTTTATCCGGGCAACGTCGCGGTGATTGAGCCAGAGGTGAAGCAGATGGTCACCGTCTCCGGCCGTATTCGTGCAGAAGACGGCACGCTGCTGGCGAATGCGCGGATTAACAACCATATCGGCCGTACCCGCACCGATGAAAACGGCGAGTTTGTCATGGACGTGGATAAGAAATACCCCACTATCGATTTCAGCTACGGCGGCAATAAAACCTGCGAAGTGGCGCTGGAGCTCAGCCAGGCGCGCGGCGCCGTCTGGGTGGGGGATGTGGTCTGCAGCGGCCTCTCGTCGTGGGCGGCGGTGCAGCAGTCAGGAGAAGAGAATGAAAGTTAATGCACTGATGGCGCTGGCGATCCTCGCGCTGCTCTGGCCGGCAGCCGCGCTCAGGGCGGCGGTGACCAAGACCACCTGGTCGGATGCGCCGGCGCGCGAGTTTGTGTTTGTGGAAAACAACTCCGACGACAACTTTTTCGTCACCCCCGGCGGGGCGCTGGATCCGCGTATGACCGGCGCTAACCGCTGGACCGGCTTAAAATACACCGGCTCCGGGACCATCTATCAGCAGAGTCTCGGCTATATCGATAACGGCTACAACACCGGGCTCAATGCCAACTGGAAGTTTGATATGTGGCTGGAAAACTCACCGGTTTCACACCCCTTAACCGGCCTGCGCTGCATCAACTGGTACGCCGGGTGCGATATGGCTACCAGCCTGATCCTGCCGCAGACCACCGACGCCAGCGGGTTTTACGGCGCGACGGTGACCAGCGGCGGCGCGAAGTGGATGCACGGCATGATGTCGGACGCCTTCTATCAATATCTGCAGCAGATGCCGGTCGGCGGCAGCTTTACGATGACCATCAATGCCTGTCAGACCTCGGTGAACTACGATGCCAGCAGCGGCGCGCGCTGTAAGGATCAGGCCTCCGGTAACTGGTATGTGCGCAACGTCACCCACACCAAAGCCGCGAACCTGCGGTTGATTAATACCCACTCGCTGGCGGAGGTGTTTATCAACAGCGATGGCGTGCCGACCCTCGGGGAAGGGAACGCCGACTGCCGGACGCAGACCATCGGCAGCCGCTCAGGATTAAGCTGTAAGATGGTCAACTATACCTTGCAGACCAACGGCTTAAGCAATACCTCGATCCATATTTTCCCGGCGATCGCCAACTCGTCGCTGGCCTCGGCCGTCGGGGCGTACGATATGCAGTTCAGCCTCAACGGCAGCTCATGGAAGCCGGTGAGCAATACCGCCTATTACTACACCTTCAACGAGATGAAGAGCTCAGACTCGATCTATGTTTTCTTCTCCAGCAACTTCTTTAAACAGATGGTGAACCTCGGGATCAGCGATATCAACACCAAGGATCTGTTCAACTTTCGCTTTCAGAACACCACCTCGCCGGAGTCAGGCTGGTATGAGTTTTCCACCTCCAACACGCTGATTATCAAGCCCCGTGATTTCAGCATCAGCATTATCTCCGACGAATATACCTCGGCGCCGTCGCGCGAGGGGTATGTCGGCAGCGGCGAACCGGCGCTCGATTTCGGCTACATCGTCACCACCAGCGGTAAAACGGCCGCCGATGAAGTGCTGATCAAGGTGACCGGACCGGCGCAGGTGATTGGCGGGCGTTCCTACTGTCTCTTCAGTTCCGATGACGGTACGGCGAAAGTGCCGTTCCCGGCGACGCTCTCTTTTATCACCCGCAGCGGCACGACTCAGACCTACGATGCCGGGTGCGATGACAGCTGGCGGGATATGACCGATGCGCTGTGGCTGACCACGCCGTGGACCGATATCTCCGGCGAAGTGGGGCAGATGGATAAGACCACGGTGAAATTTTCGATTCCGATGGATAACGCCATTTCGCTGCGGACGGTAGACGATAACGGCTGGTTTGGCGAAGTCAGCGCTTCAGGAGAGATTCATGTCCAGGCGACGTGGCGCAACATTAACTAAGGCCCTGCTGACGGTGGGCTGCCTGCTGGCAGCGCCGCTGGCGCAGGCGATCTCGGTCGGCAACCTGACCTTTTCCCTGCCGGCTGAAGCGGATTTCGCCAGCAAACGGGTGGTCAACAACAATAAAAGCGCGCGGCTGTACCGCATCGCCGTCAGCGCCATCGATCGCCCGGGCGGCAGCGAAGTCCGCTCCCGGCCGGTGGATGGCGAACTGCTGTTCGCCCCCCGCCAGCTGGTGCTGCAGGCAGGTGAGAGCGAGTATTTTAAATTTTACTATCATGGGCCGCGGGATAACCGCGAGCGCTACTATCGGGTCTCGTTTCGCGAAATCCCCACCCGCAACCTGACGAGGCGCAGCCCGACCGGCGGCGAGGTCAGCATGGAGCCGGTGGTGGTGATGGATACCATTCTGGTGGTGCGCCCGCGCGAGGTACAGTTTAAATGGTCTTTCGATAAGGTGGCCGGGACGGTGAGCAACACCGGCAATACCTGGTTTAAGCTGCTGATTAAGCCCGGATGCGATTCGACCGAAGAGGAGGGGGACGCCTGGTATCTGCGTCCCGGGGACGTGGTTCGCCAGCCGGCGCTGCGCCAGCCGGGGAACCACTATCTGGTCTATAACGACAAATTTATTAAGATCAGCGATACCTGTCCGCTGAAGCCCCGTCCCGCGGAGTGAGCCTTATCTGGTGGCCGCGCGGCGGGTAAAGCGCCGGCTGGCCAGCAGGCTCAGACCGCAGCACAGCAGGTAGTACACCGCGCCGGTGAAGACGAAGATCGCCAGGGGATAGATCTGCACCCGGTTGTTGACCTGGCCGGCCACGGTGGTCAGCTCCGGGACGTTGACGATAAACGCCAGCGAAGTGTCCTTCAGCAGGCCGATAAAGATCCCCACCAGCGACGGCTGAACGTTGCGCAGCGCCTGCGGGAGCAGCACCAGGCGCAGCGTTTGCCCGGGAGCGAACCCCTGGGTCAGCGCCGCCTCATACTGTCCTTTCGGCAGCGACTGCAGCCCGGCCAGCACCGAGTGCATCACCGAGGCGGCGGTAAACCACGCCAGCGCCAGGGTCACGGTCACCGCGCCGGGCAGATCGCCGCCGGTCAGCATCGGCAGCAGATACCACAGCCAGAAGATGACAAATATCAGCGGGATGCCGCGGATAATTTCCGCCCACAGAAACAGCAGACGCCGCACCAGCCCGCCGTAGCGCCAGGCCAGGCCCGCCAGCGCAATGCCTCCCGGCAGCGCCAGCAGGGTGGCGCCGATGGCCATCAGCAGGGTCAGCGCCACGCCGCCGGGCTGGCCCTCCGCCAGCCGGCCCCACAGCAGGTAATCGAGGTTATCGGCGATCACCGTCAGATTAGCGTTCATGTCGGGCGCTCCGTTGCAGTTTTCTTCCCGGGCCGAGACGCGTGAGCGCCACGCCCATCGCCACCCCCAGCGCCAGGTACAGCGCGGTGCCGACGGCAAACGCCTCCAGGGCGTGCGCGTTATAGCTCTCAATCTGCCGCACCTGATAGGTCAGTTCCGCAAAGCCGATGCCGCTGGCCAGCGATGAGAGTTTCATCAGGTTAAGATACTGGCCGACAATCGGCTGCCAGGCGTTGGCCAGCCCCTGCGGCAGGAGGATAAAGCGCAGCTCCTGCCACGGCGTAAAGCCCTGCGACAGCGCGGCTTCCCGCTGCCCGTGGCTGACGGCGCGCAGTCCGGAGGCGATCTCTTCCACCAGAAAGGCGGAGGTAAAGACCCCCAGCCCCCACATTGAGCAGAGGAACTCCGGCGTCAGCCACCAGACGTTGCCCGGCAGAATGGACCAAGCGTGTTCGTCGTTCACCACCTCCTTCACCGCCAGCGGCAGCAGGTTCCAGGCGGCAAAGTACCAGAACAGCAGCTGGACCAGCAGCGGGGTATTGCGAAACAACGAGACCCACGCGGCCACCAGTCCGCGCCCCGCGCGTCCGCCGCCGAGGCGCAGGGCCAGCAGCAGGACCGCCAGCAGGGTGGCGAGCAGGATCCCGGCGACGCTGACCCAGACGGTGGTGAGAAAACCAGAGATAATCCATTGCAACGGCTGCCCGCTCAGGACGCCGTGCCAGTCAAGCATCGGCGTCACTCGAGGCTCTCCTGGTGCAGCGGATCCAGCACCTTCTGCAGAAAACGCCGTGCGCGGGCATGCTGCGGATGGGCGAAAAACTCAGCCGGCGGGGCGACTTCGAGGATGTCGCCGCCGTCGATAAACACCACCCGGTCGGCAATTTCGCGGGCAAACTGCATCTCGTGGGTCACCACCAGCATGGTGATCCCGCTGTGGGCCAGGGTTTTCATCACCTGCAGCACTTCGCCGATCATCTCCGGGTCGAGCGCCGAGGTGGGCTCATCGAACAGGATAATCTGCGGCGAGGAGGCCAGGGCGCGGGCGATGGCCACCCGCTGCTGCTGGCCGCCGGAGAGCTGCGCCGGCATCTGCTGCGCTTTTTCTTCCAGTCCGACCTGACGCAGCAGCGCCAGCGCCCGCGCCTGAGCCGCGCTTTTTTCCCAGCCATGAACGCGCTCCAGCGCCAGAGTGATGTTCTCCTGCGCCGTCAGGTGGGCATAAAGGTTGAACTGCTGGAAGACAAAGCCGACGCGGCTGCGCAGCTGGCGCAAGGCGCTGCCGCTCAGCCGGCTGGTCGGTTTGCCGTCGATCAGGATCTCGCCGCCGCTTAAGGATTCGAGCTGGTTGATCAAGCGGATCAGCGTCGATTTTCCCGATCCGGAAGGGCCGAGGATCGCCACTACTTCGCCGGGCTCGACCTGTAGGTTGATGGCGTTAAGTACCTGATGATCGCCGTAGCGCTTGGCCACATCACGGAACGTAATGCTGGCGCGCTGCAGACGTGAAAAATCCGCGGCCGGAGCCGCGGAGTGGGAGAGTAAACCCGAGAACATATTATTTCGCTTCTATGGTAAAGGCGCGCGGCTGCGGCGTTTTGGTGGCAGGGCCAAACCAGACATCGTAAATTTTCGCGGCTTCGCCGGTTTTCTCCAGCTTCACCAGCTCATCGTTGACGGCCTTCAGCAGGGCCGGTTCGCCTTTCTTCACGCCCACGCCAATCTCTTCTTTGCTGAGCAGGTCGGGCAGAATTTTATACTTGGCTTTATCCGGCGCTTCCGCCAGCAGACCGGCGAGGATGGTGCTGTCCTGGGTGATGGCCTGGACGTTGCCGTTGCGCAGGGCGGTCAGGGCCAGCGGAATATCGTCATAGGAGAGGACGCGAGCCTGCGGGAAACGCTGGTGCAGGGCCTGTTCGCCGGTGGTGCCTTTCACCGCGCCGATGCGCGCTTTGCTGTACTCATCGAGCTTATCCGGAGAGCCGGCCGGCACGAGGAACTGCTGGCCGGTGACGAAATACGGCGTTGAGAAATCAATAACCTGGGCCCGCTCCGGGGTGATGGTAATGTCGGCGACGATCAGGTCGGCTTTGCCGGACTGCAGCAGCGGAATACGGTTGGCTGGGTTGGTGGCCACCAGCTCGAGTTTGACGCCGAGCGCTTTCGCCAGCGCCTGGGCAAAGTCGACGTCGTAGCCGACGATATGGTGGGTTTTGGCGTCCACAGAGCCGAACGGCGGGTTGGCGTCGAAGGTGGCGACTTTTACGACGCCGGCGGCTTTGATGTCAGCCAGCTGGTCCGCCTGTGCCTGCGAGGCGAGCAGCAGCATACCCAGCGCCAGTGCGATTTTTGTGGTTTTATTGCGCATAGTTTTTCCCCTGAATCCCTGTTTTGTTTTGTGGACATCACGCTCCCACAAATTGCCCGTCGGCGGCAAAGAAGAAAAAATTCTTATCTATAACCAAAAAGAACTTAACAAACCTATGGGTATTCTTTATGCGCCGCTGGCGTTTTACCAGGACGGCAACGACTGCCGGGCGATCCCCTCTCCCTCAGGGAGAGGGCCAGGGAGAGGGGGATAGGACCGGGGGTAATATGCGCCAGCCAGGATTGCAAATTCGGAATTAATATTTCCCGCGCCCGGCCAACTGTGGTTGAAATAGACCCAGGCGATTCGCTTCCCGACAGAGGAGAAAACGAAAGTGGCATTGTGGCAACGGTTAACGGGCTGGCTGGCTTTTTTGTCCAACGGTGAAGCCGGACAGCAGGATACCCAGCGCGTCATGGAGGCGATCCTGCCGGTAGCCAGCCTCTACGGCGTGGACATTGGCAACGTGGAAACCCGGTGGTTCCGTCATGATAAGACATACTGAGCGACGCAGGACGCGAGAAGCCTACTGGAACGAGGTGTGCTTTGTGTAGCAAGAGACTGCCTGAGGTTGCGGCCTTGCAGGAGGCGCCGCCGCAGCCCAGGCAGTTTTGACCATGCCTATCCCCCCAGATACATCCGCTTAATTTCCGGATTAGTCAGCATCTCCCGCGCCGCGCCTGACAAGGTGATCCGGCCATTCTCCAGGACATACGCCCGATCGGCGATCGCCAGCGCGGCCGTCGCATTCTGCTCCACCAGCAGCACCGTCATATTCTCTTCGCGCAGTTGCTTAATGATGCCGAACAGCTCGCCGACAATTTTCGGCGCCAGTCCGAGGCTCGGTTCATCCAGCATCAATAACACCGGCTCGCTCATCAGCGCCCGGGCGATGGCCAGCATCTGCTGCTCGCCGCCGCTCATGGTGCCCGCCATCTGATGGCGCCGCTCCTTGAGCCGCGGAAAGAGGGCGTACATGCGATCGCGCAGGCGGGCGTAGCCGGCGAGATTATTGTAAGCGCCCATGCGCAGGTTCTCTTCGATGGTCAGGTTGGTAAAGACGCGCCGTCCCTCCGGCACCAGCGCCAGCCCGCGACGCACGATCTGGTGGGTCTGGCTGCGTGAGATATCGTCGTTGAGGAAGCTGACGCGCCCACTGGAGCGCACCAGGTTGACGATCCCGTTCAGGGTGGAGGTTTTACCGGCGCCATTGCTGCCGATCAGGGTGACGATTTCCCGGTCATAGACGTCGATATCGACGCCCTTCAGACCCTGGATCACGCCGTAAAAGACCTTCAGTTCCCGGGCGTTAAGCATAATTGGCTTCTCCCAGATAAGCGGAAATGACGTCCGGATGCTGGATCGCCTCGGCCATCAGGCCGCTGAACAACGGCTTACCGTACTCCAGAACCATCACCCGCTCGCACAGGCGGTTGACGAAGGGCATATCGTGCTCGATTAACAGGACGCTTAGCTGATAGTCATGGCGCATGCGGAAGATCAGCTCCGCCAGATCCTCGGTCTCCTTCGGGTTCATCCCGGCGGCCGGCTCATCGAGCAGGAGCAGCTTCGGCGCGGTGGCCAGCGCGCGGGCGATCTCCACTTTGCGCTGGTTGCCATAGCTTAGGTTTGTGGCCTGCATATGGGCGAAGTGGGCGATGCCGATATCCTCCAGGATGGCCATCGCTTTGGCTTTCGCCGCCCGCTCGGCCGGAAAGTAGCGACCAATATGCAGGGCCGCCTCCAGCAGCGAGTAGCGGCTGGCGCGGTCGAGCCCGACCATCACGTTCTCCAGCACCGTCATGGAGTTAAACAGGCGGATATTCTGGAAGGTGCGGGCGATCCCGGCGTTCACCACCTGGTTGGGCTTCAGCCCCTTCAGCGACGTGCCCGCCAGGGTGACGCTGCCGCTGGTGGGTTTATAGTTGGCGGTAATGACGTTAAACAGGGTCGTTTTGCCCGCGCCGTTAGGGCCGATAAGGCCAAAGATCTCCGACTCGTCAACATGGAAGCTGACGTTGTCGATGGCCCGCAGGCCGCCGAACTGCATGGTGACGTCCTGCACCTGCAGGATAACGTTATTTTCCGCCATAGCTGCTGTTCCTTCTTCCCATCTGCCAAATCTCTTTTTTCCCCAGCAGCCCCTCGCGGGCGAAGAGCATGATAATCAGCAACAGCAGGGAGAAGACCACCATTCGCAGGCCCGGGTACGCGCCGAGATCGTGACCGAAGAACTGCAGCGGCTGATCGAGGAAGCGCAGCCACTCGCCGCTGCCGACCACCAGCACGGTGCCGAGCAGGGCGCCGGTGGTGCTGCCGAGCCCGCCGAGGACGATAATAATCAGCAGCTGGAAGGTGAGCATAAAGTCGAACAGTCCCGGGGAAATGGTGGTCAGCAGGGAAGCCAGCAGACCGCCGCCGATCCCTTCGAAGAAGGCGCTGGTGGCGAAGGCGCAGGTTTTAATGCGGAAGGTGTTGACCCCCATAGCGATCGCCGCATCTTCATCGTCGCGAATAGCTTTCATCATCCGGCCATACTTCGACCACACCAGCTGGAGGATCATGCCGGTGGCCAGCAGGGCGAACAGTCCGCACCAGAACAGGAGATGCGGCTGCTGCGGAATATCGTTCAGCCCGATGGCGCCGTTGGTGATTTGCGGGTTGTTAATGGCGAGGATCTTGATGATAAACCCAAAGCCGAGGGTGACAATGGCCAGGTAGTCGCCACGTACCCGGAAGACCGGCACGGCGAGGCACACCGCCAGCGCCGCCGCGCACAGGCCGCTTATCAGCAGGGCAGGGAGGAAGCCCGCGTGCAGGCTGAGGATCCACGGGCTGGGGGCGGCCATTTCAAACATGTCTACCTTGCTGTCGCTGGAGAGGATCAGCAGGGCGGTGACGTAGGCGCCCACCGCCACGAAGCCGTTCGGCTCCAGCGACAGCTGGCCGGTCACGCCGTTGATCAGGTTGTAGCTGACCGCGAGGATCATAAAGATAAAAATGGTGCTGATGACACGAACAATGTAGTCATTGAAAACCACGTTGATTCCGGCCAGCAGCGCGATACAGATGACAATAATGGCCAGGTTGCGCAGCTGCGCCCCGGCGGTCGTCGTCGCGTTGAGCATCAGAAACGGCTCCTTTCCAGACGTTCGTCGCCCATAATGCCGACCGGGCGGAACAAGAGGACCAGAATCAAGAACAGGAAGGCGAAAGCGTCTTTATAGCCGCCCAGTTCGGGGAAGATCGCCACGGCGACCACCTCGGTAAAACCGAGGATAAAGCCGCCCAGCACCGCGCCGGTGACGCTGCCGATCCCGCCCAGCACGACGGCGGCGAAGGCCTTCAGGCCGATAAGCACGCCCATCAGGGGATCGATCGTCGGGTAGCTGATGGAGTAGAACACGCCGCCGAGCGCCGCGAGACTACTGCCGAGGGCGAAGACCAGGGAGATGATCCGGTTGGCGTCAATGCCCATCAGGCGCACGGTGTTGACGTCAAAGGCCACCGCGCGGATCGCCATCCCATAGCGGGTGCGGTACAGAAGCCAGAGGATCGCCAGCAGCAGCAGGACGGTGATCAGCGGCACAATCCACGCCACGTTGGTAATGATGACGCTGCCGAAGGCCCGGGTCTGGTTGAAAAAGTCAGGGGCGGAGAAGAAGCGCGAGCTGCCGCCAAACAGTACGTTAAACAGGTTTTCGAGAAAGAAGCTGACGCCGATGGCGGTGATCAGCATGGAGATTTTCGAGGCCTGACGCAGCGGACGATAGGCGACCCGGTCAATCAGCATACCAAACAGGCCGCACAGCCCGAGGGTCAGGAAAACGGCTACCCCGAAGGGTAGCCCAACCGAAGAAAATAAAAACAGCGTACTAAACGCGCCGACCATCATCACGTCCGCATGGGCGAAGTTGATCAGCCGCAGCACGCCATAAACCATCGTATAACCGATGGCAATCAGGGCGTACATGCCCCCAAGACTCATTCCATTGACCACTTGCTGGAGAAAAATGGCGCCGTCCATTTTGTAGCCTCGTCACAACTTAAGGGTTAACCACGGTACGAAACGCCAGCTTGCCATCTTTCACTTCGTTGATGACCGCGCTGCGAATGGCGTCGCCGTTCTGTAACGTCAGCGTGCCGGTCACGCCCTGGAAATCTTTGGTGGCGCGGATTTTTTCATTTACGCAGACCCGATCGTGGGGATCGCTGCACTGGTTCATGGCGTTGACGATGACGTTATAGGCGTCCGCCGCCATTGCGCCCCAGGTATGGGTCGGCTGCTGGTATTTGGCTTCCCAGGCTTTGATGAAGGTTTCCCCCGCCGGGGTCTGCTCTTTGGCGTTCGGCGAGTAGTAATCGGTGGTCATATAGCCGTTGACCGCGTCTTTACCGACATCGAAGAAGACCTGATCCGCGGCCAGACCGTCGCCGCCCACCACCGGTTTGTTGAGCCCCAGTTGTTTAGACTGCACGGCAATCAGCGCCCCTTCGGTGTAGTAGATCGGCATGTAAATCATGTCGACATTCTTCGCCTTGACGCTCGCCAGCTGGGCTTTAAAGTCCTTGCTGCCGCCCGGGGCCTGGACCTCGATGGGAATGGTGCCGCCGTTTTTCAGGAACTGGGTGCGGAACGCTTTCGCCAGGCCGACGGAGTAGTCGTTGCTGCTGTCAAACACGATGGCGGCGGTTTTGGCTTTCAGATCGCGGGAGGCCAGATTGGCCCCGACCACCCCCTGGAAGCTGTCCGAGAAGCAGACCCGGCTGACGTAGGGATGGTTGCGGGTGACGCGGTCGTTGGTGGCGGTGGAGGAGACCAGCGGCGTTTTGCTGTCGTCGGCGATTTTGGTCATCGCCAGGGTGTTGGAGGAGGTGACTTCCCCGATCACGGCATCCACTTTATCGCTGGAGACCAGGCGCTGCATGGCGTTGGCCGCTTCGACTTTGTCGCTTTTATCATCGATAACGATAAGCTTGATGGTATCGCCATTTTTTAACGTTGGGGTGATGGCCTGAATAATGTCCAGCCCTTTCTGCGACGGCTGACCATAGCCGCTGAGGGCGCCGCTCAGGGGTAATACCACCCCGATTTTAATTTCCGCTGCCTGCGCGCTGCTGGCGCCGACCAGCGCGGCAACCAGCGTGGCCATTAAAGACGCTTTCCCGGAAAACGATTTCATTGGTATTTCTCCGTCGGTCGATTATTTATCTTTAACCATCAATGACTGCATAACATTGAGGAATAATGCGCCAGCGTATCCGGCGAATTATTGGCTGTTATGTTGAATAGATAACGAGATATATACCCTAAATAATTCGAGTCGCATGAAGGCGGCAAGTAAGCGAGTCCCCAGACGCTTACAGAAGTAAGTGACTGGGGGAGAGAACGCAGCCAACGCACATGCAACTTGAAGTATGACGGGTATTTTTAATGCGCTGATTTACCTTACAACGTCCGTTTCGTTTTTACTCATGCAATATTCTTATTACCTGCAGGGAAGGGCATAAGGCTGGCGACAACACGGTTTTTGGTACGGTGAAAGCATTTTGCCGGGGGGCGACTGGCGCCTTACCCGGCCTGAAAAATACGCCATATAAACCGCTGGCACGGCTTCCGTAGACCCGTACCAGCGAAGCGCCGCCGGGCAATTTCAGCGCGCGGCGGAATATAAAGTCAGGTGCACAAGATAATATTAAAAATCTATTCTGCTGCTCGCGTGACTTATTATTTTAAAGGGGGCAACGGTTTTATTTTACCATGCAGCGCCGGATTATCGCTTTCATCTTTCAGACCCACCCCGGTAAGCCGGCGCAAAAAAGCCTGCTCCAGCAGCCAGGCCAGTTTAAAGGCGGCGGCGTCATGGCTTAATCCCTCCGGCCGAATATTGGAGATACAGTTGCGCTCAGACTCCAGGCGCTGACGATGAGGCTGCCAGGTGAGGTAGACGCCGAGGCTGTCCGGCGAGGAGAGACCCGGTCGTTCGCCAATCAGGATCGCCACCGCGCGGGCTTTCAGGGTTTCGCCAATATCATCTCCCAGCGCTACCCGCGACTGATGCGCCAGCACCACCGGCGCCAGGCCGATACCCAGCGTCTGCAGATAGGGCAGCAGGGCGCGGATCAACGGCACCGCCTGGCGCTCTACAGCCCAGGAAGAGAGGCCGTCGCCGATCACCAGCAGCAGGTCGGCGGGGCGGACGCCGCTGGCGGCGAGGTCGGCGCGACTCTCGTCGGCGAGCTGCCGCCCGAGATCCGGGCGCCGCAGATAGGTATGACGGTCCGGCGCGGCGCTGTGCACCGTCAGGGCGTCGAGGCCGAGCGCCGCCAGCGGCGCCACCAATTGTTGGCTGGCGAACGGCTGATGAATGGCATCCCGCGCTCTGGCATGGGCCAGACCAAAGTTGAGGACTTCGCGGGTCGGCAGACTGGCGCCGCTGCGCCCCAGGGCGATCCGCGCATCGGTAAATTCACGCAGCGGGTTCCAGGCATCGGGACGGTTCATACGGAGGCTCCTTGCGGCAGGACGGACAGCAGCGGATGGCGGGCGTCGGTGAGCCGCAGCGCGCCGTGCGGATCGATAATCTGCATCTTCGCCAGCCAGTCGGCGAACTCCGGGGCATGCTTTAAGCCCAGCAGACGACGGGCGTACAGCGCGTCATGGAACGAGGTGCTCTGGTAATTGAGCATGATATCGTCCGCTCCGGGCACGCCGATCAGGAAGGTGAGCCCGGCGGCGCACAGCAAGGTCAGCAGGGTGTCCATATCATCCTGATCCGCTTCCGCGTGGTTGGTATAGCAGACGTCGCAGCCGATCGGCAGGCCCATCAGCTTGCCGCAAAAATGATCCTCCAGCCCGGCGCGAATAATCTGCTTGCCGTCGTAGAGATACTCCGGACCGATAAAGCCGACCACCGTATTGACCAGCAGCGGTTCAAAGTGGCGGGCGACGGCGTAGGCCCGCGCCTCACAGGTTTGCTGATCGACGCCGTGGTGGGCGTTGGCCGACAGGCAGCTCCCCTGGCCGGTCTCAAAATACATCACATTGTTGCCGAGGGTACCGCGCCTGAGGCTCAGGGCCGCCTCGCGGGCCTCCTGCAGCATGGCAAGGTTGATGCCGAAGCCGCTGTTGGCCGCTTCGGTTCCCGCCACCGACTGAAACACCAGATCCACCGGCGCGCCGCGCTCAATCAGCTGCAGCGTATTGGTCACATGGGTCAGAATGCAGGACTGGGTAGGGATAGCGAAGCGCTGAATAATATCGTCCAGCATGACGTTCAGCTGCGCCAGCACCGGTAAGCTGTCGCTGGCCGGGTTGATGCCGATCACCGCGTCCCCGGCGCCGTACAGCAGCCCGTCGAGCATACTGGCGGCGATGCCTTTCAGGTCGTCGGTGGGATGGTTGGGCTGCAGGCGTACGCTGAGGTGGCCGGGCAGGCCGATGGTGTTGCGAAAGCGCGTCACCACCTGGCATTTGCTGGCGGCAAGGATCAGATCCTGATTGCGCATCAGCTTACTGACCGCCGCCGCCATCTCCGGGGTGATGGCGCGGGCGACCCGCTGCAGCGTGGCGGTATCGGTAGCATCATCCAGCAGCCAGTCGCGAAAATCGCCGACCGTCAGGTGACGCAGGGCGGCAAAGCCCTGCGCATCATGGGTGTCGAGGATCAGGCGAGTCACTTCGTCCTGCTCGTAAGGGATAAGCGGGTTGTCGAGAATGTCGGTCAGCGGCACCTCGGCGAGGGCCATTTTCGCCGCCATCCGCTCTTCGGCTGAGGTGGCGATAACCCCTGCGAGGGCGTCGCCGGAACGGGCCGGCGACGCTTTCGCCATCAGCGTTTTCAGACTATCAAAGCGCCATACCTGGCCCGATAGCGTGGTTTTATACATGCCGCCTCCTCAGGAGACCGTGCGCAGTTGAGGATCCACTGGCGCCCGTTCACGGGCCGCTGCGGTTTTGCGGAACCACAGGTAGCCGCCGAGCATCATCGCCGCGAAAATCAGCGCCAACAGCAGGTTATACCAGACCATCGCCACCAGGCAGAGCACCGCCATGCCGAGGGCAAAGGCCGGCGCCAGCGGGTAGAGCGGGGCGCGGAACGGACGAATCAGCTTCGGCTCGCTACGGCGCAGTTTGAACAGCGCCGCCATGGAAGTGATATACATAACAATAGCCCCAAATACCGACATGGTGACGATGCAGGCGGTCAGCGGCATGCCGCTGATGGTGATCAGCGAGTCGGAGAAGATCGCGGCGATCCCCACCACGCCCCCGGCAAGGATCGCCAGATGCGGGGTGCGGGTGCGGCGGTTGAGGGAGGCCAGCCCGGCGGGCAGATAGCCGGCGCGGGCGAGGGAGTAGATCTGCCGCGAGTAGCCCATAATGATGCCGTGGAAGGAGGCGACGAGGCCAAACAGCCCCAGCCACACCAGCATATGCAGCCAGCCGCTGCCGTTGCCCACCACCGTCTTCATCGCCTGGGGCAGCGGATCGTTAATATTGGACAGCGCGCGCCAGTCGCCGACGCCGCCGGCGAAGACCATCACGCCGATCGCCAGCACCGTCAGCGTCAGAATGCCGCCGCCCAGGGCGCGGGGAATGGTGCGCTGCGGATCTTTGGCCTCTTCGGCCGCCATGGAGGCCCCCTCAATGGCGAGGAAGAACCAGATGGCGAACGGAATGGCGGCGAACATCCCCGGCAGCGCCAGGCCGCTGAAGCTGTCCGCGCCCGCCCAGCCGTTAGTGGTGAAGTGGCTCCAGGAGAAGCCGGGGGCGACCACGCCCATGAACACCAGCAGCTCGAAGATGGCCAGCAGGGTGACGATCAGCTCGAAGGTGGCGGCGATGCCGACGCCGAGAATATTGAGCGTCATAAAGATCACGTAGGCGCCGCAGGCGACCCATTTCGGATCCAGCGCCGGAAACTGCACGTTGAGGTAGGCCCCGATGGCCATGGCGATGGCCGGCGGGGCGAAGATGAATTCAATCAGGGTGGCAAAACCAGCGATAAAGCCGCCGGTGGGCCCGAAGGCGCGGTAGGCGTAGGCGAAAGGGCCGCCAGCGTGCGGGATGGCGGTGGTCAGCTCGGTAAAGCTGAAAATAAAGGCGCAGTACATCGCGGCGACCGCCAGGGCGACGACCATAAACCCCATCGTGCCCGCCTGCGACCAGCCGTAGCTCCAGCCGAAGTACTCCCCGGATATCACCAGTCCGACGGCGATCCCCCATAAACGAAAACTGCCGAGCGTTCTTTTTAAGGTGGTGGTGTGCTCTGTCATACGTATTGCCTCGCCAGATAGAAAGGTGCTGAACGACAGGCTGCAAAGAGAGTGCCAGAACGTTGTCTGCCGCGATAAGGCGTCAGTCCGTGGCGCGCCCGCTGGCGCTGCGCAAAAATGGGGCAGGCTGCACGCTGTCGGCGCGCGCCCTGGTGCAGCGGCTTTGCTTTTTCAGCGGCGGCACGGTATAACACTTCTTCTTTTGGATGTTTAGATGTCTATACGTTTATACGCATCATGACCCGGGCAAGCGGGCTGGCGTGAGAAAATAAAATGCAAAGCACAACACAACAACAAGGTGGGCAGCTGAAGCGCACCATGAAAACGCGCCATCTGATCATGCTGTCGCTCGGCGGCGTGATTGGCACCGGCTTATTCTTTAATACCGGCTATATCATCTCCACCACCGGCGCGGCCGGGACGCTGCTGGCGTATCTGATTGGCGCCCTGGTGGTCTGGCTGGTGATGCAGTGCCTTGGGGAACTGTCGGTGGCGATGCCAGAGACCGGCGCCTTCCACGTTTACGCGGCGCGCTATCTTGGCCCGGCGACGGGCTATACCGTGGCGTGGCTCTACTGGCTAACGTGGACGGTGGCGCTGGGGTCGAGCTTCACCGCGGCGGGATTCTGCATGCAGTACTGGTTCCCGCAGGTGCCGGTCTGGATCTGGTGCGTGGTGTTCTGCGCAGTGATCTTCGGCCTTAACATCATTTCGACGCGCTTCTTCGTCGAAGGCGAGTTCTGGTTCTCGCTGGTGAAAGTGATCACCATCGTCGCGTTTATTATTCTCGGCGGCGCGGCCATTTTCGGCATCATTCCGATGCAGGATGGCTCCCCGGCGCCGGGCCTGCGCAATATCACCGCCGAAGGCTGGTTCCCGCACGGCGGCCTGCCGATCCTGATGACCATGGTGGCGGTGAACTTCGCCTTCTCCGGGACGGAGCTTATCGGCATTGCCGCCGGAGAGACGGAAAACCCGCATAAGGTTATTCCGGTTGCCATCCGCACCACCATCGCCCGGCTGATTATTTTCTTTATCGGCACCGTGTTTGTGCTGGCGGCGCTGATCCCGATGCAGCAGGCGGGAGTGGAGAAAAGCCCCTTCGTGCTGGTGTTTGAGAAGGTGGGCATCCCTTATGCGGCGGACATGTTCAACTTCGTGATCCTGACGGCGATCCTGTCGGCGGCTAACTCCGGCCTGTACGCTTCCGGGCGGATGCTGTGGTCGCTGTCGAACGAGAAGACGCTGCCGGCCTGCTTTGCCAAAGTCAATAAACGGGGCGTGCCGGTGACCGCCCTGTCGGTGAGTATGCTGGGCGGCGTGCTGGCGCTGTTCTCCAGCGTGGTGGCGCCAGATACGGTGTTTGTCGCGCTGTCGGCGATCTCCGGTTTTGCGGTGGTGGCGGTGTGGTTGAGCATCTGCGCCTCGCACTTTATGTTCCGCCGCCGCCATCTGCAGCAGGGTAAGGCTCTGAGCGATCTGCAGTATCGCGCTCCCTGGTATCCGGTGGTGCCCGTTCTGGGCTTTGTGCTGTGCCTGGTGGCCTGCGTGGGCCTCGCTTTTGACCCGAGCCAGAGAATTGCGCTGTGGTGCGGGATCCCCTTTGTGGCCCTGTGCTATGGTGCCTGGTATCTTACTCGTTCACGGAATATGACTCAGGAGCCCCAACATGTCGCAGACTAATCCGTTTACCGCCCTGCTTGCCGCCCAGCCTTTCGTGCTACTGGACGGCGCCATGGCCACCGAGCTGGAGGCCCGCGGCTGCGATCTGGCCGACAGCCTGTGGTCGGCGAAAGTGCTGCTGGAGAACCCGCAGCTGATCCGCGATGTGCATCTCGACTACTTTCGCGCCGGGGCGCAGGTGGCGATCACCGCCAGCTATCAGGCCACTCCGGCGGGCTTTGCCGCGCGCGGGCTGGATGAGGCGCAGTCCCGGGCGCTAATCGGCAAAAGCGTCGAGCTGGCGCGCAAAGCGCGCGAGGCGTACCTCGCCGAGAACCCGCAGGCCGGTACGCTGCTGGTGGCCGGTTCGGTGGGGCCGTATGGCGCGTTTCTCGCCGACGGCTCGGAGTATCGCGGCGATTATCAGCGCAGCGCGGCAGAGTTCCAGGCCTTCCACCGCCCGCGCGTCGAAGCGCTGCTGGATGCCGGCGCCGACCTGCTGGCCTGTGAAACCCTGCCGTCATTCGCTGAGATCCAGGCCCTGGCGGCCCTGCTGCAGGAGTATCCCCGCGCCCGCGCCTGGTACTCCTTCACGCTGCGCGACGCCGAACATCTCAGCGACGGCACGCCGCTGCGCGAGGTGATGGCCGCCCTGGCGGATAACCCGCAGGTGGTGGCGGTGGGGATCAACTGTATCGCCCTGGAAAATACGCCCGCGGCGCTGGCGCATTTGCACAGCCTGACGGCCCTGCCGCTGGTGGTCTATCCTAATTCCGGCGAACATTATGATGCGGTGAGCAAGACCTGGCACCATCATGGCGAAGCCTGCGCCAGCCTGGCGGATTATCTGCCGCAGTGGCTGGCGGCCGGGGCGAAGCTGATCGGCGGCTGCTGCCGCACCACGCCGAAGGACATCGCCGCGCTTAACGCGAAGCGCTAAGTTTTTTGCCGGGTGGCGCTGCGCTTACCCGGCCTACATATTGTGCGAAACGGATGCTGGGTAAGGCGTAGCCGCCGCCCGGCGCCAACCATCTGCCACTAACTCACCGCACAAAACCAACTATCCTTTCCCGCTTTTGTTCTAAAAACGATTCGCTATTAGCCAGAATTTTTAATTACTTCATCTCCATCCTGATGCCGGAAATACTGCACCTATAACAACTCAGGGGAAGCAGACATTATGGCATTCACATCGCGAATTACTCTTCTGGCGGCGCTGGCTGTCGCCGCCTTCCAGGCGCAGGCGGTCAACGTTACCGTGGCGTATCAAACCTCCGCTGAGCCGGCGAAAGTCGCCCAGGCGGACAACACCTTCGCCAAAACCAGCGGGGCGACCGTCGACTGGCGGGAATTTGACAGCGGCGCCAGCGTGGTACGCGCCCTGGCCTCCGGCGATGTGCAGATCGGCAATATTGGCTCCAGCCCGTTGGCGGTGGCCGCCAGCCAGCAGGTGCCGATTGAAGTGTTCCTGCTTGCCTCAAAGCTCGGCAACTCCGAAGCGCTGGTGGTGAAGAAAAGCATTACCAAACCGGAAGATCTGATCGGCAAGCGCATCGCCGTGCCGTTTATCTCCACCACCCACTACAGCCTGCTGTCGGCGCTCAAACACTGGGGCATCAAGCCGGGCCAGGTACAGATTATTAACCTGCAGCCGCCGGCGATTATCGCCGCCTGGCAGCGCGGGGATATCGATGGCGCTTACGTCTGGGCGCCAGCGGTTAACGAACTGGAAAAAGAGGGCAAGGTGCTGACCGATTCTTCTCAGGTTGGGGAGTGGGGCGCGCCGACCCTTGACGTCTGGGTGGTCCGTAAGGACTTCGCCGAGCAGCATCCGGAGATCGTCAAAGCGTTTGCTAAAAGCGCCATCGACGCCCAGCAGCCCTACATCGCCAACCCGGAGGCATGGCTGAAACAGCCGGACAACATCAGCAAGCTGGCGCGCCTGAGCGGCGTGCCGGAAGCCGATGTCCCCGGGCTGGTGAAGGGCAATACCTATCTCACCGCCGCTGAGCAGGCGCAGGCGCTGAACGGGCCGGTCAATCAGGCCATCGTCGATACCGCGCGCTTCCTGAAAGAGCAGGGCAAAGTGCCTGCGGCGGGAACCGATTATCGTCAGTACGTTACTGACCGCTTTGTGAAGTAAAGGAGGCGGCGATGCTGCAAATCTCGCATCTTTCCGCTGACTACGGCGGTAAACCGGCGCTGGCGGATATCAACCTGACGCTGGAGAGTGGGGAGCTGTTGGTGGTGCTGGGGCCTTCGGGCTGCGGTAAAACTACCCTGCTGAACCTGATTGCCGGATTCGTGCCCTATCAGCACGGCAGCATCACCCTCGAAGGTCAGCGGGTGACCGGGCCGGGCGCAGAGCGCGGGGTGGTCTTCCAGAACGAAGGTCTGCTGCCGTGGCGCAATGTGCAGGATAACGTGGCGCTGGGCCTCCAGCTGGCGGGCGTGGATAAAGCGCAGCGCCGGCAAGCGGCGGCGCAGATGCTGAAGAAGGTGGGGCTCGAAGGGGCGGAAAAGCGCTTTATCTGGCAACTGTCCGGCGGTCAACGCCAGCGGGTGGGCATCGCCCGGGCGCTGGCGGCGAATCCGCAGCTGTTGCTGCTTGACGAGCCCTTCGGCGCGCTTGACGCCTTTACCCGCGAGCAGATGCAGACGCTGCTGCTGAAACTGTGGCATGAGACCGGCAAACAGGTGCTGCTGATCACCCATGATATTGAAGAGGCCATCTTCATGGCGACCGAGCTGGTGCTGCTGTCGCCGGGGCCGGGACGGGTGGTGGAGAGGCTGCCGCTTGATTTCAGCCGTCGCTTTGTTGCGGGCGAATCCTGCCGCAGCATCAAATCCGACCCGCGCTTTATTGAACAGCGGGAATACATTCTGAGCCGGGTGTTTGACCAACGGGAGGCTTTCTCATGAGCGTGGTACTGAACGACAAACCGCGTCAGTCGACGCTGAAGTGGCGCTGGCCGCTCTCCCGTGAGCTCACCCTCAGCGTGGCGACCCTGGCGGTGCTGCTGGCCGTCTGGTGGGCGGTCGCGGCGCTGCAGCTGATTAGCCCGCTGTTTCTGCCGCCGCCGGGCCAGGTGCTGCAGAAGCTTATCACCATCGCCGGGCCGCAGGGCTTTATGGATGCGACGCTCTGGCAGCACCTGGCGGCGAGCCTGACGCGGATCGTTATCGCCCTGCTGGCGGCAGTGCTTATTGGCGTACCGGTGGGGATCGCCATGGGGCTCAACTCGACGGTGCGCGGGATCCTCGACCCGCTGATCGAACTCTATCGTCCGGTGCCGCCGCTGGCCTACCTACCGCTGATGGTGATCTGGTTTGGCATCGGTGAAACCTCGAAGATCCTGCTGATCTACCTGGCGATTTTCGCGCCGGTAGCCATGTCGGCGCTGGCAGGGGTAAAAAGCGCGCAGCAGGTGCGGATTCGCGCCGCTCGTTCGCTTGGCGCCAGCCGGGCGCAGGTGCTGTGGCTGGTGATCCTGCCCGGCGCGCTGCCGGAGATCCTCACCGGGCTGCGCATTGGTCTCGGGGTGGGCTGGTCAACGCTGGTGGCCGCTGAGCTGATCGCCGCCACCCGCGGATTAGGATTTATGGTGCAGTCTGCCGGCGAGTTTCTCGCCACCGATGTGGTGCTGGCGGGGATCGCGGTGATTGCCATTATCGCCTTTTTACTGGAACTGGGTCTGCGCGCGCTGCAGCGGCGCCTGACGCCCTGGCATGGAGAAGTACAATGAGTGAACGTCTGAGCATTACCCCGCTGGGGCCCTATATTGGCGCGCAGGTGAGCGGGGCGGATTTAACCCGTCCGCTGAGCGACAACCAGTTTGAACAGCTGTATCACGCGGTGCTGCGTCATCAGGTGGTATTCCTGCGCGAGCAGAATATCACCCCGGCGCAACAGCGCGACCTGGCGCTGCGGTTTGGCGACCTGCATATCCATCCGGTCTACCCTCACGCCCCAGGGGTGGAGGAGATTATCGTCCTCGATACCCACAACGATAATCCGCCGGATAATGACAACTGGCATACCGATGTCACCTTTATCGACACGCCGCCCGCCGGCGCCATTCTGGCGGCGAAAGAGCTGCCGACGACCGGCGGGGACACCCTGTGGACCAGCGGCATCGCCGCATGGGAAGCGCTGTCAGAACCCTTCCGGCAGCTGCTGAGCGGCCTGCATGCCGAACACGATTTCCGCAAATCGTTCCAGGAGTATAAGTACAACAAGACCGAAGCCGAGCATCGGCGCTGGCAGGAAGCGGTGGCGAAGCATCCGCCGCTGCTGCATCCGGTAGTGCGTACCCACCCGGTGACCGGCAAGCAGGCGCTGTTCGTTAATGAAGGCTTTACCACGCGAATTGTCGAGGTGAGTGAGAAAGAGAGCGCAGCGCTGCTGAACTTCCTGTTTGCTCATGTCACTAAACCGGAGTTTCAGGTGCGCTGGCGCTGGCAGCCGAACGATGTCGCTATCTGGGATAACCGGGTGACCCAGCATTACGCCAACGCCGACTATCTGCCGCAGCGGCGGATCATGCACCGGGCGACGATCCTCGGCGATAAGCCGTATTACCGGGCGGGGTAAGGCTTGTAGCCGGTTAAGGCATCAGCCGCGAGCCGCGGAGAACATTGCCCGCTGCTTTCCGGAGGCGGCGCCTGACGCGCCTTTTCCGGGCTACCGATCCGTCGGAAACGGTAGCCCGGCTAAGGCGCAACGCGCCGCAAGCCGGGAAAAAGCTTTTATGCCGATTTTTGCGCACCCAGATGCGCGCCAATATAGCGCTGGTAGCGATTGGCCTTCAGGTAGGTGAGATCCACCAGCACCAGACCATCCACGCAGTTGTTGAAATCCGGGTCGCTGCCGAAATCGATAAACTGCACGCCGCCCGGCTCGCACACTTCCGAGTACTGCTTATACAGCGGGGGGATCGCGCAGCCGAGATTGCCGAGCAGGGACTTCAGCCGGGCCAGATCGTCGTTGTAATCCTCCCCGCCAAACTGCGCCAGCACGTCGGGCAGCGACGCCGGATAAGGGCGACGCGACTCCGCCAGCGGATGCGTCGCCGGGAACCACATCCGGTAGAATGCCACCAGCAGATCGCGGGCGGCGGGCGGCAATCCGCCAGAAATCGACACCGGACCAAACAGATAGCGATAGTGCGGATAGCGCGCCAGATAAGCGCCGATGCCGGACCACAGGTAGTCCAGCCCGCGACGCCCCCAGTAGCGCGGCTGGATAAAGCTGCGCCCCAGCTCAATGCCGTGCTGCAGGACATCGTCCATCCGCCCGTCGTAATGGAACAGACTGTAACTGTAGATCCCCTCCAGGCCGCGCTTTGCCAGCTGGATGGCCGTCGGCATAAAGCGGTAAGCGCCGACGATCTCGAGGTCTTCTTCATCCCACAGGATCAGATGCAGATAGTCGTCGTCATACCCGTCGATATCCCGCCGTTTGCCGCTGCCTTCCCCGACCGCGCGGAAGGCGATTTCCCGCAGGCGTCCCAGCTCGCGCAGCAGCGGCGCGTCCTCCTGGCCGTTGCGCTGCCAGAGGTAAATCACTTTACCATCGGCGGTGCGGCCCAGGCATTCGGCCTTGTGCAGTTCGCGTTTGAGCAGCGCCCGGTCTTCCGGACGGGCGATAGCGCTTTCGGTTTTAAACCGCCCCGGCAGCCCTTTGCGCAGCTGTTCAAGGTGCTGATAGCAGCGGCCGGTAAGTTCGCGAGCGCTGGACTGCGCATCGAACCAGCTCGACCAGGGGATCTGCTGGCCGATGCGCACCGGCAGGCTGCTGTTGCGCCGGCGAAACATCTGCTGCATCAGCAGGAGCAGCGGCAGGTTGTCGGAGACCAGCGTACTGGCGTAAAACAGGGCGCTGTTGCGGGCGTTAATCCACGCCGGCAGCAGCGGGGCGCGATATTTTGCCGCCAGCTTAATAAAGCCGGAGTGCCATTTTTTATCGCGGATGCCGCGACGGGTGAGGCGGGAGACTTCCCCCGCCGGGAAGAAGATCAGCACCCCACCGGCCTGCAGCTGCTGGTCCATCTGCTGCAGCGCCGCTTTAGCGGTGCGGCCATGAATATTATCTACCGGGATAAACAGCGAACTCAGGGGCTCAAGGTGGGTGAGCATGCGGTTGGTGACCACTTTGACATCGCGGCGCACACGGGATACCGCATACAGGAGCGCCAGGCCGTCGAGGGTGCCGGTGGGGTGGTTGGCGATAATGACCAGCGGGCCATATTCGGGGATTTGTTCGAGATCGTGCGCCGGGATGGCGCAGCGGATATTGAGGTATTCCAGCACCTGTTCGACCGTATCAAGCCCCTTCAGGTGGCGGTGACGGTCGGCAAATTGTTGAAACTCTTCCTCATAAAATAGCTTTTTTAACAGTTTCTTTTGCCAGGGGGCGGGCCTCGCCTGAGGCCACAGGTCATCGAGTACGTTGTCGAGACTAAACATAGTGGCTCCTCCTCCGTCCTGCCCAGACAGTAGAAGGTGGAGATGTCGTTCAGATTACAGTTGGGTGAAGTTTCGGTCGCAGCGGGGGAGACGACGGATAGGGAGCCGTTTTTGCGCCGGGTGGCGGCTGCGCCTGACCCGGCCTACATGCGGGATGGGACTGCGGGCCCAGCAATCTCGTAGGCCCGCGCAAGCGTCAGCGCCGCCGGGCAATGGCTACGAGTAGGGCGCCGTTTTTTGTGCCGGGTGGCGACTGCGCCTGACCTGGCCTACATTCGTGATAGGCCTGCGGGCCCCGGTAAGCGCAGCGCCACCGGGGAGGGGCGGGTTTAACGGAGGATCTTTTTCTCGGCCAGATCGAGGGCGAAATAGCTGAAGATCAGGTCGGCGCCTGCGCGTTTGATAGCGCCGAGGCTTTCCAGAACCACTTTCTCTTCATCGATAGCGCCCGCCTGGGCAGCAAATTTGATCATCGCGTACTCCCCGCTGACCTGATAGGCGCCGAGCGGAAGATCGCTGCGTTCGCGGATATCGCGCAGAATATCCAGGTAGGCGCCAGCCGGTTTCACCATCAGGCAGTCGGCGCCCTGGGCTTCATCGAGCAGCGACTCGCGAATGGCCTCCCGGCGATTCATCGGGCTCATCTGATAGGTTTTCCGATCGCCCTTCAGCGCGGTACCGGCCGCTTCGCGGAACGGACCGTAGAAGGAAGAAGCGAACTTGGTCGAGTAGGACATGATCGCCGTATTGGTGAAGCCGGCGGCGTCCAGCGAGCGGCGAATCGCCTGCACCTGACCGTCCATCGCGGCGGAAGGAGCGATGAAATCCGCCCCCGCGGCGGCGGCGACAACGGCCTGTTTGCCGAGGTTTTCCAGGGTCGCGTCGTTATCCACCCCGTGGTCGCACAGCACGCCGCAGTGGCCGTGGGAGGTATATTCGCAGAAGCAGGTATCGGACATGACGATCATCTCCGGCACCGTGGACTTACAAATCCGCGACATACGCGCCACCAGACCATTTTCATTCCAGGTATCGCTGCCGGTGGCATCGGTGTGATGAGAAATACCAAAGGTCATCACCGAGCGGATCCCGGCGTTGGCGATGCGTTCGATCTCGCGCGCCAGATATTTTTCCGGAATGCGCATCACGCCGGGCATGGCCTCTATCGCTTTGTAATCATCAATTTCTTCTTCAACAAAGATCGGCAACACCAGGTCGTTCAAACTCAGTGTTGTCTCTTCAAACAGGGCGCGCAGCGCAGCGGATTGACGCAGGCGGCGGGGGCGAGTGATTAAATCTGTCATGGTTTGCCTGATTTTGTGAAATGAAAGACGATAGTGTAACTGAAATGGCAGCGGGATGTTTCGCCAAAACGATCGTTATGGCGCATCGGCGAAACCTTCCCCGGGCTTACTGGCTGGCCGTCTGCATGTTGGGCTGTGCGCCGCTCAACTCGCTGACCAGGTCGTTGATGCCATCGCTCATATTGTTGAAGCGGGTTAACGGCGAGCGGGTTACCACCACAAAGGCGCCAACGTTAGCCTGCGGATTCATCGCCATATAGGTGATAAACCCGCCGCCGCCGCCGGTTTTCTGAATAATCCCCGGATGGCCGTTCTTCGGCTTCATATACACCCAGCCGAGGCCCAGCGCGTCTGCGCGGCCCGGCACGTCCATACCAATCACCCGGGTCAGCTGGTTACGCTGATAAATCAGCGTCTGCATCCGGTCGGCCTGCTGGCTGCGGGTATAGAAATCGGATGACAGGAACTGCTGCATCCAGCGCATCATATCCCCCGGCGTCGAGTAGACTCCGCCGCTGCCGATCGCCGCCAGGGTGTTGTTGCATGGGCTGGCGCCTTTTTCCGGGATCATCAGCCGCTGGCACTGATCCGGTGACGGGGTAAAGGTGGTGTCCTTCATCCCCAGCGGCCGGGTGATCTGTTCTTCAAACAGCTGCGGATACGGTTTGCCGGCGGCGGTGGAGAGCGCGTCCGCCAGTAAATCGAAGGCCAGATTGGAGTAGGCGGCCTGCGAGCCCGGCGCGGTCTTCAGGGTCGCGGTAGAGAGCCAGTTCCAGCGCTGCTGGCGGGTCGGCCAGACAAACACCGGACGATGAGCGGCGCCGCCAGGCTGCTCGCGCGGCAGGGCGCTGGTATGGGTCGCGAGGTTAACCAGGGTGATTGGTTTTCCCTGCCAGTCAGGCACCCGGGCGCCCGGCGGGGCGTATTTACTCAGCGGATCGTTGAGTTTCACCACCCCCTGGTCGAGCAGCTTCACCAGCATCTCGCTGGTCATCAGTTTGCTGAGGGAGGCGATACGGATCACCGAGTCGAGCTGCGGGTGCTGATTATTCCCCGGGCGGGTTTCGCCAAAGCTGCGAAAAACACGCTGATTGCCATCGATAACCACCAGCGCCATGCCGGTGGCGCCGCTGCCGTAGTAGATATGATTGGCGTAACGATCGACCACATCCGAGGCGAAAACCGGGTCAACGGTAGGCTGTGCGGCCTGCACCGAGGTCCACGACGCCGCGCACAGCGCAGCAAAAATGAGCAAACTACGTTTCAACGGAGATCATCCATTAAATAAATAAAAAGAAGAGGGTATTTATACTACGAAGTGGCGCAGAACAAAGCGGGATTCACGACATTCCTGCAGGAAAAAGGTAACGGTGCGTAAAAAAGACTTTTTTACGCTTTCGGATACCGGCTTTTTTCGCCGGCGCGTATGATGACCGTTTGGCTGAAGGTTCGTGGGAGAGAACAATGACGGCTCAACGGGTAGTGATGGTCGTGGATATGCAAAACGGCGTGTTCGCCACGCCGCGTCTGGCGCGCGAGCGCTGCGTCGCGCAAATTAATCGTCTGGTGCGCGCGGCGGACAAGGTTATTTTCATTCAGCATGATGAAGCCGGCGGCCTCGAAGCCGGCAGCGAAGGCTTCGCCCTGCTTCCTGAGCTGGAGCAGCCGGCTGGCGCGCTGTATGTCACCAAAACCGCCTGCGATGCCTTCTATCACACCTCGCTGGCGCAGGTGCTGGACGAACACGACATTCAGCAGTTCGTCATCTGCGGCTGCGCCACCGACTACTGCCTCGATACCACCATTAAAAATGGCGCCAGCCGCGGGTACGGTATTGTTATCGCGGAAGATGCCCACACCACCGCCGACCGCCCCGCCGCGCAGGCCGCGACGCTTATCGCCCACTACAATGAGGTGTGGCGTACGCTGACCATTCCTGGCAATCCTTTACAGGTGAAACCCACAGAAACAATTCTGCACGCATGGCAGCAGAACTAAGCTGTTGATATCCGGTCTTATCATTCGTCTGTCCCGCGAGGGCTCATCCACGCGGCGGCCGACGTATGCGTCGTACACAGCAATAGCAGAACGATAAGAAGTTAGCAGGAGACAATGATGTTTAAATCTTTTTTCCCCAAACCGGGGCCGTTTTTTATTTCTGCCTTTATCTGGTCGTTGCTGGCCGTGATCTTTTGGCAGGCGGGCGGCGGCGACTGGCTGCTGCGGGTCACCGGGGCATCGCAAAATGTGGCGATCAGCGCGGCGCGCTTCTGGTCGCTCAACTATCTGGTGTTCTACGCTTACTATCTGTTTTGCGTCGGCGTGTTCGCGCTGTTCTGGTTTGTCTACTGCCCGCACCGCTGGCAGTACTGGTCGATTCTCGGCACCTCGCTCATCATCTTCGTCACCTGGTTTCTGGTGGAAGTCGGGGTGGCGATCAACGCCTGGTATGCGCCGTTCTACGACCTGATCCAGAGCGCGCTGGCCACCCCGCATAAGGTCAGCATCAACCAGTTTTATCAGGAAATCGGCGTCTTTCTCGGCATCGCGATCATCGCGGTGATTATTGGCGTGATGAACAACTTCTTCGTCAGCCACTACGTCTTCCGCTGGCGCACGGCGATGAACGAGCACTATATGGCCCACTGGCAGCATCTGCGCCATATCGAAGGCGCCGCGCAGCGTGTGCAGGAAGATACCATGCGTTTTGCTTCCACCCTCGAAGATATGGGCGTGAGCTTTATCAACGCGGTGATGACCCTGATCGCCTTCCTGCCGGTGCTGGTGACGCTCTCCGAACATGTTCCCGACCTGCCTATCGTCGGCCATCTGCCGTATGGCCTGGTGATTGCCGCTATCGTCTGGTCGCTGATGGGGACCGGCCTGCTGGCGGTGGTGGGGATTAAGCTGCCGGGCCTGGAGTTTAAAAACCAGCGCGTGGAAGCGGCCTATCGTAAAGAGCTGGTTTACGGCGAGGACGATGAAACTCGCGCCACGCCGCCGACGGTGCGCGAGCTATTCCGCGCGGTGCGTCGCAACTATTTCCGTCTCTATTTCCACTATATGTATTTCAATATCGCCCGCATCCTCTATCTGCAGGTGGATAACGTTTTCGGCCTTTTCCTGCTGTTTCCGTCGATCGTTGCCGGTACGATTACCCTCGGGCTGATGACGCAAATTACTAACGTCTTCGGCCAGGTGCGCGGCTCGTTCCAGTACCTGATCAGCTCGTGGACAACGCTGGTGGAACTGATGTCCATCTACAAACGTCTGCGCAGTTTTGAACGCGAGCTGGACGGCAAACCGCTGCAGGAAGCGATCCCGACATTACGTTAATCAAGACAAGGAAGCATAATGGCCGCACGTTTATCGCGCATTATTCCCGTTTCATTGACGCTGCTGGCGGCCATGGCGCTGAGCGCCTGTACCAGCCAGCAGGCTCCGGCGCTGAAAGAGGGCGAGAAGCCTGTTGACGTGGCGTCGGTGGTGCGGCAGAAAATGCCGGCCAGCGTCAAGGATCGGGAGGCCTGGGCGCAAGCCATCGCCACCGCGTTTGACAGCCAGAAGCTGGCGCCGACGGAAGAAAACGTCTGCTCGGTGCTGGCGGTCGCGCAGCAAGAGTCTAACTATCAGTCCGATCCGGTGGTGCCGGGGCTGAATAAAATCGCCTGGCAGGAAATTGACCGCCGGGCGGAAAAAATGCACATTCCGCCGTTTCTGGTCCATACCGCGCTGAAGATCACCTCGCCAAACGGTAAAAGCTATAGCGACCGTCTGGACAATGTGAAGACGGAAAAGCAGTTGAGCGCCATTTTTGATGACTTTATCGGGATGGTGCCGATGGGGCAGAAGCTGTTCGGTTCCCTTAACCCGGTGCACACCGGGGGGCCGATGCAGGTCAGCATTGCTTTTGCCGAGCAGCACACCTCCGGCTACCCGTGGAAAATGAACGGCACGGTGCGCCAGGAGGTCTTCAGTCTGCGCGGTGGCCTGTGGTTTGGCACCTATCATCTGCTGAACTATCCGGCCAGTTATAGTGCGCCATTGTACCGCTTTGCCGACTTCAACGCCGGCTGGTACGCCAGCCGTAACGCCGCCTTCCAGAACGCGGTGGTGAAAGCCAGCGGGGTAAAACTGGCGCTCGACGGCGACCTTATCCGCTACGACAGCGAGGAGCCGGGCAGAACCGAGCTGGCGGTGCGTCGCCTGGCGAGCCAGCTGGGGATGAGCGACAGCGAGATCCATCGTCAGTTGAAAAAGGGCGACAGCCTGGCGTTTGAGAAGACCGATCTCTATCAGCAGGTTTTCCGTCTCGCCGAGAAAAAGACGGGCAAACCCCTGCCGCGGGAGATGTTGCCAGGGATCCAGCTGGAGAGTCCAAAAATCACCCGAAATCTGACGACGGCGTGGTTTGCGAAACGGGTTGATGAGCGGCGGGCAAACTGTATGGCGCGGCGTTAACGGCGCTGACGCCAGCGCACGATAAGCGCCATTACCCCGATGAACGTGCAGCCGATCAGGAAAGGGATCAGACCAAAGAGGGTACCCACGGCGAGGCTGATGTCGACTTGCGGACGGCTGGCGTCCTGGGCTTGCATCAGGCGTTCAAATACCCCGGGGGCGTGGATCAGCATGCTGAGCATCTGCGCGCCGGCCCAGCAGCAGATCAACACGAACAGCCCGTAGGCGACATGGCTGCCGGTCAGCGCGCCCCTTTTTTTATTTCCCAAAAGCGATTTTGAAAAACTGAATTCAGCCATAGGCCCTCCCACATCTGCGCTGCTGGTTTTTTCTCCAGCTCTATGTCAGGTATTCTGGCAGTCAGGGGCCATCATCAGTATCAGATTGCTGGTAATTGCCGTCCAGGAATAATCCTGTTTTCGCCGTTGTGTTAACCGCGCCACAGGAGCACAAAAGGGAGAGCGGCGTCGCAATCCAGCAACATTCTCCATATCGCTACAGACCGCCGCGGGCGGCTATGCGAAGATGCGTTTTTTGCTGTTGGAGGCCGCATGAAGCTCACTGATAAAATTCGCCGCGATTGGCACTACTACGCCGTGGCGCTGGGGTTGATTTTTATTCTTAATGGCGTGGTGGGGCTGCTGGGGTTTGAAACTCAGGGGTGGCAATCCTACGCCGTCGGTCTGATCACCTGGGTCATTAGCTTCTGGATTGCGAGCTTTGTGATCCGCCGCCGCCCGGCAGAAGAGGCCTGAGGCCGCCGCTGCCAGGCGGGGTAAAACGCGTTTTAGTTCATGGAGGTTTTCAGCGCCCGGTCCGCGGCATGGCGCTCCAGCGCCAGCTCAATCAGGCGGGTGATCAGGCTGGTGTAGTCGAGACCGCTGGCCTGCCACAGCTTCGGATACATGCTGATGTTGGTAAAGCCCGGCAGGGTGTTGATCTCGTTGATCACCACCTCGTTGTCGGCGGTGAGGAACACGTCGACACGAGCCATGCCGCTGCAGCCCAGGGTCTGGTAGGCCTGCACCGCGATAGCGCGAATTTTGTCGTTGAGCTCAGGGGCGATAGCGGCCGGGACTACCACCTGCGCGCCCTGATCGTCGATATACTTGGTGTCGTAGGCGTAAAACTCGCTGTTGAGGACGATTTCACCGCAGGTGCTGGCCTGCGGGTGGTCGTTACCCAGCACCGCACACTCAATTTCCCGCCCTTTAATGCCTTGCTCCACCACCACTTTATGGTCAAATTCGAAGGCCAGGGCCACCGCCTGATGGTACTGCTCTTCGTTTTTAACTTTGCTGACGCCAACCGACGAGCCCTGATTAGCCGGCTTAACGAACAGCGGCAGGCCAAGCTTCGCTTCGACATCGGCAAAGCTGAACTGCGCGCGGTTGGCGCGGGTGAGTGTGATAAACGGGGCGACGGCGAGCCCGGCGTCGCGCAGCAGACGTTTGGTCACGTCTTTGTCCATACAGGCTGCAGAGCCCAGCACATCGGAGCCGACGAACGGCAGATTCGCCATGCGCAGCATCCCCTGCAGGGAGCCATCTTCACCCAGCGTGCCGTGGACGATCGGGAAAATCACATCGATGGCCGCCAGCGGTTGGCCGCTTTCGGCGTTAATCAGCTGCTGCGCTTCGCGGCCCGGGATCTGCGCCAGAGTCACCGTGGAAGGGCGCAGGGCAATGCGGGCAGGATCCTGTGCGTTGAGCAGGTAGTTGCCGGCGTCGTTGATGTGCCACAGCCCCTGTTTATCAATACCCAACAGAACCACATCGAAGCGCGATTTATCAATCGCTTCCACGATATTCTTCGCTGACTGCAGCGACACTTCATGCTCCGCCGACTTGCCGCCAAAAACGATCCCAACCCTCATCTTTGCCATTTCAACTTCCATCCAGATAACATCAAAGGGCATAACATACCATGTGAAACCGCTGCCTGGCTGCCATAATATTTACCTGATCAATTGACGGGAGTGGGCGTGAGAGGAAAGACGCTGCTGGTGCTGGCCGGGCTGCTCGGCGCGGGCCTGTTGGGATACCGCAATCTGCCGCCGCACCTGAATCCGCTGGCGCCGCTGGCGCTGGACGATCCCCCGGGCTGGCTGACGTCGTTTAAGCTGCGCAGTCTGACGGCAGACCAGTGCGCCTCCCTGCTGGCGGAAGCCAATCGCCGGCGGCTTATCGCCAGCCGGCCGGTGGCCGACAGCGAGGGAAGCTGCCCTCTGCGTAACGTGGTGCGGGTGGCGAATTTTGGCTCGGTGCAGCTGAGCAGTAGTTTTCTCGCCAGCTGCCCGCTGGCGCTGAGCAGCGCGCTGTACATTGAGCAGCAGGCGAAGCCGCTGACCCGTCAACTGATGGCGAGCGATCTGCGCCAGATCGATCATCTCGGCAGCTTCGCCTGTCGCAATATTTACCATCGTCAACAGGCGCGGCGCAGTGAACACGCCACGGCGGACGCGCTGGACGTCAGCGGTTTCCGCCTGGCGGACGGCCGACGCGTCAGCGTCCTGCAGGGCTGGCGGAGCGAGACCTCGCATCCCTGGCTGGTGGCGCTGTTGAACAACAGCTGCCATTACTTCGGTAACGCGCTGGGGCCAGAGTACAACGCGGCTCACGCCAACCATTTTCATTTCGGCATGCGCGGGCAGGGCTTCTGCTTTTGAGCATAAAGCGCTATGAGCAGCCTAAATGACCAGAAAATGCTTCGTCAGGCTCTCATCCGCAGCCATAAAACACCAAACTCACCGCCAGCGCATCTATGGTAGTACACCAGTGGGATGAAATTGCTAAGCTAGATAATAATTGGCAAATCATTAATGAATACGCGTAGTTATGGAATCCTGGAAGGTTAATCTCATCTCCGTCTGGTTTGGTTGCTTTTTTACCGGCCTGGCGATCAGTCAAATTCTCCCCTTTTTTCCCCTCTACGTCTCCCAGCTCGGCGTCACCTCGCATGAAGCGCTATCGATGTGGTCGGGGCTGACCTTCAGCGTCACTTTTCTTGTCTCGGCGATCGTCTCGCCAATGTGGGGAAGCCTGGCGGACCGTAAAGGCCGCAAGCTCATGCTGCTGCGCGCCTCGTTGGGGATGGCGATTGCCATTTTACTGCAGGCCTTCGCCACCAACGTCTGGCAGCTGTTTATCCTGCGGGCGATCATGGGCTTAACCTCCGGTTATATTCCCAACGCCATGGCGCTGGTGGCCTCCCAGGTGCCGCGCGAGCGCAGCGGCTGGGCGCTAAGCACGCTGTCGACGGCGCAAATTAGCGGGGTGATCGGTGGTCCGCTGCTGGGCGGTTTCCTGGCGGACCACGTCGGGCTGCGGATGGTCTTTTTTATTACGGCGATCCTGCTGACCATCAGTTTTCTGGTGACCCTGTTTCTGATTAAAGAGGGCGTTCGCCCGCAGGTCAGCAAAAGCGAGCGTCTCACCGGGAAACAAGTCTTTGCCTCTTTGCCCTATCCGGGGCTGGTGATCAGCCTGTTCTTCACCACCCTGGTGATCCAATTGTGCAACGGCTCAATCGGCCCGATTCTGGCGCTGTTTATTAAGTCGATGGCGCCGGACAGCAACAATATCGCTTTTCTGGCCGGGATGATCGCCGCGGTGCCCGGCGTGTCGGCACTGATTTCTGCGCCACGGTTGGGTAAGCTTGGCGACCGCATCGGCACCTCGCGGATCCTGCTGGCGACGCTCTGCTGCGCGGTGGTGATGTTCTTCGCCATGTCCTTTGTCACCACCCCGCTGCAATTGGGTACGCTGCGTTTTCTGCTCGGCTTTGCCGATGGCGCGATGCTCCCGGCGGTGCAGACCTTATTGCTGAAGTACAGCAGCGACAGCGTCACCGGGCGTATCTTTGGCTATAACCAGTCGTTTATGTATCTGGGCAACGTCGCCGGGCCGCTAATTGGCGCCTCTGTGTCAGCCATGGCCGGCTTCCGCTGGGTGTTTATTGCCACCGCCATTATCGTTTTCATTAACCTCTGGCAACTGGCGTGGATGCTGCGCCAAACCCGCCGGGCTAACGCCTGAACCTCTGCTGACGGTATTTATTGCGATACCGTCAGCATTATTCGCCGTCAGCGGATTTACTATTACTTTTTGTTATCGTCATGGCGTGAACGCTATTCCATTTTATTATTTTCCAGGCAATCTGGTTATAAGCAACCCCGGTCATGATTAAACAATACTATTTATAGTGGTATTTTATTGTGGTAAAACGTTTCGCTGTATATTGGGTGTTGCGATGATTCTTAATTTAAGTAATTCTGAGGTTCGTCATCGCGTATGACATCCCAATCAAAACAGGCCTCGCATAAGGAACTGGTGCTATGAAGAATCTCATTGCTGAGTTACTGGTTAAACTGGCGCAAAAGGAAGAAGAAGCAAAGGAACTGACGGTGCAGGTTGAAGCGCTGGAGATCGTGGTCACCGCATTATTGCGCCATATGGAGCATGATGCCCAGCAGGCATTGATTCAGGATATTGAACAGGCGATTGACCAGGTGACCCCCTGTCCGCCGGTCAACGACCATGATGCGATGCTGTTGCAGCAATATCTAAAGAAGCTGTTGCGGCATCCTCGTAGCTAGTCTTTGTGACACGACAAGGATGCCGTCATTTTTCTGTCATCTCCCTTTTATAAAGTCTCCCTCGTTTTGTTTTTTTAAGTATTTTTTACATGGAGATGACAAAAGTGAAATTAAGCGCCCTGTTTATTGCCCTGATTCCTCTACTGGGCTCGCCGGTTATTCATGCAGAAACTACTGCTGCGCCGGTTCTGGAAAATCGCGCTGCGCAGGGAGATATCACCACTCCTGGCGGCGCGCATCGTTTAACAGGCGATCAAACCGAAGCGCTGCGCGCCTCGTTAATCAATAAGCCAGCTAAAAACGTTATTTTGCTGATTGGCGATGGCATGGGTGATTCGGAAATTACCGCTGCGCGAAACTATGCCGAGGGGGCGGGCGGTTTCTTTAAAGGAATTGATGCTCTGCCGTTAACCGGGCAGTACACGCATTATTCGCTGGATAAAAAAACCGGGAAACCGGACTACGTGACCGACTCGGCGGCCTCCGCCACCGCCTGGACCACCGGCGTGAAGACTTATAACGGCGCGCTGGGCGTCGATATTCATGAGAATGCGCATCAGACCATCCTTGAGCTGGCGAAAGCGGCGGGGCTGGCTACCGGCAACGTTTCCACCGCCGAGCTGCAGGACGCCACCCCCGCGGCGTTGGTAGCGCATGTGACATCGCGTAAATGCTACGGCCCGACGGTTACCAGCGAAAAATGCCCCAGCAATGCGCTGGAAAAAGGGGGCAAAGGCTCCATTACCGAACAGCTGCTGAACGCCCGACCGGATGTCACCCTGGGCGGCGGCGCGAAGACCTTTGCCGAAACGGCGACGGCGGGCGAGTGGCAGGGCAAAACCCTGCGCGAGCAGGCGCAAGCGCGCGGCTACCAGATTGTGACCGACGCGGCTTATCTTGCCGCCGCGACGGAAGCCAGTCAGGATAAACCGCTGCTGGGACTCTTTGCCGATGGCAATATGCCGGTACGCTGGGAAGGGCCGAAGGCGTCTTATCACGGTAATATCGATAAGCCGCCGGTGACCTGTACGCCAAACCCGAAGCGTGACGCCTCGGTGCCGACGCTGGCGCAGATGACGGAGAAAGCGATTGACCTGCTGAGTCGCAACGAGAAAGGTTTCTTCCTGCAAGTCGAAGGCGCTTCCATCGATAAGCAGGACCATGCGGCGAATCCGTGCGGCCAGATCGGCGAAACGGTTGATCTTGACGAAGCGGTGCAGAAGGCGCTGGAATTCGCGCGAAAAGACGGTAATACCCTGGTGATCGTCACCGCCGACCATGCGCATGCCAGCCAGATCATCCCGGCGGATAGCAAAGCCCCGGGGCTGACCCAGGCTCTGAACACGCACGATGGCGCGGTGATGGTGATGAGCTACGGCAACTCTGAGGAAGAGTCGATGGAGCACACCGGCACCCAACTGCGCATTGCGGCCTACGGTCCGCATGCGGCTAACGTCGTAGGCCTGACCGATCAGACCGACCTGTTCACGACCATGAAAGCTGCCCTGAGTCTCAAATAAGTCGCTGCCGGTGGCGAAATTGCGTCACCGGCTGGTTTTTTTTCTATCTGCGTCCAGACTTACAACGTTCCACTCACAGAAGGATGGTGCGATGAAAATAACTTTATTGATGACCCTACTGTTTGGCTTGATCTTTATCAGCGCGGTTGGCGCGGCAGAAAAAACGCCCACTCCTCAGCAGCAAAGGATGACGGACTGCAATCAGCAAGCGTCAGCCAAAATGCTGAAAGGTGAGGAGCGCAAAACCTTTATGAGCCAGTGTCTGAAAAAAGAGACCACGACCTCGCAGGGAAAGGCGCTCACCCCTCAGCAGCAGAAAATGAGCGACTGCAGCAAAGCGGCCACGGCGAAATCACTGAAGGGCGATGAACGCAGTACCTTCATGAGTAGCTGCCTGAAGAAAGCCTGAAAAAAAGGGAGCGCTCGCGCTCCCTTGTTCTTTAACCTCTCAGGGCTTGAAGCCCGCCGGCTCAGCTTCAGGAGCGGCTCAGTTTCTCTGATTTTTCCATACACTGGGTGATGGCTTCGATTACCGCCGAGCGGAACCCTTTCTCTTCCAGCACGCGCACGGCTTCGATGGTGGTCCCGCCAGGGGAACAGACCATATCTTTCAGCGCCCCTGGGTGTTCTCCGCTCTCCAGCACCATTTTGGCGGAGCCCATCACCGCCTGGGCGGCGAATTTATAGGCCTGAGCGCGCGGCATTCCGCCGAGGACGGCGGCATCGGCCATCGCTTCAATAAACATAAAGACATAGGCCGGCGCCGAACCGCTTACCCCCACCACCGGATGGATCATCGGCTCGGCAATTTGCTCCGCCTGGCCAAAGCAACGGAAAATAGTCAGCACTTCGGCAACATCTTCGCTGCTCACCAGGGCGTTAGGCGTGACGGAGGTCATACCGGCGTTAACCAGCGACGGCGTATTCGGCATCGCGCGAATGATTTTGCGATCGTGGCCAAGGGCGCGCGCCAGCTGCTCAAGCGTAACGCCGGCGGCGATAGAGACCACCAGCGACTCTTTATTCAGGCTGGAGGCGATATCGCCCAGCACTTTGGTCATGATCCCCGGTTTAACCGCGCCGAAGACGATATCGGCAATCTGCGCCACTTCCTGGGCGCTGCTGGCGGCGTTGATGCCATACTGGTCGCGCAGAGCTGCAACCTTGTCCGGCGACGGGGTGTAGACCCAGATTTGTCCCGGCTGTACCTGACCGCTGGCGATCAGCCCGCCCAGAATGGCCTTACCCATATTGCCGCAGCCGATAAAGCCAATTTTCTTATCCATCACCATTCCCCTCTGCTTTTTTCGTTACGATCTGATTAGCTTACCATCCTGGCGCTTTCCTGGGGGAGAAAAGCAGGTAACATTGGCGTCAGTTATTGCAGGTAACAGGAGCTGGCATGGCCATTTGGGTGGATGCGGACGCGTGTCCGAACGTGATTAAAGAGATTTTGTTCCGCGCGGCAGAGCGGACCCAGACTCCGCTGACGCTGGTGGCGAACCAGCCGCTGCGCGTGCCGCCGTCGCGTTTCATCCGCACCCTGCGGGTTGAGCAGGGTTTTGACGTGGCGGATAATGAAATCGTTCGCCAGTGCGCGGCGGGAGATTTAGTGATCACCGCCGACATCCCGCTGGCGGCGGAGGTGCTGGCGAAGGGCGGGGCGGCGCTGAATCCGCGCGGGGAACGTTACAGCGAGGCGACGATCCGCGAGCGGCTGACAATGCGGGATTTTATGGAGACATTACGGGCCAGCGGCGTTCAGACCGGCGGCCCGGATAGTTTATCGCAGCGCGATCGGCAACAGTTTGCCGCCGAGCTGGAGAAGTGGTTGCTGGCGGTTAAGCGTCGCCAGGGTTAAACCCAGCTATCGTCATCGCTGCCAAAATCATCGTCGCCAAAGCCGGCGTCGAAGTCGTCGTTCCAGGTATTGTCGGCAAGGAACTGATCGTCTCCCTGGCGGAACGGATCGTCACCTGCGGTGGTGTCCTGCGCGATGCTGTCCTGCGCGGAGGCGGCATCAGGCTGCGGCTTCTCTTCGATGATATTGACGATCTCCTGCGGGTGCGAGCCGCTGAACATATTGGTCAGCATATTGCCCAGCACCACGCCGCCTGCCACGCCAGCGGCCGTTTGCAGCGCGCCCGCCATAAAGCCGCCGCCGCGTGCGGCAGCCTGCGGGGCATAGTTCTGCTGCGGTGGTGGCGTATACTGCGGCTGAGCGCTGGCCTGCGGGCGACCATATTGCTCCGCGCCCGGGATAGGGTCAGAACCGCGTGACGAGCCGCCACCGCCAAACAGGCCGGAGAGGAAGCCGCCGCTGCTGGGCTTTGCCGCCTGCAGTTGGCTGACCTGACTCTCCAGCGCCTGGATGCGATCGTTAAGCTGTTTAATCGCGGCTTCCTGGATAAGAATGGTTTGCGCCATATAGTAGGGGGCCGCCGGCTGCGCGCTCACGTGTTGGGCAATCCGCTCCTCGGCGCTGGCATCGCGCGATGCGCTGTGCGCCTCAGCCTCTTTCAGCCGGGAAAACAGTCCATCAATAAGGCGTTGTTCTTCAGATTGCATGTTACATTCCTCTGTCACACTGTCGAATAGGCATCAGGGTGCTTCTGAAACATGATGTTGTAAATATGTTGCTTCGTAAAGCTATGCATAAATGTGTTACCGTTTACGCCAGCGGTGGATAAAAAATAACGCCAAGCGGAAAGTAAAGCTGGTTAAACACTAAATGCAATGATAAGTTTACATTAATAGCCCCTCTTCTCACCGTGGTAATGGGGTGTAAAGAAGTTGTGTAATTTTTTCTTTACGTATGCATTGCGGGACAGACAGCGATAATACGTGCTTTCGTTTTCATTTTTTTGCGACAGACGGAACCAGGGGGTCTTCGGTTATGACACAGCCTATCTTTCTTATTGGGCCACGCGGCTGCGGTAAAACCACCGTCGGCCATGCGCTGGCGCGAGCGCGGCATTTTCAGTTCTCCGATACCGATCATCGGCTACAGGCCCATGAGCAGCGGACGGTGGCTGAGATCGTGCAGGCGGAAGGGTGGGCGCGTTTTCGCGAACTGGAGACCCTGTCGCTGAAGGCCGTGACCCTGCCGAATACGGTAATCGCCACCGGCGGCGGCATTGTGCTGGCGGAAGGTAACCGTCAGTTTATGCGGGAGAATGGCGTAGTGATTTATCTGCAGGCCTCGGTGTCGGCGCTGATTGACCGTCTGGAAGCCTACCCGAAAGCCGAACAGCGGCCGACGCTGACCGGAAAACCGGTGCGCGAGGAAGTGGGCGAGGTGCTGGCGCAGCGCGAAGCGTTATACCGGGACGCTGCCCACCATATTGTGGATGCCACGGCCTCGCCGGATCGGGTGGTGGAGCAGATTATGTCCATGCTATGCAGCGCGACGGCAACCCCGGTAAGTTAAGAATTTACTTACATTAAGGCGGCGAGGGGCGCCTATAATTAATAGTTCTGCTACCAGAAGAAGGAAGAACTATGCCAAACAGGCCCCCATATCCGAGAGAAGCGCGCGTGGTTGCGGTAGAGAAAGGTCCTCAGGGTCAGACGGTGACCTGGTATCAGCTCCGTGCGGATTATCCTGAGCCTGATTCGCTTATCAGCGAACATCCTACCGAGCAGGAAGCCGTGGATGCCAAACGGCGTTATGAAGATCCTGACAAGTCGTAACCCCCTGAGCCCGAATTGCCCGCCATGCTGGCAATATCGGGCGTATCTCACATTTTTTATTTATCAGTCGTACTAATGAATATCTAACACACGGATTTTTCAGGCACGGCGCCGCCGCCCGGCAATCTTTACATTCAACCGCGGCGTGGAGCTGCTACGCTTCTCGACGGTTGATTTTTACTCACCAGGGGGGCGGATGCTGTGTGTGGAAAGCCTGTGTTGAAGCAGTGGTTGTGAAAAGGTACATGATATGAGTAGTGCAACGATGGCAATTTTGACCATCGGCGTTGTGCCGCTGGCGGGAGTATTGCCGCTCCTGACCGAACATATCAGGGAAGAACAGATCGCCCACATCAGCCTGCTGGGCGAGATGACGCCTGACGAGGTAATGGCCGAGTACGCCGTAGGTGACGGCGAGAAAGGACTCCTGACCTTGCTCAGTAATAACCAGTTGGTGATGGTGTCGCGACAGAAAATTGAACGCGATGTCCGCAGCGCGATCGCGATGCTGGATCGACAACATTATGATGTGATCCTGCTGCTCAGTTCCGAACAGCTGACCGGTTTTACCACCCACCACGCGATCCTCCTCGAGCCGCAGCGGATCATCCCGCCGCTGGTGGCATCGATCGTCGATGGGCACCAGGTAGGGGTGATCGTGCCGGTGGAAGAGATCATGCCCATGCAGCGGCAAAAGTGGCTCTCGCTGGAAAAGTCGCCATACTACGCGCTGGCCAATCCGTTTACCGGCAGCGACAGCGAGCTATTAACCGCCGGCAAAACGCTGCTGGAGCAGGGCGCCGACGTGCTGGTCCTCGACTGTCTCGGTTACTATCAGCATCATCGCGATGTGTTACAAAAAGCCCTTGATGTTCCGGTTTTGCTGTCGAATGTGCTGGTTTCCCGACTGGCGGCAGAACTATTGGTCTAATGTGTTAATTTCACGTGACAGGGGCAAGGAGCGCCCCCTATATTGAGCCTTTAACCGACGATCAGAAGGGCTTGTTTATGCTTCAAAGCAATGAATACTTTGACGGAAAAGTGAAATCCATTGGCTTCACCAGCAGCAGTACCGGTCGCGCCAGCGTTGGCGTGATGGCGGAAGGGGAATACACCTTTGGTACGGCGCAGCCGGAAGAGATGACGGTAGTCAGCGGGGCGCTGAATGTCCTGCTGCCGGGTGAGACTGAGTGGAAAGTTTACGCTGCCGGCGAAGTTTTCAATGTGCCAGGCAACAGTGAATTTCATCTACAGGTGGCTGAGCCAACCTCTTATCTGTGCCGCTATCTGTAAGCCAGCGTGACGCCCGGCGCCTGCCGCCGGGTTGTTTTTTCCTTCCTGCCCGGCAGGAAGGAAAGCGGCGCTTAGCGCTGCGCTTCGCCGCCGAGCCCTTCCACCAGGCTTTGGATCAGGGCAGCCAGCTCGCCGGTCATTAAGATAAAGTCGGCGTCAAAGCGCTGGGCGAAATCTTCCCGATCGATATCTTCGTTTTGGTCGCGCAGTTCATCGCAGAACTTGAGGCGCTTAATTGACGCGTCGTCGCAGATCACAAACTGAATACGCTGCTGCCAGTCCAGCGCCAGCTTGGTGACGACCTTCCCGGCCTCAATGTGTACAGCGATTTCGTCGCTAACCAGATCCTGCTTCTTGGCGCGGATCACGCCGCCATCTTCCAGCATCGCTTTCAGCTCGGCTTCGTCCAGCAGCTGGAAGCCCTGCGCCACGGTGCCGGAGCGGACCCACTCGGTCAGCGTTAGCTCAATCGGATTCTCCAGGGTCAGCGGCACCACCGGCAGCGAGCCGAGGGTTTTACGCAGCAGGGCCAGAGTATCTTCCGCTTTCTTCGCGCTGGCGCAGTCGACCATGATCAGGCCGTTGACGGTGTCGATCCACATCATTGTCTGGCTGAAGCGGCTGAAGGCGCGCGGCAGTAGCGAGTGCAGCACTTCATCTTTCAGGGAATCTTTCTCGGTCTTCTTCAGCTTGCGGCCCTGATCGGCTTCCAGCTTCTGGATCTTTGCCTCCAGCGCCTGCTTAATCACCGGCGACGGCAGGATCTTCTCTTCTTTACGCGCGCAGATAATGATCTGGCCGTTTGCCGTATGCGTCAGCGCGTCGCTGTGCGATCCCATCGGCGACACCCAACCGGTTTTCGCCATATCCTGGCTGCCACAAGGGGTAAATGTCAGCTCGGCCAGCTGTTTTTCCATCTCCTCGGCGCGCAATTCGATATCGCGGCTGAGACGGTAAACCATTAAATTTTTGAACCACAGCATGATAATTTCCACGGCTTTGTCGTTAAATCAGGCGGGCATGATAGCGAATTGTCGCTATGCTTGCATTGTTAATCGGGGTGAGGAGCTGAGCGTGCGTATTGGTATTGATTTAGGTGGAACAAAAACCGAAGTGATAGCCCTGAGCGACCAGGGAGAGCAGCTGTTTCGCCACCGGTTACCCACGCCGCGGGAGGACTACCGGCAAACCATCGAGACCATCGCCACTCTGGTGGCGATGGCCGAGCAGGCGACCGGACAGCAGGGTACCGTGGGGATGGGCATTCCTGGCTCAATTTCGCCTTATACCGGGGTGGTGAAAAACGCCAACTCGACCTGGCTCAACGGCCAGCCCTTTGATAAGGACCTCAGCCTGCGCCTTGAGCGGGAAGTCCGGCTGGCTAACGATGCCAACTGTCTGGCGGTGTCGGAAGCGGTGGACGGCGCGGCGGCGGGGGCGCAAACGGTATTCGCGGTGATTATCGGCACCGGCTGCGGCGCCGGGGTGGCGCTCAACGGGCGGGCGCATATCGGCGGCAATGGTAACGCTGGCGAATGGGGACATAACCCATTGCCGTGGATGAACGACGATGAGCTGCGCTACCGTGCGGAAGTCCCTTGCTACTGCGGCAAACAGGGGTGTATCGAAACCTTTATCTCCGGCACCGGTTTCGCCACCGACTATCAGCGGCTGAGCGGCAAAGGGTTAACCGGCAGCGAGATTATGCGCCTGGTGGGAGAAGGTGACGAAAAGGCTGAACTGGCGCTGAGCCGCTATGAACAGCGGCTGGCGAAATCGCTGGCCCACGTGGTGAATATCCTCGACCCGGACGTTATCGTGCTGGGCGGCGGGATGAGCAACGTCGAACGGCTGTATCAGACGGTGCCGGACCTGGTGAAGCAGTGGGTCTTCGGCGGCGAGTGTGAAACGCCGATCCGCAAAGCGATGCACGGCGACTCCAGCGGGGTACGCGGCGCGGCCTGGCTGTGGCCGCTCCAGGGGACCTGAACCACTTCCCCGCACCCGGATCCTCTCCCTCGGGAGAGGGTTAGGGTGAGGGGACATCGCCATAATTCAGACCTCACTCCACCGCAAACGCTTTGTCCAGCCGGCTATAGCCCAGGCCGTTAATCTTCTTCACTTTGATCTGCACCGGAATGCGGTCTTTCATCGCCTCCACGTGGCTGATCACCCCGATAATCTTACCGCTGGCGTTAAGGGCATCCAGGGCGTCCAGCGCCGTGTCCAGCGTTTCGCTGTCGAGGGTGCCGAAGCCTTCATCAAGAAACAGGGAGTCAATCCGCGTCTTATGGCTCACCAGGTCTGACAGCGCCAGGGCCAGCGCCAGGCTGACGAGGAAACTTTCGCCGCCGGAGAGGGTGCGGGTGTCGCGCACGGCGTCGGCCTGCCAGGTATCGACAACCTCCAGCTCCAGCGCCTCGCTGGCCTTGCGCTGTAGCAGATAGCGGCCATGCAGGCGGTTGAGCTGCTGGTTTGCCAGCCAGACCAGATTATCCAGCGTCAGCCCCTGGGCGAATTTGCGGAACCGGTCGCCGGTGCTGGAGCCGATCAGCGAATTGAGATAGCCCCAGTCGTCCGCCAGCTGCGCCGCCTCTGCAATCTGCTGCCCCAGCGCCTGCTGCTGTTGACGGCTCTCTGCGTCCTGCCTGAGCTGCTGGCGGATCTCACCCTGGCGGGTAGTGTTATCCCGCAGCCGCTGGGCCAGGGCGTGCAGCTGGGTTTGCAGGGTGGGGACGTCAGCGTCCACCCCTTGCGGACGCAGCGCCAGGTGCGCCTCATGTTGCCGGGTCGCCTGCTCGCAGAGCGCGGCCGCCTGCTGAAGCTGCTGCTCCAGCGTCTGTTTTAACTGCGTCAGCCGCTGGGCGGTCTCGTCATCCAGCAGCGCGGCGAGGAACGCCTCCCGATCGCTAAAGCGGCTGGCGGCCAGGGCGGAGGTGAATTGCGCCTGCGACTGGTCCAGACGCGCCTTTTCCTGGGTTTCCTGCTGCTGCTGGGCGACAAGCTGGCTGTGCAGCGACAGGCATTCCTCGTGGATTTCGCGCCAGTTGTCCGGGATGGCCGACTCAGCTTCAACCTCTGTCTCGTCGCTGGTCGGCAGCGTCTCCAGCAGTGGCCGCAGAGCAGCGATTTGCTGCTGAATGGCATCATGTTGGGTCTGTTGCGCCTGCCACTGGGCAAATTCGCTTTCGCGAGCGTGCAGCCAGGCGGCTTCTGTCCCTTCTGCCGGCAGGCTCAGGGCCAGGGCCTGCAGGGCGCTCTCCAGTCCCTGGCGCGTGGCCGCCAGCTGCTGCTCGGCCTGGCGCTCCAGCGCCTGCTGATCGTTAAGCTGACTCTGCAACATCAGGCGCTGGCTGAGCTGATAGAGCTGCTGCTCGTAGCGCTCCTGCTCCTGCATCCAGTCGTTTATCTCTTGCGCAATATCCCGCGCGATGTGCAGAGAGGCGCAGGTCTCCTGCCACGCTTTAGTAAGCGCTTGCTCTTCCTCTGCGAGCCGCCCGGCCGCTTCGGTGTCACGCTGAAGCTGTTGCGTCAGGGCCTTGACCTGCCCGAGGATCAGTAGGCCTTCTTCTTTCAGCGCGGCGACCTCCTTTTCCAGCGCATCGCGGCGGCGCTGATTATCCGTGAGCGTCAACGAGGCGTATTGTTCAATCGCCGGGTGTTCACAGGCGCCGCACAGCGGACAGGGCTTACCCGCCTCGAGCCGGTCGCGGTAGCTTTCCAGGTCTTTAATCGTTTCTTCACGCTGGCAGAGCGCCTTCAGGTCGAGATAGTGCTGGTTTTTGTCTTTATATTGTTCCCGGCGCAGCGTCAGGGTAGCGTTAAGTTTTACCTGCTCCGCCTGCGCCTGCTGGACGCTGTCGGCGTTCTGGCGCAGACGCTTGCGCAGCAGCTGATGCTGCTCATGCAGGGAGATCAGGCGCTGACGCAGCGGCCGCGATTGGGTTTGCTGTTCTATCGCTGCGGCAACGTCATCCGCGCTCAGGGTGAGAGGGCTGGCTGGCAGCGTGGCCAGCTTCTGGCGTAGCGTGGCCAGGCGGGTGCTCTGAGCCGTTAGCTGTTGTTTATCCCGCGTCAGTTGCGAGAATTGCGCTCGCCAGCCGGCGATCTCCTGACCCCATAAGCGGAAACGCTCATGGGCGGCCAGCCACTGCGCCAGATCGGCCAGTTCAGCCTGACGCTGCTGCTGAGCGCGCAAGGCGCCCTGGCGGATGCGCGCGCGCAGCGCCGTGCTGGCAAGTAAGCGAGCATTTACTTCACTGATCCGCTGCCGGGTTTGCGCCAGGCCTGCCGTCTGCTCCTGCTGGCGCTCCCACAGGGGACGCAGTTGGGCGGCGGGCTGGGCCAGCTCAAGCTTCGCCAGCGCCGGGGCGGCGTCCGCCAGCGCCTGGCGGGCCTGCTGCTGCCGGGTGGCGGCCTGCTGCTGTTGCTGCGCCAGCTCGTCGCGGCGGGTCAGCCACTGGAGCTGCTGCTGCTGGCTCTGCTGCTGGGCCAGCAGGGCTTTTTCTTCGTCAGTAAGTACCTGCAAACTTTCCTGCAGCGCCTGCTGCTGGGCCTCCGTCAACAGGACGATGCCCGCCGCCTGGGCTTCGAACTTCTCCAGCGCATGGCGAGCGGCTTTGTGCTGTTCGTAGACCATGGCTGAAATCTGGCCGTAGATTTCCGTGCCGGTCAGCTCCTCCAGCAGCTCCGCGCGATCGCTCGGCTTCGCGTTCAGGAAGGCGGCAAATTGCCCCTGGGAAAGCAGCATCGAGCGGGTGAAGCGGCCATAGTCGAGGCCGGTAAGCGTCGCGGTTTGCTCCAGCTTGTCCGAGACTTTATCGGCGAGGATTTTGCCGTCAGCGCAGCGCGCCAGCTCGACGCGGGGCGCCTGCAGATTGCCATCCGGCTGGTTACGGGCCCGGTTCTGGCTCCAGAAAGCGCGGTAGGCGATGCCTTTTACTTCAAATTCGACTTCCGCCAGACACTCGGCGGTATCGCGGGTCATCAGGTCGTTTTGCGACTGGGAGACCTTGTTCAGGCGCGGCGTCTCATGATAGAGCGCCAGGCAAATGGCATCGAGCAGCGTGGTTTTCCCGGCCCCGGTGGCGCCGGTAATGGCGAACAGGCCATTGCTGGCGAACGGCTCGGCGGGAAAGTCTATCTTCCATTCCCCTTTCAGGGAGTTGAGGTTTTTCAGACGCAGACTGAGGATTTTCATGCGTTTTCGTTCTCCGCGGTGAGCGTATGCACCGTATGGGCGAACAGCTCATGCAGCCGGGCGCGCTTCATATCGTCAATTTCGGTCAGCGCCAGCCGGCGCTCGAATACCTCCTCCACCTTCAGTTCACTGAGCGTCTCCCGCTGGGCGTTGAGCAGTATTTTCTCGCGCTGCTCGCGGCTGCGGCGCACCAGCAGCACTTCCACCGGCAGATCCTCCGTCAGCGCCTGAATATGCCGCTGAATATCGTGCAGATAGTCCTCGGTGGTGATTTCGATATCCAGCCACACCGGCGGGTCCTGCTCGACGCCGCGCCACTGCTCCAGCTGGGCGGTGATGGCGGCCAGATCGCCTTTGATTACCGCCAGAGGCTGGGTCACGGGCACCTCCAGGGTTTCCACGGCGCTAAGTCGCCCCTCGCTAAAGCTCACCAGATGCACCGATTTCGCTTTGCCGGTTTCATCGAAGCTCAGCGGCAGCGGCGAGCCGCTGTAGCGGATATGCTCGCAGCCGCCGACCATCTGCGCCCGGTGAATATGGCCCAGCGCAATGTAGTCGGCAGGGGGGAAGTGTTGCGCCGGAAAGGCATCCAGTGTGCCGATGTAAATGTCGCGGACGGCATCGCTTTTGCTGGCGCCGACGGTGGTCAGATGGCCGCTGGCAATGATGGGCAGCGGCCGATCGCCGCGCAGCGCGCAGGCCTGCTGATACTGCTCCTGATAATAGTCGCTGATGGCGTGCAGCAGCAGCTGCTGTTTTTCCCGACCGGAGTGACCGGCCTGGCTGGTCACCAGCTCGCGCGGGCGTAAAAACGGCACCGGACAGAAGATGGCGCCCGGCGTGCCGTCGCGCAGCGGCAGCTCAATCGGCGCGTAGCCGGCGTTCGCCACCACGGTGGTGTGTAAAAAGGCGAGGATATCGCGGGATTCATTGAGCATCGCCACCGAGTCGTGGTTGCCCGCCAGCACCACCAGGCGACAGCCGGTCTGCTGCAACTGGACGACGAAACGGTTATACAGTTCGCGGGCGTAGCTCGGCGGCGAGCCGGTATCAAAAATATCGCCAGCCACGATAATGGCGTCGACTTCATGCTCCTGCGCGCGGTCCAGTAGCCAGGTAAGAAAAGCGTCGTGTTCGGCCGCGCGGCTTTTGCTGTAAAAATTCTGGCCCAGGTGCCAGTCGGAGGTGTGAAGGAGGCGCATAAATCTTCCCTAGCGAAAAAAGCATGGGCGGCAGTATACCACTTGTTAGTGAGGGGTAAGTCCGCGTCGTGCTTCAAAATACCCGATCATCAGACGGTCATTTTTTTCATAAATCTGTCACAAAAGTGACGCATAATGACGCCGCACTTCTATACTGATGGCTAAAAAAAACAGGGTAAATAATGGCGAGAAGAATTCTGGTCGTTGAAGATGAAGCTCCAATCCGCGAAATGGTCTGCTTTGTTCTGGAGCAAAATGGCTTTCAGCCTGTCGAAGCGGAAGATTATGACAGCGCGGTGAATCAACTCAATGAACCCTGGCCTGATTTGATTCTCCTGGACTGGATGCTGCCGGGCGGTTCGGGGCTGCAGTTTATTAAACTGCTCAAGCGCGAGGCGATGACGCGGGATATTCCGGTAGTGATGCTGACCGCGCGTGGAGAAGAAGAGGATCGCGTTCGCGGCCTGGAGACCGGCGCGGATGACTACATCACCAAGCCTTTCTCTCCGAAAGAGCTGGTGGCGCGAATCAAAGCGGTGATGCGCCGTATTTCACCGATGGCGGTGGAAGAGGTGATCGAAATGCAGGGGCTGAGCCTCGACCCTTCATCGCACCGGGTAATGACCGGCGACAGTCCACTGGATATGGGACCGACGGAATTTAAATTATTGCACTTCTTTATGACCCATCCGGAGCGGGTGTACAGCCGTGAACAGCTGCTGAACCACGTCTGGGGGACCAACGTTTATGTGGAAGACCGCACGGTGGACGTCCATATTCGCCGCCTGCGCAAAGCGCTGGAACACAGTGGCCATGATCGTATGGTGCAAACGGTTCGCGGCACGGGGTATCGTTTCTCCGCCCGTTTCTGAATTTTGACAGGAGTGTGACCCGTGCTGGAACGGCTGTCATGGAAAAGGCTGGCGCTGGAGCTCTTTTTAGCGTGTATTCCGGCCCTGATTCTGGGGGCGTTTGTGGGTCATCTGCCGTGGTTTTTACTGGCGGCAGTGACCGGTTTGCTGATCTGGCATTTCTGGAATTTGATGCGCCTGTCGTGGTGGCTGTGGGTGGACCGGAGCATGACTCCTCCGCCTGGCCGCGGCAGTTGGGAGCCGCTGCTGTATGGTCTGCACCAGATGCAGATGCGTAATAAAAAGCGTCGGCGCGAGCTGGGAAGCCTGATTAAACGCTTTCGCAGCGGGGCGGAATCGCTGCCGGATGCGGTCGTCCTGACCACGGAAGAGGGGGCTATTTTCTGGTGTAATGGCCTGGCGCAGCAGATTCTAAACCTGCGCTGGCCGGACGACAGTGGCCAAAACATTCTTAACCTTCTGCGCTATCCTGAGTTCGCCAACTATCTGAAACAGCGCGATTTTTCAAAGCCGCTCAATCTGGTGCTGAATAACGCCCGTCATCTGGAAATTCGCGTGATGCCCTACAGCGACAAGCAGTGGCTGATGGTGGCGCGCGACGTGACGCAGATGCATCAGCTGGAAGGGGCGCGGCGGAACTTTTTCGCCAACGTCAGCCATGAGTTGCGCACCCCACTGACGGTGCTGCAGGGCTATCTGGAGATGATGCAGGAGCAGGTGCTGGAGGGGGCGACCCGAGAAAAAGCCCTGCACACCATGCGGGAGCAAACTCAGCGTATGGAAGGTCTGGTGAAGCAGCTGCTGACGCTGTCGCGTATTGAAGCCGCGCCGGCGCTGGCGATGAATGATCGCATCGACGTGCCGATGATGCTGCGGGTGGTGGAGCGCGAGGCGCAAACTCTCAGCCAGGAGAAACAGACGCTGATCTTCACCGTCGATGAGCAGCTCAAGGTGCTGGGTAATGAGGAGCAGCTGCGCAGCGCCATCTCCAACCTGGTCTATAACGCGGTGAACCACACCCCGCCGGGGACCGAAATTCGCGTCAGCTGGCAGCGAACCCCGCAGGGAGCGCTGTTCAGCGTCGAGGATAACGGGCCAGGCATTGCGCCGGAGCATATTCCCCGTCTGACCGAGCGTTTTTATCGGGTGGATAAAGCCCGTTCCCGGCAAACGGGGGGCAGTGGCCTGGGACTGGCGATCGTCAAACACGCGGTTAACCATCATGACAGCCGGCTGGAAATCGACAGCACGGTGGGCAAGGGAACCCGCTTTAGCTTCCTGCTCCCGGAACGATTAATTGCCAAAAATGACGCCTGATCGACGCGCTGTCAGTTTATCTTGCCAATGACCAGCTTCAGCTGGTCATTTTCATTGGCAGTCGTTTTTTCTCGCCTATTTAATGAGCGTGCGCTGCTTTTTTGTTCGCATGATAAGCCACGGGTTTTCTATCAATATGGTAAATGATTCTGGTGTGAAAGACATAACCAGCATAATCATCTGCTTTTGCGATCGTGCCTTGCTTTAAAACGTTATAAGCGTTTAAATTGCGCCTGCGCAGTCGATGACAGACTGCTTTTGCGTGGTAATACCAAAAACAATTCTTTCCCACGCCGCTTCGGGAGCATATCTCGCTGAGTTTACCGGCAATGGCCGCTGTATCGTCCCTGAGAGGGGAGCGCGGTATTTTTCCATTTTTTTACAACACCACATCCACAGGCAGTAATGAATTTATGACCCATCAGTTAAAATCTCGCGACATCATAGCGTTGGGCTTTATGACCTTCGCGTTGTTCGTTGGCGCAGGCAACATTATTTTCCCTCCGATGGTTGGCTTACAGGCGGGCGAGCACGTCTGGACGGCGGCGATCGGCTTCCTGATCACTGCGGTGGGTCTGCCGGTGCTGACGGTGGTGGCGCTGGCGAAAGTCGGCGGCGGCGTTGAAAGCCTGAGCACCCCGATTGGTAAAGTGGCCGGTATCCTGCTGGCGGTGGTGTGCTATCTCGCGGTAGGACCGCTGTTCGCGACGCCGCGTACCGCGACCGTCTCCTTTGAGGTCGGTATTGCGCCGCTGACCGGCGACGGCCCGCTGCCGCTGCTGATCTACAGCGTTATTTACTTCGCGCTGGTGATTCTGGTCTCCCTCTATCCGGGCAAACTGCTGGACACCGTGGGCAATTTCCTTGCGCCGCTGAAAATTATCGCCCTGATTGTGCTGGCGGTCGCCGCCATCATCTGGCCAGCGGGCCCGATCAGCGACGCGCTGGAAGCGTATCGTACGGCGCCATTCTCCAATGGCTTCGTCAACGGCTACCTGACCATGGATACCCTCGGCGCGATGGTGTTCGGCATCGTGATTGTTAATGCCGCTCGCTCACGCGGCGTCAGCGAAGCGCGTCTGTTGACCCGCTATACCGTCTGGGCTGGCCTGATGGCGGGCGTCGGCCTGACCCTGCTGTATCTGGCGCTGTTCCGTCTGGGCTCTGACAGCGCTACTCTCGTGGATCAGTCCGCCAACGGCGCGGCGATCCTCCATGCCTACGTGCAGCACACCTTCGGCGGGGCGGGCAGTTTCCTGCTGGCGGCGCTGATCTTCATCGCTTGCCTGGTGACGGCGGTGGGTCTGACCTGCGCCTGCGCTGAGTTCTTTGCCCAGTATCTGCCGTTCTCCTATCGCACGCTGGTCTTTGTTCTCGGCCTGTTCTCCATGGCGGTCTCCAATTTGGGCCTTAGCCATCTGATCCAGGTATCGATTCCGGTGCTGACCGCTATCTATCCGCCGTGTATCGCACTGGTTGTATTAAGCTTTACCCGCAGTTGGTGGCATAATTCGTCCCGCGTTATCGCGCCGGCCATGTTTATCAGCCTGATGTTTGGTATCATTGACGGGATTAAGTCATCGGCATTTGCCGCGATTCTGCCGGACTGGACCGCGCGTCTGCCGCTGGCGGAGCAGGGCCTGGCCTGGCTGATGCCCACCGCCGTGATGACCATTCTCGCGGTGATCTGGGATCGCGCAGCCGGACGTCAGGTGACTTCCAGCGCGCATTAACCGGCGGTGAGGACAAGCGTTTAACCACGGGACTTCGGGTTCCGTGGTTTTTTATTTTTTGTGTTAAACGGCATTGAAAAACCACGATGGAAAGTAGTAACAAGCTTAAGCGCGGGCTAAGCACCCGGCACATTCGCTTTATGGCCCTGGGTTCCGCCATCGGCACCGGGCTTTTTTACGGCTCGGCCGACGCCATTAAAATGGCCGGACCCAGCGTACTGTTGGCCTACATTATCGGCGGCGTCGCGGCATATATCATTATGCGGGCGCTCGGTGAGATGTCGGTGCATAACCCTGCCGCCAGCTCATTCTCCCGCTATGCCCAGGAAAACCTCGGCGGACTGGCGGGCTATATCACCGGCTGGACCTACTGCTTTGAAATCCTGATCGTCGCCATCGCCGACGTTACCGCCTTCGGCATCTACATGGGCGTCTGGTTCCCGACGGTGCCGCACTGGATCTGGGTGCTCAGCGTGGTGCTGATCATCTGCGCCGTCAACCTGATGAGCGTCAAGGTGTTTGGCGAGCTGGAGTTCTGGTTCTCGTTCTTCAAAGTGGCCACCATTATCATCATGATCCTCGCCGGGTTCGGCATCATTATCTGGGGGATCGGCAACGGCGGCCAGCCGACGGGGATTCATAACCTGTGGAGCAACGGCGGCTTCTTCAGCAACGGCTGGCTGGGAATGGTGATGTCGCTGCAGATGGTGATGTTCGCTTACGGCGGCATCGAAATCATCGGCATTACCGCCGGTGAGGCGAAGGACCCGGAGAAATCCATTCCGCGCGCCATCAACTCGGTGCCGATGCGCATTCTGGTGTTCTACGTCGGCACGCTGTTCGTCATTATGTCCATCTACCCGTGGAATCAGGTGGGAACCGACGGCAGCCCCTTCGTCCTGACCTTCCAGCATCTGGGCATTACCTTCGCGGCCAGTATTCTTAACTTCGTGGTCCTGACGGCTTCGCTGTCGGCGATTAACTCCGACGTGTTCGGCGTGGGCCGTATGCTGCACGGCATGGCTGAGCAGGGCAGCGCGCCGAAGGTGTTCGCTAAAACGTCGCGTCGCGGTATTCCGTGGGTGACGGTGATGGTGATGACCATTGCGCTGCTGTTTGCGGTATACCTAAATTACATCATGCCGGAGAACGTTTTCCTGGTGATCGCCTCCCTGGCCACCTTCGCCACGGTGTGGGTGTGGATTATGATCCTGCTGTCACAGATAGCCTTCCGCCGCCGTCTGTCGCCCGAAGAGGTTAAGGCGCTGAAATTCAAAGTCCCTGGCGGGGTGGTGACCACGGTGATCGGCCTGCTGTTCCTGGCCTTTATTATCGCCCTTATCGGCTATCATCCGGACACCCGCATCTCGCTGTACGTCGGTATGGCGTGGATTGCGCTGTTGCTGCTCGGCTGGGTCTTTAAGACCCGCCGTGAGCGCCGCCTGGCGCAGGCTCAGTAATCGACATCGCCCCGGTCAGCATCGCGCGACCGGGGCGGCTTGCGGTCCCGCGTCCTCCCCCGTTATCCTCCCCCAAAAAGTTCTGAGATGATGAGTTCTGCGCCCGGCGGCTATGGCAAGGTGTGCCCATTCTGCACAATGAGGATTCACGATGTTGAAGGCATGGCACCTTCCGGTTGCACCCTTTATCAAGGTGCAACAGGACCGACTGTTTATTACTCTGTGGTTAAGCGGTGAGTCGCTGCCGCAGCGGATCACGCTGCGCGCGGAAGAGGATAACGAAGAGCTGTCGCTGCCGATGCAGCGGCTCCGCCAGGCGCCACAGCCAGGCGTGGTGGCATGGCGCGGCGAAATCTCTCTCGCCAGCGGCCAGCCGCGCCGCCGCTACAGCTTTAAGCTGCTGTGGGCCGACCATCAGCGCTGGTTTACGCCACAAGGCTTCACCCGATTCCCGCCGGCCCGACTGGAGCAGTTCGCCATTGACCTGCCGGACGCCGGCCCGCAGTGGGTGGCCGATCAGGTGTTCTATCAAATTTTCCCCGATCGCTTTGCCCGCAGCGCCGCGCGTGACGCCGACCAGGATGCGGTCTATTACCATCACGCGGCGGGACGGGAGATTGTGCGCAAGGCGTGGGACGACCCGCTTACCGGCGAGGCGGGCGGGTCGACGTTCTACGGCGGGGATCTCGACGGCATCAGCGAAAAACTTCCCTACCTGAAGCAGCTCGGCGTAACCGCTCTGTATCTGAACCCGGTTTTCGCCGCCCCCAGCGTGCATAAATACGATACCGAGGATTATCGGCGCGTCGATCCGCAGTTTGGCGGCGACGCGGCGCTGCTCCGGCTGCGCCACAACACCCAGCGGGCGGGAATGCGCATGATCCTCGACGGCGTGTTCAACCATACCGGCGATTCCCATCCCTGGTTCGACCGTCACCAGCAGGGCAGCGGCGGCGCCGGCCACGATCCGGACTCCCCGTGGCGCGACTGGTTTACCTTCTCAGAGGAGGGGCAGGCGCACAACTGGCTGGGCTATGCCAGTCTGCCGAAGCTCGACTATCGGTCGACCAGCCTGGTCAACGAGATCTATGCCGGTGAAGACAGCATCGTACGCCACTGGCTGAAGGCGCCATGGAGCATGGACGGCTGGCGTCTTGACGTGGTGCATATGCTGGGCGAAGGCGGCGGGGCGCGGAATAACCTGCAGCATATCGCCGGCATTACCCAGGCAGCGAAGCAAGCGCAGCCGGAAGCTTTTGTCTTTGGCGAACATTTTGGCGACGCGCGCCAGTGGCTGCAGGCGGATGCCGAAGACGCGGCGATGAACTATCGCGGCTTCACCTTCCCGATCTGGGGATTCCTCGCCAATACCGATATCTCTTACGATCCGCAGAAAATAGACGCCCAGACCTGTATGGCGTGGATGGATAATTATCGCGCCGGGCTGTCGCATCAGCAGCAGCTGCGGATGTTCAACCAGCTCGACAGCCATGATACGGCGCGTTTTAAATCTCTTCTTGGCAAAGACGTAGCGCGCCTGCCGCTGGCGGTGGTGTGGCTGTTCAGCTGGCCGGGGGTACCGTGCATCTACTATGGCGACGAGGTGGGCGTGGATGGCAATAACGATCCGTTCTGCCGCAAACCGTTCCCGTGGGATCCGGCGCTGCAGGATACCCAGCTGCTGGCGCTGTATCAGCGGATGGCGAAACTGCGTAAGGCCCACCAGGCGCTGCGCTACGGCGGCTGTCAGGTGATTTACGCCGAGGATAACGTGGTGGTGTTTGTCCGCGTCTACAAACAGCAGCGGGTGCTGGTGGCGATTAACCGCGGGGAAGCCTGCGAGGTGGTTATCGAAGATTCCCCGCTGCTGAACGTGGCCGGGTGGACGCTGCAGGAGGGCGCCGGCGCCTTCCAGGACGGGGTGCTGACCCTCCCGGCCATCTCCGCCAACGTCTGGTCCGGCCGTTAATGGTAGAGCTGGCTCAGCAGGTCGCCGCGGAGGAGCGCCTCCCGCCACCAGCGCTGAGCCAGCCCATCATTCCCGCTGCGCCAGGCCATATAGGTAATATCCTTTTCCCGCCAGCAGGCGACGCTTTTCTCCACCAGACTGCCTTTTACCAGCCACGGGCGAGCGATATGGCGCGGCAGAAAGCCGCAGCCCAGCCCGGCGCACAATAGTTCGACTTTACTGGCGAAATCATCGACGCCGATTTGCGGCTGCTCGTCGAGGAGATTGCTGTTGAGCGGATGGCAATAGCGGGCGCTGTCGCGGATCACGATGGCCCGATGCTGGCTGAGCTGTTTATTGGCCAGTGGCTCCTTCGCCTGAGCCAGCGGGTGATGGGGGGCGACGACGAAGATGTTATCCAACGCGCCGAGGGTTTGCCATGACCACTCCGCGGAGGTGGGCGGCTCATTGATGGCGCCGAGGATAATATCCGCCCCATGATGGGTCAGCTCTTCCCACGAACCGGCGAGGGTGTGATGGCTGAAGTTCAGTCGCGTCTGTGGGTTTTGCGCGTAAAACTCGGCGATCAGCGGCAGCAGAGCCGAAAAGGGAAATGAGGCGTCAAGGGCGATGGCTAGCTCTCGCTCCCAGCCCGCGCTCAGCTGCTGGGCCTGCTTTTCCAGATCTCTGGCGGCACTTAAAAGCTGTCGCCCCTTCTCCAGCATCAGCCGGCCGGTATCGGTAAATTTTGCCCGATGGCCGGAACGATCCAACAGCACGATGTTCAGATCGCTCTCCAGCTTCTGGATCATATAGCTCAGAGCGGCGGGGGTTTTATACAGCGACTCCGCGGCGGTGGCGAAGGAGCCGTGGCGGTCAAGGGCATCAAGGATCATCAAAACATCAAAGTTTACGCGCATATGAAGCTATCCATTAATTTGTTTTCTCTGTTGTACCTAAGCGCAATAATCAAAGCCAGTGAATAAATCAGAACAGTTTGGCGTAAAAATTTGATTAAAACAGGCGTGAATAAATCCTGGTCGCGGCAAAAAATATAAACCATAAAAAATCCTTAATAACTTGTTAGAAATAACTGGCTATACTCACCATGCTTTATCAGTCAGGATCCACACGACGCATTAATCATCATGTCATCTTTTTAACTAATTGATTAAGAAGGTATTTAATGTCTATTCGTGAACTGCTCGATCCCACTAATTCCGCGCTTATCTTTATTGACCATCAGCCGCAAATGTCCTTTGGCGTGGCGAATATCGATCGCCAGACCCTGAAAAATAACACCGTGGCGCTGGCGAAAGCGGGCAAAATTTTTAATGTACCGGTGATTTATACCTCCGTAGAGACCAAAAGCTTTAGCGGCTATATCTGGCCGGAATTATTGGCCGTGCATCCTGACGTCAAGCCGATTGAACGTACCTCCATGAACTCCTGGGAAGACGATGCGTTTGTGGCAGCGGTGAAAGCGACCGGCCGTAAAAAGCTGGTGATCTCCGCTCTGTGGACCGAAGTCTGCCTGACTTTCCCGGCGTTGATGGCGCTGGAGGCGGGCTACGAGGTCTATGTAGTGACGGATACCTCCGGCGGCACCTCTGTCGACGCCCATGAGCGGTCTATTGACCGGATGGTGCAGGCGGGGGCGGTGCCGGTGACCTGGCAGCAGGTGCTGCTGGAGTACCAGCGCGACTGGTCGCGCAAAGCGACCTACGATGCGGTAATGGACCTGGTGCGCGAACACAGCGGCGCCTACGGGATGGGCGTGGATTACGCTTATACCATGGTGCATGGCGCGCCGGAGCGTAAAGCGTAAATCACTCCATCCTTCAGGCTGCTGCGTTGTTGGCTGCGTTTGTCCGTCCCCAGCTACTGAATTTATTCAAGTTCACGGGGACGTGCCCGCCTGCCGCTTCAACGCAGCATGAAGGATGTTGTGTCAGATCATTTATGGAGAGTGGCAGGAGAAAACCGGCCATTTCCCTGAAGCAAGGAACTCGTCATGGCGCAGCAAAAATCGGTGACCCTGGTTATCAGCCATCTGCTCGATCCGCAACACAGCCAGCGCTACGAAGAGTGGCTCGGTAAAATTATGCCCATTGCGGCAGAATTTCCCGGCCATCTTGGGGCGAATGTGATCCGGCCCGCCGCAGGGCAGAATCTGTGGAGCGTCATAATCCGCTTCGATACCCTGGAGCACCTCTACGCCTGGACGCAGTCGGAAACCCGTCGGCAACTGGTGGCTGAGATTGCCCCACTGCTGACGGAAGGCGATCGGACTGAGGTGCGGACTGAACCGGCCTTCTGGTTTACCCCGCCGACGGTGAACGTACGCCAGCCGCGGCGCTGGAAACAGTTTCTGATCACCCTGCTGGTGATTTTCCCCAGCACCAACCTGGTGCCTGCGGTGACCGGCATGCTGCTGCCGTCGCTTAAGGGGAGCCTGCTGCTGCACCTCATCAATGATGCCTGCGTGGTTGCGCTGGTGGTCTGGTTCTGGATGCCCATCGTGACCCGCCTGTTTGCTGGCTGGTTGAAGAAAAACTGAGTCAGCCTCCTCAAGGAGTGCGTTATGTCGCAAACTGCCACACTGATTCTGACCCACGGTCAGATTCATACTCTCGATCGTGCGAATCCCCTGGCGGAAGCCGTGGCCATCGCCGACGGAAAAATTGTTGCCACCGGAAGTCACGATCGGATCATGAGCTTTGCCGCCGAGGGGACGCAAATCGTCGATCTCAAAGGGCATACAGTGATCCCGGGCCTCAACGATTCTCACCTGCACCTGATCCGCGGTGGGTTGAACTACAACCTTGAGCTCCGCTGGGAGGGCGTCCCCTCGCTGGCGGATGCCCTGCGAATGCTGAAGGATCAGGCGGATCGCACGCCGTCCCCGCAGTGGGTGCGGGTGGTCGGCGGCTGGAGCGAATTTCAGTTCGCTGAACGGCGGATGCCGACCCTGGAAGAGCTGAACGAGGCGGCGCCTGATACGCCGGTGTTTGTGCTCCATCTCTACGATCGCGCGCTGTTGAACCGTGCGGCGCTGAAAGCCGTGGGATATACCAAAGAGACGCCGGATCCGGCGGGCGGCGAGATCGTCCGCGATAGCCACGGCAACCCGACCGGGATGCTGATCGCCAAACCGAACGCCATGATCCTTTATGCTACGCTGGCCAAGGGGCCGAAGCTGCCGCTGGATCTGCAGGTGAACTCCACCCGTCAATTTATGCGCGAGCTGAACCGACTGGGGCTGACCAGCGCCATCGACGCCGGCGGCGGCTTCCAGAACTATCCGGAAGATTACGAAATTATCGAACAGCTGCACGCGAAAGATCAGATGACCGTGCGCATCGCCTACAACCTGTTTACTCAGCGGCCGAAGCAGGAGCTGGAGGATTTCGAACGCTGGACCGACATGCTGAAGCCGGGGCAGGGGACTGACTTCTATCGCGCCAACGGCGCCGGCGAGATGCTGGTATTTTCGGCGGCGGATTTTGAAGATTTCCTGCAGCCGCGGCCGGATCTGCCGCAAGGCATGGAGGATGAGCTGGAGCGGGTGGTACGCCATCTGGTGGAGCATCGCTGGCCGTTCCGCCTGCATGCCACCTACGATGAGTCCATCAGCCGGATGCTGGACGTGTTTGAGAAGGTGAACCGCGATATCCCGTTTAATGGCCTGCACTGGTTCTTCGATCATGCCGAGACCATTACCGAGCGTAACATTGAGCGGGTGAAGGCGCTGGGGGGCGGTATTGCGGTGCAGCATCGGATGGCCTTCCAGGGCGAATATTTTGTCGATCGCTACGGCAAAGAGGCGGTGAAACATACCCCGCCGGTAGCAAAGATGCTGGCGCTGGACGTGCCGGTGGGGCTGGGCACCGATGCGACCCGCGTCGCCAGCTATAACCCGTGGACCGCGCTGTACTGGCTGGTCTCCGGGCGCACCGTTGGCGGGATGGCGATGTATGACGACGCCAACCGCCTGCCGCGCGATGTCGCGCTGGAGCTGTGGACGGCGGGCAGCGCCTGGTTCTCCAGCGAGCAGGGCAAGAAAGGCCGTCTGGCCGCCGGTCAGCTTGCCGATCTGGTGGTGCTGTCGAAAGACTACTTCAGCGTCGCGGAAGAGGAGATCAAAGGCATTGAGTCGGTGCTGACGGTGGTTGACGGCAAAGTGGTCTATGCCGCCGGTCACTTCTCGCCGCTGGCGCCGCCGCCGATCCCGGTGCTGCCGGAGTGGTCGCCGGTGGTGAAGGTCCCGGGCCATTACCGTTCCGCTCCGCCGGCGACGGCTAAAATCGGCGCCATGGTGCAGATGCACCAGTGCTGCGGTAGCTGTGGCGTCCACGGCCATCAGCATGATATTGCGCGTAAGTCGTCGATTCCGGTCTCTGACGAGCAGGCCTTCTGGGGCGTGCTGGGCTGTTCCTGCTTTGCCTTTTGATACCTGACGCCACCGCCCCGGCAGCGTCGGGGCGGTGGTTTCAGCCGCAGGCCCGGCGTCAATAGCGCTGCTCTGAGCCAAAGAGCGCCATGCGGCGGGCAATCATCTCGCGTACCGGCTGCAGTCCCTGGGCGATGACTTTCCGCGGATCGTTCACATCGTGCCCGGTGTCGGCGGCGAAAATTGCTTTCACCTGTTGGCACCAGGCGTACATATTTTCGGTATTAACGTTAATCTTGGCGGTGCCGCAGGCAATCGCCCGGCGCATATCCTCATCGGCAATTCCGGTGCCGCCATGCAGCACCAGCGGAACCTTCACCTGCTCGGCAATGGCTTTCATCTCGGTAAATCCCAGCCGGGCTTTACCTTTATACAGACCATGGGTGGAGCCCAGCGCGGCGGCGAGGCAATCCACCTGGGTTTCTGTCACCAGGGTGTAGCACTCCTGCGGATCGGCGTAGATGACTTCGGAATTGACAATGCCGTCTTCACTGCCGGCGATGGTCCCCAGTTCGGCCTCCACAGAGATACCTTTGCTGTGGGCCAGCGTCACCAGGTGGCGAGTAATGGCCAGGTTTTCCCTGAACGGCAGATGCGAGCCATCAAACATAATGGAACTGAAGCCGGCGGCGATCGCCGCTTCGCAGGCCTCCCGGGAGGTGCCATGATCCAGATGCAGCGCCACCGGAACATCAATATGCAAATACTCCATGGCGTTAACCACAATGTCATGAATACATTTTAACCCGAGCATATGCTTAACCGTGCCGCCGGACACCCCCAAAATAACCGGTGAGCGGCACTGCTGGGCGGTGCTTAATACGGCGCCGACCCATTCCAGATTATTAATGTTGAACTGACCGACGGCGTAGCCGTCCCGCAGGGCATGCTGAAGCATGTCCTTCATCGACACTAACATATTCACCTCTTGATATTTATTAAATGCAGTTATTCTTCAAAATATTGCGTTAAGTTTCTCTCGTAGCTATTTAACGAGTGGTGGACGACCGCCAGGTCCGGCATCGATTCCCGAACCCCTTTTTTCTCAATAGAAATGGCGGCGGTCAGGCTGGCAAATAAAATAATGTTATCGATATGCCATGAGTAATGGACGCCATAGGTGAAGGCGCCGTGAAATACATCCCCGGCGCCGGTGGTATCAACGGCATTGCACAGCCAGGACGGGACGATCTGCAGCATACCGCTTTTTAAAAAAGCGCAGCCTTTTTCGCCAAGGGTAATAAATGCTTCACCGCGGCAAATTTTATTCAACTCAATCAGGGACGCTTTAATTTCTGCTTCGGTGCTCAGCGAGCGATAGCTCATATAATCGCGGGCGAAATGTTCGCTCACTACAAAATAGTCAGTCCAGGCCGCCAGTTTAATATTGCTGGCGCGCAGTGACCCGCCGTCCATCACGACCCTGGCGTTGGGCAGTTTCTTAATTAAATATTCACTGATTTCCGCCTCATGGCCGTCAATTAAAATGGTGACCGGCTCCTCGCTGGCAATCAGTCGCTCGGCGAGGTCGTCCAGTTTGAGCTTTTGCTCGTAGGTCAGGGAAGGCGGCGTTTGCATCTTGCGGGTAATAATCGTCCGCGAACCCGTTAAGCGATTGACCAGCACCGAGGCCAGCGGGGTGATCATGTCATCGGAGAAAACCACCTGGCTGGTATCCACCCCCGCCTCGGCAAACTCATCGATAATGCGCTGACCGTAAAGGTCCTGCTGCAGATGACCAATGTAATAAACCTCCTCGCCCCATAATCCCAGCAGCCAGGCCGCATTGGCCGCCGGACCGCCGCCGCTTTCAATAAAATCATGACAAAAGTTTTTGGTATTCTCCTGGGGCCATTCATTGAGAAAGAAAAACTGATCGAAACAAGCAAATCCAATGGACAAAATAGCCATAACCACTCCTGATTATTTGTCAGCGGCGGAAAGCGTGGCCCTCCCGCCGGGAAAAATGACCTCGCTTATTCATTTTTCTGCTTCGCCGTCAGCTCCTCATAGCTGAGCGTGTTGCCCATCACCTGGACGTGACGGAAGCAGAAAGGCGCCAGCAGCGCGACGAGCAGCGCCAGACAAATCAGATAGATAGTGATCTGACCAAACTGGGTGAAAGCATTCCCGATAATGATGCCCCATACCGCGAAGTCGAAATCGGCGAAGGTGCTGTTTTCAAACCCGAGGTTGCCGAGCGCCGGCAGCAGCATCGCCGGCAGGAAGGCGAGGAAGATCCCGCCGATAAAGGAGGCGATGATACATCCGCGCTTACCGCCCAGTTTGTCGGCGAAGACGCCGGACGTGCCGCCGCAGAAGAAGTGCGGCACCATGCCGGGAATAATCAGCGCCATGCCCAGCCCGCCGAGCAAGAGCATCCCGACCAGCCCGCCCACAAAGGAGCTGATGAATCCCACTACCACCGCGGTGGGGCTAAAGGTGAAGAACACCGCGCAATCAACGGCCGGGATGGAGTCCGGGATCAGCTTCTGTCTGATGCCCTGGAACGCCGGCACCAGATCGCCGAGGATCAGCCGCACGCCGTTATAGACAATGGCTACGCCAACGGCGAACTGCAGACCGGTCAGCACCGAGAAGATCAGCATGTTTTGGTCGGTGATGGTGCTCAGGTACGCCGACCCGGCGACAGCGCTGCAGACAAAGTAGATAACAAACATCACGATACCGGTGGTGACCGTGGTATCGCGCAGAAAGCCCCACTTTTCTGAAATTTCGGTATCGGCGAAGGAATTTGCCGGATTGCCGGTCCGGCTGGCGATCCATGCCGAGAGGTAGTAGCCGAGAGAGCCGAAATGGCCCATGGCGATCCCGCCGTCTTCGGTTACCTGCCTGGTGTAACGCTGACCGATGGCCGGGGAGATGGCCGACCATGAGCCCAACAGGAATCCACCGATCAGGATCAACATCCAGCCCTGGAACTCCGCCGCCTGCAGAACGGCGGAGAACAGGCAGGCGAGAAAGAACGAATGATGGCCGGTCAGAAAGATATATTTATACTTGGTACAGCGGGCGATAATCAGGTTGAAAATAAAGCCTAACAGTAAAATACTCATGGTTTCCACGCCCAGCATCTTCTGGGCGACGGAGACAATGGCTTCATTGTTCGGAATAACGCCGCGGATATTAAATCCGGCCTCGATAATACCGCCCAGCGGATTGAGATTGGCAACGATAACGCCTGCCCCAGCGCTCAACATCAAATAGCCTAAAATCGGCTTCAATGTGCCGGTAAGCAGTTTATTGCCAGGGGAGCGTAGCGCCACTAAACCAACAAAGGCGATAAGCCCCATTAAAAAGGCGGGTTGACTGAATATTTCCGTTAAGAAACTAAGAATAGCCTGCATGGTCGTTCCCTCTATGCTGATTAAGAGTGAGTCGCAGCAATTTTCATCAGCGCGTCGGTAATATCCTCGGCGATCTTCGCTTTATGGACGTAGCTGCGAATGATGGCGACATGACAGTGGGCCGGAAATTGATTTGCCAGTTCTTTGATCGTGACGTAAAGGTCGGCTTTTTCCCCGACGGCGTTAGCAAAATCGACCGAGGCGACGTCCGCTTTGATGCCTAATTCGTCACAGATCTTTTTCACATTATTCGCAGCCATCAATGAGCTGCCAATACCGTTACCACAAACCGTTCTGATAACTAACATAATGACTACTCCATTTGTTTTTGAATGAAATGTAAGACTGAATTAACGTCATTTTCCTGCTGAAGAAAGGTCACAATATCTGACTCGATCAGCGAGGCTATCAGTTGGATCATTTTGATATGACTGTCAGCATCGGCGCCGGCGATCGCGATGACCACGGAAACCGGATCGAACTCATCGTGGCCGAAGGAGATTGGCGTGGCGGTGGTGACAAGTGAGAACCCGGTCTGTAATGCCCCTTTTTCCGGCCGGGCATGCGGCATGGCAATCCCGTCATCTATCACGATGGCGGCGCCAAAATCTTCATATACCGTCAGCATCTCGTTGACATATTCGGCGCTGCAAATCTGGCGCCTGGCAAGTAATGAACCCGCCAGTTCGATGGCCTCTTCCGCACGGGAAATATTCTGCTTAAGGGCGATTAACGACGGGTCAAAAATAATTTCCATCCTCAGCTCCTGAACGTATTCCTGTTCCTGAGTTAAATCATGACCAAATACATTGATGAAAATGATGGATGAGATCACATCCGCGGTTTTAAATATTGATGGGGATCACATCGACGGCAAAGTACCGGCAGAAAAAGATATAAATAATTTATAAGTTTTTCAGGCTGTTATGAAGGTTTTGTATTTTGACGCTGAAATTTGGCAGAGAAAAAGTGAGAGGTAGGGCGAATTTTTTCGCCAGAAGTGTATCGCTGGTCACAAATATCGGCGGGTCATTTTCTTAAATTTTGACGCCGCTAACAAAAAAGGCCCGCCTGAGCGAGCCTTTTATTAAAACGCGTGCCGATTACAGGCTGGAAACGTTTTCGGTCAGGTATTTTGCAACGCCTTCCGGAGAGGCGGCCATACCTTCTTTTCCTTTTTCCCACTGCGCCGGGCAGACTTCGCCGTGCTCTTCGTGGAACTGCAGGGCGTCTACCATACGCAGCATTTCGTCGATGTTACGGCCCAGCGGCAGGTCGTTAACCACCTGATGACGAACGATGCCGTTGGCGTCGATCAGGAAGGAGCCGCGCAGCGCTACGCCTTCGTCCGGATGCTCAATACCGTAAGCTTTCTGGATTTCACGTTTGATGTCAGCAACCATCGCGTATTTAACCGGGCCGATACCGCCCTGGTCTACCGGGGTGTTACGCCATGCGTTGTGCACGAACTCGGAGTCGAAGGAAACGCCAACCACTTCCACGCCGCGTTTCTGGAATTCTTCGTAACGTTTGTCGAACGCGATCAGCTCAGACGGGCACACGAAGGTGAAGTCCATCGGCCAGAAGAACAGAACGGTAGGTTTACCGTTGGTGTGCTGTTTGAAATTGAATTTCTCAACGATCTCACCATTACCCAGCACAGCGGCTGCAGTAAAATCCGGCGCTTGACGAGTGACCAGAACCATTTGATTCTCCTGTAATTACTAAGGTTATTTGGAACGCAACGCGGGCAAGTATAGAGCCTGCCCGGCAATAACACAAAGAGGCGCTAACAATCGTTCAGCCAGCTTTTACCTATCAATGACGTGGCTATTACAGCTGTTTGTTTTCTGCCTGGCGCATCATCTGCGGATAAAAGCGCCAGAACTGCGTCTCCAGACGGTCGTAATGGGTATCCAGATCCTGCCAGGAGTCGCGTAGCGCCTCGAGACGTGGACGGCGGCTGGCCATGCCGTTCAGCACGCGCTGAATAAAATCCATTTCCCGATAGCGCTCCAGCCAGCGCTCCGACCACAGATATTGATTGAGATTGACGAAGCGGGGCGGCGAGTCGGGCAGAATGGGGACGATCTGCCGCTCGGCGTAGCGTACGAACTCGTCCAGCGGCAGGTCAGGGGAGAGCTGCGCCCAGTGCTGGGACAGGAAATGATCCCACATGACGTCGAGGGTGATGGGGGCGACGCGGCGGGTCTGCGGGCGAAACCACTCCCGCGCCTCTTTGACTTCCGCCAGGTTGTCAGTCATCACGTCAATCCGCCGATGCATAAAGATGCCGTCGATGATCTCCGCCGGATAGTCGCCCTGCGGGTTGCCGCGCACGAAGTCGGCCATCAGGTTGCCGGGCAACGAACTGTCGGCGAGATGGGCCAGGTGCAGGTGGGCGAGAAAATTCATAAAACGACATCCTTTAAATACGAGCGGGCAGGTGGAAACACCGATGTTGCGCTGAACGGCGCCTCGGTGGCCGAATGGCATGCTGTCTGGCCGCGCGCGGCACCTTTGCCACCGGTAAGGCATTCGGTTGCCGCATGGCGGCATTCGGAATGATTTGGAATATAGATTATGTCATTCATCCGGAGGGGTAAAGGTTGCAGCCAGACCGCCCCGGCACTAGACTACCCGCCTCTTTATTCAGTCTGAGTTACCGTCATGCGCGTTACCGATTTTGCTTTTGAACTACCCGAATCTCTGATCGCCCACTATCCGATGCCTGAGCGCAGTAGCTGTCGCTTGCTCTCCCTGGACGGGCCGACGGGCGCGCTGACGCATGGCACCTTCACCGACATCCTCGATAAGCTCAATCCCGGCGATCTGCTGGTGTTTAACAACACCCGGGTGATCCCGGCGCGTCTGTTCGGCCGCAAGGCCAGCGGCGGCAAGATTGAAGTGCTGGTGGAGCGGATGCTGGATGATAAGCGCATCCTGGCCCATATTCGCGCCTCAAAAGCGCCGAAGCCGGGCGCCGAGCTGCTGCTGGGCGATGACGAGAGCATTAAGGCCACGATGCTGGCGCGTCATGGCGCGCTGTTTGAAGTGGAGTTTAACGACGAGCGCCCGGTGCTGGAGATCCTTAACGGGATCGGCCATATGCCGCTGCCGCCCTATATTGACCGCCCGGACGAAGACGCCGACCGCGAGCTCTATCAAACCGTCTATGGCACCAGGCCGGGCGCGGTAGCCGCCCCGACCGCCGGTTTGCATTTCGACGAACCGCTGCTGGACAAACTGCGCGCCAAAGGCGTTGAGATGGCGTTTGTCACCCTGCATGTGGGCGCGGGCACCTTCCAGCCGGTGCGCGTCGACAGCATTGAAGAGCACACCATGCACTCCGAATATGCCGAAGTGCCGCAGGAGGTGGTCGATGCGGTGCTGGCGGCGAAAGCGCGCGGCAACCGCGTGATCGCGGTGGGCACCACCTCGGTACGTTCGCTGGAGAGCGCGGCGCAGGCGGCGAAAGACGCGCTGATCGCGCCGTTCTTCGACGATACGCAGATTTTCATCTACCCGGGTTATCAGTACCAGGTGATCGATGCGCTGGTGACTAACTTCCATCTCCCTGAATCCACACTGATTATGCTGGTGTCGGCGTTTGCGGGTTATCAGCACACCATGAACGCCTATAAGGTGGCGGTTGAGCAGAAATATCGCTTTTTTAGCTACGGGGATGCGATGTTTATCACGTACAATCCGCAGGCTATTTCTGAGCGTCCCTGAAAAGGCCGGTACGCCGGCTTGTAGACGCCATAACGCATTTTTTAGCTACGGAATCATTCCGTGGCGAGTATGAAAACGTCGGACTGTTTTTCTGACGCAGGAGCAAGCATGAAATTTGAACTGGATACCACCGACGGTCGCGCCCGCCGCGGTCGCCTGGTGTTTGAGCGCGGCGTGGTGGAAACACCGGCCTTTATGCCCGTTGGCACCTACGGCACCGTCAAAGGGATGACGCCGGAAGAGGTGGAAGCCACCGGCGCGCAGATTATTCTCGGCAACACCTTCCACCTGTGGCTGCGCCCGGGTCAGGAGATCATGAAGCTGCACGGCGATCTGCACGATTTTATGCAGTGGAAAGGACCGATCCTGACCGACTCCGGCGGTTTCCAGGTGTTCAGCCTTGGCGATATCCGTAAGATCACCGAGCAGGGCGTCCACTTCCGCAATCCGATCAACGGCGATCCGATTTTCCTCGATCCGGAAAAATCGATGGAGATTCAGTACGATCTCGGCTCTGACATCGTGATGATCTTCGACGAATGTACGCCGTACCCGGCGGACTGGGATTACGCCAAGCGCTCAATGGAGATGTCTCTGCGTTGGGCGAAGCGCAGCCGCGACCGTTTCGATAGCCTTGGCAATAAAAATGCGTTGTTCGGCATTATTCAGGGTAGCGTTTACGAAGATTTACGCGATATCTCGGTGAAAGGTCTGGTAGAGATTGGCTTTGATGGCTACGCTGTCGGCGGTTTGGCGGTTGGTGAGCCGAAGGAAGACATGCACCGTATTCTGGAGCACGTCTGCCCGCAGATCCCGGCCGATAAACCACGATACCTGATGGGCGTCGGGAAGCCGGAAGATCTGGTGGAAGGGGTACGTCGCGGTATCGATATGTTCGACTGCGTCATGCCGACGCGCAACGCGCGTAACGGCCACCTGTTCGTCACCGACGGCGTGGTGAAAATCCGCAACGCGAAGCACAAAAGCGATACCGCGCCGCTGGACGCCGAGTGTGATTGCTATACATGTCGCAATTATTCACGCGCTTACTTGCATCACCTCGACCGTTGCAACGAAATATTGGGCGCGCGTCTCAATACCATTCATAACCTGCGCTACTATCAGCGTTTAATGGCTGGTTTACGCAAGGCTATCGAAGAGGGTAAATTAGAGAGCTTCGTGACCGATTTTTACCAACGTCAGGGGCGCACCGTGCCTCCTTTGAACGTTGATTAATTTTAATAATGAGGGAATTTCAATGAGCTTTTTTATTTCTGATGCGGTAGCGGCAACGGGTGCACCGGCGCAGGGCAGCCCGATGTCTCTGATTCTGATGCTGGTGGTGTTCGGTCTGATTTTTTACTTCATGATCCTACGTCCACAGCAGAAGCGCACCAAGGAACATAAGAACCTGATGAACTCCATCGCCAAAGGTGATGAAGTGCTGACCAACGGCGGTCTGGTCGGTCGCGTGACCAAAGTAGCGGAAACTGGCTACATTGCTATCGCGCTGAACGATACCACTGAAGTGGTTATCAAACGTGACTTCGTTGCTGCCGTTCTGCCGAAAGGCACCATGAAGGCGCTGTAATCTAACTTTTCCCAAAGGGAACTGCCGTGTTAAACCGTTATCCTTTGTGGAAGTACGTCATGCTGGTCGTCGTCATTGTCGTCGGCCTGATCTATGCGCTTCCCAACCTGTATGGTGAGGATCCGGCTGTTCAAATCACTGGCGCGCGCGGCGTCGCCGCCAGTGAGCAAACGCTGATCCAGGTCCAGAAAACTTTACAAGAAGAAAAAATAACCGCGAAGTCTGTGGCACTGGAAGAGGGCGCTATTCTTGCGCGCTTCGACACCACTGATACCCAGCTGCGCGCGCGCGAAGCGCTGCTTAACGTGCTGGGTGACAAATACGTCGTGGCGCTGAACCTTGCTCCGGCAACCCCACGCTGGCTGGCGGCGCTCTATGCCGAGCCGATGAAGCTGGGTCTTGATCTGCGCGGCGGCGTGCACTTCCTGATGGAAGTCGACATGGACACCGCGTTAGGCAAACTGCAGGAACAGAACATCGATAGCCTGCGCAGCGAGCTGCGCGACAAAGGCATTCCTTACGCGACCGTGCGTAAAGAAGACAACTACGGTCTGAGCATCGTCTTCCGCGACAGCGCGGCGCGCGACCAGGCTATCTCTTATCTCAGCCCTCGCCATCGCGATCTGGTTATTTCCTCTCAGGGTGACAACAGCCTGAAAGCGGTGATGACCGATGAGCGCCTGAAAGAAGCCCGTGAGTACGCGGTTCAGCAGAACATTAATATCCTGCGTAACCGTGTGAACCAGCTGGGCGTCGCCGAGCCGCTGGTTCAGCGTCAGGGTGCTGACCGCATCGTGGTTGAGCTGCCGGGTATCCAGGATACCGCGCGTGCGAAGGAAATCCTTGGCGCGACCGCGACCCTCGAGTTCCGTCTGGTCAATACTAACGTGGACCAGTCCGCCGCCGCCTCTGGCCGCGTGCCGGGCGACTCGGAAGTGAAGCAGACGCGTGAAGGCCAGCCGGTAGTGCTGTACAAGCGGGTGATCCTGACCCGGGACCATATCCCCGACTCGACCTCCAGCATGGATGAGTACAACCAGCCGCAGGTCAACATCTCGCTGGACAGCGCGGGCGGTAACATCATGTCTAACTTCACTAAGGACAACATCGGCAAGCCGATGGCGACCCTGTTCGTGGAGTATAAAGACAGCGGTAAGAAAGACGCTAACGGTCGCGCTATCCTGGCGAAAGAGGAAGAGGTGATTAACATCGCCAACATCCAGTCGCGTCTGGGTAACAGCTTCCGTATCACCGGTATCAGCAATCCGAACGAAGCGCGTCAGCTGTCGCTGCTGCTGCGTGCCGGCGCGCTGATTGCGCCGATTCAGATCGTCGAAGAGCGGACTATCGGCCCAACCCTGGGAATGCAGAACATCAAGCAGGGTCTGGAAGCCTGTCTGGCCGGTCTGGTGGTCTCTATCCTGTTCATGATCCTCTTCTATAAGAAGTTCGGCCTGATTGCGACCTCGGCGCTGATTGCCAACCTGATACTGATTGTCGGCATTATGTCCCTGATCCCGGGGGCGACGCTGACCATGCCGGGCATCGCGGGTATCGTGTTAACCCTTGCGGTGGCGGTCGATGCTAACGTTCTGATCAACGAGCGTATCAAAGAAGAGCTGAGCAACGGGCGTACCGTTCAGCAGGCGATTGACGAAGGTTATCGCGGCGCGTTCAGCTCGATCTTCGACGCCAACGTGACGACGCTTATCAAAGTGATCATCCTGTACGCGGTCGGTACCGGTGCCATTAAAGGGTTTGCGATTACCACCGGTATCGGTATCGCGACCTCAATGTTTACCGCTATCGTCGGCACCCGTGCCATCGTGAACCTGCTGTACGGCGGCAAGCGCGTTAAAAAGCTGTCTATCTGAGGAGTGCGTTGTGGCACAGGAATATACTGTTGAACAATTGAACCACGGCCGTAAAGTCTGGGACTTTATGCGCTGGGACTACTGGGCCTTCGGCATTTCAGGTTTTCTGCTGATTGTGTCGATCGCCATCATCGGCGTTCGCGGGTTTAACTGGGGGCTCGATTTCACCGGCGGTACGGTGATTGAAATTACCCTTGAGAAACCGGTCGATCTGGACCAGATGCGCGATTCCCTGCAGAAAGCGGGCTTTGAAGAGCCGCAGGTGCAGAACTTTGGCAGCAGCCGCGACATCATGGTACGTATGCCGCCGGTGCATGACGCCAACGGCAGCCAGGAGCTGGGCAGCAAGGTCGTGACGGTGATTAACGAATCGACCAGCCAGAATGCGGCAGTGAAGCGTATTGAGTTTGTCGGCCCGAGCGTCGGCGCGGACCTCGCGCAAACCGGCGCCCTGGCGCTGATTGCGGCGCTGGTCTGTATCCTGATCTACGTCGGCTTCCGCTTCGAATGGCGTCTGGCCGCCGGGGTGGTTATCGCCCTGGCGCACGACGTGGTGATCACCATGGGCGTGCTGTCGCTGTTCCATATCGAGATCGACCTGACCATCGTGGCCTCGTTGATGTCGGTTATCGGCTACTCGCTGAACGACAGTATCGTGGTATCGGACCGTATCCGTGAAAACTTCCGTAAGATCCGTCGCGGTACGCCGTATGAGATCTTTAACGTGTCGTTGACCCAGACGCTGCACCGTACCTTGATCACCTCTGGTACCACTTTGATGGTGATCCTGATGCTGTTCCTGTTCGGCGGCCCGATTCTGGAAGGCTTCTCGCTGACCATGCTGATCGGTGTTTCCATCGGTACGGCTTCTTCTATCTACGTCGCGTCCGCGCTGGCGTTGAAGCTGGGCATGAAGCGCGAGCATCTGATCCAGCAGAAGGTCGAAAAAGAAGGGGCGGATCAGCCGTCCATTCTGCCGTAATAGAGTTCAGTTGAGATAAAGCAATCCCGGCCCTTGCGGCCGGGATTTTTTTGCCCGCGACAAAACCTGCTGACAGTATGCTGTCAGGAGCCCTCCCATACACTGCCTCTGAACTCACTAACGAGCAGGAGGAAGTATGAACAACGTGATTAACTGGTTTGAAATTCCGGTCGCCGATATGGATCGCGCCGTCGCGTTTTATGAGCCGGTGATGCAAGTGTCGCTGCGTCGCGAAACCATGGACTGCGCCGAGCTGGCGGTGTTCCCGCATCAGGATCCGGCCCCCGGCGGCGCGCTGGCCAAATTTGAAGGTATCGCGCCCTCGGCGCAGGGCGCTATTATTTATCTGCATACTGATCATCTTGCCGCCACGCTGGAGCGCGTTGCCTCGGCGGGTGGGACCTGTGTCTTCGGCCCGCTGACGCTGCCGAATGATATTGGCACCATCGCCCTGTTTACCGACAGCGAGGGCAACCGCGTCGGCCTGCACCAGCCGGCTTAACCTTAACTTTTGTGAAGTGAGACATGACCCGACGCGCCGACCGTTTATTTCAGATTGTGCAGATCCTGCGCGGTAGGCGGCTCACTACCGCTGCGCTGCTGGCGGAGCGGTTGGGCGTGTCGGAGCGTACCGTCTATCGCGATATTCGCGATCTCTCCCTCTCCGGCGTACCGGTGGAGGGCGAAGCGGGCAGCGGCTACCGGCTGCTGGCGGGCTACGATCTGCCGCCGCTGATGCTGACCACCAAAGAATCCGAGGCGCTGATCGCTGCGATTCGGCTGCTAAAAACCTGGGGCGGTGAGGCGCTGTCGCAGTCGCTGGAGTCCGCCCAGGAAAAAATGCTGGCGATCCTGCCGGAGGCGCGTCGGCGCCAGGCGGAGCAGACTCGCCTGTTTGCCCCTGACCTTGGCGCGCATCGCTATGCTAAAACCCATTTTGACGTTATCCACCAGGCCGTATCCAATCAGCAGGTATTACAGCTTCACTACCAGGATGAATCCGGTCAGGTGACGTGGCGTGAAGTGCTGCCCCTGGGGCTGTTTTTCTGGGGCGAACGCTGGCTGTTGGTGGCCTGGTGCGAACTGCGCAATGATTACCGCAATTTTCGCCTCGACCGTTGTCTGGAGGTCAGAAGGACCGAACGTCGATTCAGCGAGTGCGCCGACCGCTCGTTAAGCGATTTTCTGCGCAAGGTCCGGTGCGAGGTGCGGGAGAAATAAAAAAGCCCGGGCAGCAGGAGCTGCGGCCCGGGCGCTGTCTTGCTGTATCAGCAATCAGAAGTTGTAGCCGACCACGAAGTAACCACCCCAGCCGGTCGAGCGAACGCTGAACGGACCATCGCCGAAGTTCAGCTTCGCATCATCAGCCCACTGGCCGCCGTTATGGAAGTAACGGGCGACGATAGAGTAGTGCCAGTGCGCGTAGTTCAGCGCCAGGATGTGGCTGGAGGCGATAGAGTTGCTGGTGCGCGCGTGCTTCCCGTTCAGATCGTAGAAGTTGTCATCGCCGAGGTCAGAACCCCAGTCGAAGTTGGTGAAGCCGATGTAGCTCAGCGAACCGCCCCACAGGTCGGTCAGCGGCACAAAGTATTTCACTTTGAAGCGATAGCCGTCCCATTCGTTTTCGTTGGACGCGCCGTAGTTCTGCCACTGGTACTTGGCGTAGACGTTCAGCGACAGGCTCATTGGCAGGCCGGGATCGATATCGGTACCCAGACCCATATACCAGGTGCTCTGCTCCTGGGAGTCGTTGCGGCCCATATCGTAGATATAGTTGTTGGCGAAATACCATTCTTTGAACGGCCCGAAGCTCAGGTCGGTATTGGTCAGCTTATCGATAGAGAAACGCGGTTCGATCTCCATAAACAGCGGGGAACCTTTGTTCCAGATACCTTTTGCCGTGCTGTTGCCGCCGAAGAATACCGGGGCATCGATATAGCCGTAGAAATCAAACCAGTCTTTTTTGGCGAACGCTTCGTATTCCAGGTAGGTATCGTTACGGATCTGCGGTCCAAAACGGGTGTGGTAGCTGCCCACCACGTTAACACTCTGGTGCCACCAGTCAGACAGATACTGCGGTTTGTCGTTTTCTGCCGCGCCGGCGGCAAAAGTAGTGGAGAGCGCCACAACCGCACCCGCTGCCAGTAATGTTTTTTTCATAGTAATGCCACTGTTTAAATTGAGCCTGAAGGCGTTAAAAGAAGTGCCGAAGCGTTTCTAAATATTTCGTCTTTCTGTGGGGGTCTATTATAGGAATCATTGCTCACAAAAATACGTGTTGTTTCACATAACCAGAACATGCGTAATCGATTGCGTTCACGATTCTATGCATTTCTTGACAAAATGCTACTGAAAATCGCGCTGCAGAACGATTTCTAATGAACTCTTGCGAAAAGTTGTAAGTGGATAAGAAAGACGGGGCAGGACGTAGCCGGGCGGGGCAGGCCCGGCTGAAGGCTTACTGGGCGGCGGCGGGCTGGATATCATGTACGCGAATAAAACCGACTTTATCTGGCGTTACATTGAGGCGCAACGGGATATCGACATCGCTGGGGGCGAGGGTGCTGGCCGGCGCGCTAATCAGCTGATCCTGAACATTGACTTCCTGATAGCTGTGGGTGGTGCCGGTGATCTGTCCGGAAGCGACGGTGGCGGTAAAGGCCGGCAGCGGATCGTTGGATTCGCCCTGAATGCGTAAGGTCAGGCGTGACCCATCGCCATCCGGGGTAATACTGCCCACCGACATGCGCAGGGTGCCGATCTGGCTCTCCAGCCGCGCCGGGGTCTTGGCCTCCGGCAGCAGATAGACGCCGCGGGTGGATTTGGCGTTCAGTGCGTTTTGCTGGGTGATTTTGATCGTTTGCTGGTTGAGCTGGGTCATCTCCTGGCTCAGCGTACTCACGCTCTGGTGCATCTGGCGGATTTCGCTTTGCTGGGCGCAGGCGGTCAGGGTGAACAGGCAGCCCGCGATGGCGAGCTTCAGGTAACGTCTTGTCATGGTCAGGATTCCGTTTACAGAGGATGCTTAATGGTAGCCAAACCGGCCTCATCTCCCATAGATCCTTTGTCTCAAAAGCTCTTTCTTTGTAGTCCGGTCACTTCGCGGTAAACTACTCTTCAGTTTAACTACCTGTCAGGACGCGCTATGCATTGCCCTTTCTGTTTCGCCGTGGATACCAAAGTGATCGACTCTCGTCTGGTGGGGGAAGGCTCTTCCGTGCGTCGCCGTCGGCAGTGCCTGGTCTGTAACGAACGCTTTACCACCTTCGAAGTGGCGGAGCTGGTGATGCCGCGGGTGGTGAAGAGTAACGATGTGCGCGAACCCTTCAACGAAGACAAGCTGCGCAGCGGGATGCTGAAAGCGCTGGAGAAACGTCCGGTTAGCGCCGACGACGTGGAAATGGCGGTCAACCATATCAAGACTCATCTGCGCGGCACCGGCGAGCGCGAAGTGGCCAGCAAAATGATCGGCAACCTGGTGATGGAGCAGCTGAAAAAGCTGGATAAAGTCGCCTATATTCGCTTCGCGTCGGTCTATCGCAGCTTCGAAGATATTAAAGAATTCGGCGAAGAGATCGCCCGCTTACAGGACTAAGCCATGCAGGACGAAATGTACATGGCGCGTGCGCTGAAGCTTGCCGCGCGCGGTCGCTTTACTACCCATCCTAACCCTAACGTCGGCTGCGTCATTGTGAAAGACGGCGAGATCGTCGGCGAGGGGTTTCACTATCGCGCCGGCGAGCCGCATGCTGAAGTGCACGCCCTGCGCATGGCTGGCGAAAAGGCGCGCGGCGCCACCGCCTACGTCACTCTTGAGCCCTGCAGCCACCATGGCCGTACGCCGCCATGCTGCGATGCGCTGATTGCCGCCGGCGTCAGCCGCGTGGTCGCCGCGATGCAGGATCCGAACCCGCAGGTGGCAGGGCGCGGTTTGTATCGCCTGCAGCAGGCCGGCATTGAGGTCAGCCATGGGCTGATGATGAACGAAGCGGAAGCGCTGAATAAGGGCTTTCTGAAGCGGATGCGCACCGGTTTTCCCTGGGTGCAGCTGAAGCTGGGCGCCTCGCTGGACGGCCGCACGGCGATGGCCAGCGGCGAAAGCCAGTGGATCACCTCCCCGCAGGCGCGACGCGACGTGCAGCGTCTGCGCGCCCAGAGCCATGCCATCCTGACCAGCAGCGCCACCGTGCTGGCGGACGATCCGGCGCTGACCGTGCGCTGGCAGGAGCTGAGCGCCGATACCCAGGCGCTTTATCCCGAAGAGAATTTGCGCCAGCCGCTGCGCGTCGTCATCGACAGCCAGAACCGCGTCACGCCTGAGCATCGTATTGTGCAGCAGGCGGGGGAAACGCTGTTTGCCCGCCTGCGCGCCGATGAACGGCAGTGGCCGGAAAGCGCCCGCACGCTGCTGGTTCCGGAGCATAACGGCCATCTCGATCTGGTGCTGCTGATGATGCTGCTTGGCAAACAGCAGATCAACAGCGTCTGGGTTGAGGCAGGGGCTACGCTTGCCGGGGCGCTGCTGCAGGCGGGTCTGGTCGACGAGCTTATCGTCTATATTGCGCCTAAACTGTTAGGCAATGCGGCGCGTGGATTATGCGCGCTGCCGGGGCTTGAAGAGCTGAGCCAGGCCCCCCATTTTAAATTCAATGAGATACGTCAGGTTGGCCCGGATGTCTGCCTGCATTTAACCACTGCGTGAGGCTTTCCTGATTATTAGGAAGCAGCGCTCAGAATAATATGATAAAATCCGCCCCCCTTGCGGGGCACATGAACCCGAAGGAAGAGTATGAACATTATTGAAGCTAACGTTGCTACCCCGGACGCTCGCGTCGCCATCACCATTGCGCGTTTCAACAACTTTATCAATGACAGCCTGCTGGAAGGCGCGATTGACGCCCTGAAACGCATTGGTCAGGTAAAAGATGAAAACATCACCGTCGTTTGGGTTCCAGGCGCGTATGAGCTGCCGCTGGCGGCTGGCGCACTGGCGAAAACCGGTAAATATGACGCGGTGATCGCGCTGGGGACGGTGATTCGCGGCGGTACCGCCCACTTTGAATATGTGGCAGGCGGTGCCAGCAATGGCCTGGCGCATGTCGCTCAGGACAGCGAAATCCCGGTAGCCTTTGGTGTTCTGACCACTGAAAGTATTGAACAAGCCATTGAGCGCGCTGGCACCAAAGCCGGTAACAAAGGCGCAGAAGCTGCGCTGACCGCGCTGGAAATGATTAACGTATTGAAAGCCATCAAGGCCTGATTTTTGTAAGGGGAATTCCGTGAAACCTGCTGCTCGTCGCCGCGCCCGTGAGTGTGCCGTTCAGGCGCTCTACTCCTGGCAGTTGTCCCACAACGACATCGCTGATGTCGAATACCAGTTCCTGGCGGAACAGGACGTAAAAGATGTTGATGTTCTGTATTTCCGCGAACTGCTGTCCGGAGTGGCGACTAACAGCGCGTACCTCGACGGCCTGATGAAGCCCTACCTGTCCCGCCAGCTGGAAGAGCTGGGCCAGGTTGAAAAAGCGGTGCTGCGTATCGCGCTGTTTGAGCTGTCCAAACGTGATGACGTACCGTATAAAGTGGCCATCAATGAAGCTATCGAACTGGCGAAAACCTTCGGCGCTGAAGATAGCCACAAGTTCGTTAACGGCGTGCTGGACAAAGCGGCTCCGGTAATTCGTCCCCACAAGAAGTAAACTGCAGGCCGGGTTTTGCGAGGGTCGCCTCGCAGCCCGGCCTTATTTATTATTTTGCTGAGGCATAACGTATGGCATGCGGCGAATTCTCCCTGATTGCCCGTTATTTTGATCGCGTTAAAAGCGCCCGCCTTGATGTTGAAACCGGCATCGGCGATGACTGCGCGCTCCTGCATATTCCCGAGAAAAAAACGCTGGCAATCAGCACCGACACCCTGGTGGCGGGCAATCACTTCTTACCCGATATCGACCCTGCCGACCTCGCTTATAAAGCGCTGGCGGTGAACCTGAGCGACCTCGCGGCGATGGGCGCGGAACCGGCGTGGCTCACGCTGGCGCTGACCTTGCCGGAGGTGGATGAAGTCTGGCTGGAAGCCTTCAGCGACAGCCTGTTTGTCCAGCTGGACTATTACGATATGCAACTGATTGGCGGCGACACTACCCGTGGCCCGCTCTCCATGACGCTGGGTATCCACGGCTTTGTGCCGCCGGGACGCGCCATGAAACGCGCTGGCGCGAAGCCGGGGGACTGGATCTATGTTACCGGCACTCCGGGAGATAGCGCCGCCGGTCTGGCTGTACTGCAGAATCGTCTAACGGTGGATGAACCGTCTGACGCCGACTACCTGCTGGCCCGTCATCTGCGGCCGATGCCGCGCGTGCTGCAGGGCCAGGCGCTGCGTGACCTGGCGACATCGGCTATCGATCTTTCCGACGGACTGATCTCCGATCTGGGCCATATTCTTAAAGCCAGCGGCTGCGGCGCACGTATCGATCTCGATGCCATGCCGTACTCCGATGCGATGCTGCGCCAGGTTGATTCTGAGCAGGCGCTGCGCTGGGCGCTCGCCGGCGGGGAAGATTACGAGCTGTGCTTTACCGTACCGGAGCTGAACCGCGGGGCGCTGGACGTGGCTCTTGGCCATCTTGGCGCGCGTTTTACCTGTATCGGACAGATTGCGCCGGAGAGCGAAGGGCTGCAGTTTATTCGCGACGGTAAGCCGGTCGCGCTTGATTTAAAGGGATACGATCACTTTGCGTAGTCGAGACGAGGCGCTTGGCCGCCTGAGTATGCGTAATCCGTGGCATCTGCTGGCGACCGGCTTTGGTAGCGGCTTAAGCCCGGTGGTGCCGGGGACGATGGGCTCGCTGGCGGCGATCCCGTTCTGGTATCTGATGACCTTTCTCCCCTGGCAGCTTTACTCGCTGGTGGTGATGATGAGCATCTGTATCGGCGTCTATCTGTGCCATCGCACGGCCAAAGATATGGGCACCCATGACCACGGCAGCATCGTCTGGGACGAGTTCGTCGGGATGTGGATCACCCTGATGGCGCTGCCGACCCTGGACTGGCAGTGGGTGGCCGCCGGCTTCGTGATTTTCCGTATCTTCGATATGTGGAAGCCGTGGCCAATTCGCTGGTTTGATCGCAATATCCACGGCGGAATGGGGATTATGGTCGACGACATCGTCGCCGGCGTGATCTCCGCTGGCGTGCTGTACGTCATTGGCCATCACTGGCCCATCGGTCTGCTTTAACCGCCTCTCCCCGGCAACGCTACGCTGCCGGGGAAACCACGCCCTTCACTTAAATCCCACCACCGGATGCGGCTGATACGGCGCCTCCAGCTTGTCGATCTGTTCCGGGGAGAGCGTCAAATCCACCGCCTGCAGCAGATCATCAAGCTGTTCCTGACGCGACGGGCCGATAATCGGCGCGGCGACGCCGGGTTTGCTTAACAGCCAGGCGAGGGCGACCTGGGCGCGGCTGGCGTCGAGTTCTTCCGCCACGTCCGCGAGATTCCCGGCGATCTGCGCATCGTTTTCTTCACTGGCGCTGTACAGCGATTTGCCGAACTCATCTGAGACCAGCCGGGCGGTGGTCTCACCCCAGGGGCGGGTTAGCCTGCCGCGCGCCAGCGGACTCCATGGGATCACCGCTACGCCGTTACGTTGGCACAGGGGCAGCATCTCATTCTCTTCTTCCCGGTAAATCAGGTTGTAGTGATCCTGCATGGTAACGAAGCGCGCCCAGCCGTTCTGCTGCTGGAGCGCCAGCGCCTGGGCAAACTGTCGGGCATGCATGGACGAGGCGCCGATATAGCGCGCTTTGCCGGCTTTCACCACCTCGTCCAGCGCTTCGAGCGTCTCTTCAATCGGGGTGGTATAGTCCCAGCGGTGGATCTGCAGCAGGTCGACATAGTCCATCCCGAGACGGCGCAGGCTGTCGTCGATGGAGCGCAGGATCTGCGCCCGGGAAAGTCCTTCCGCCAGATCGCCGACCTGGTGATACACCTTGGTGGCGACAACCACCTCGTCACGGCGGGCAAAGTCGCGCAGGGCGCGGCCAACGATCTCTTCGCTGCTGCCGTCGGAGTAGCTATTTGCGGTATCGAAGAAGTTGATGCCGCCTTCAATGGCGTGCTGGATAAGCGGGCGGCTGCTCTCTTCCGGAAGCGTCCAGGCGTGTCTGCCGCGGTCCGGCTCGCCGAAGGTCATGCAGCCGAGGCAGAGTCGGGAAACACGTAAGGCAGTATCACCGAGGGGGATATAGTGCATAGTGCGCTCCTGCTATTCATCAAGGGTATCCCTTAAGCATAGCAGGAGCGGAAGGGGCAATTATGCCAGCCAGTCGCGGATTTTGGCTTCAATACCGGCGGCATCAAGGCCGAGGTCGGCGCGGATCTCTTCCTGAGTGCCCTGAGGAATAAAATAATCCGGCAGGCCAATATTGAGCACCGGTACCGCCCGGCGGTGGGCCATCAGCACTTCGTTCACGCCGCTGCCGGCGCCGCCCATGATGGCGTTCTCTTCCAGCGTCACCAGCGCGTCGTGCTCGCCGGCCAGCTGGAGGATCAGCGCGGTATCCAGCGGCTTCACAAAGCGCATATCCACCAGGGTGGCGTTGAGTTTGTCCGCTACTGCCGCGGCTTCCGGCAGCAGGGTGCCAAAGTTGAGGATCGCTATTTTCTCGCCCTGACGTTTCACCACCCCTTTGCCGATCGGCAGCGATGCCAGCGGCTCGAGCGTCGCGCCGGTGCCGCTACCGCGCGGATAGCGCACCGCGCAGGGGCCGTCGCTGTAGTGGTAGCCGGTGTACAGCATCTGGCGACATTCATTTTCATCGCTCGGGGTCATTACCACCATATCCGGAATACAGCGCAGGAAGGAGAGATCGAACGCTCCCTGATGCGTCTGACCGTCTGCGCCGACGATCCCGGCGCGGTCGATAGCAAACAGCACCGGCAGCTTCTGGATAGCCACATCGTGGATCACCTGATCGTAGGCTCGCTGCAGGAAGGTGGAGTAGATCGCCACCACCGGCTTGTAGTCGCCAATCGCCAGCCCGGCGGCGAAGGTGACCGCATGCTGCTCGGCAATGGCGACGTCAAAGTACCGATCGGGGAATTTCTTCGAAAACTCCACCATCCCTGAACCTTCGCGCATCGCCGGCGTGATCGCCATCAGCTTGTTGTCTTTGGCCGCCGTTTCACACAGCCAGTCGCCGAAGATTTTCGAGTAGGAAGGGAGGCCGCCGCTGCTTTTGGGCAGTACGCCGCTGGTATGGTCGAATTTTGGCACCGCATGGAAGGTGATCGGGTCTTTCTCGGCGGGCTCATAGCCGCGGCCTTTTTTGGTCATAATATGCAGGAACTGCGGGCCTTTCAGGTCGCGCATGTTCTTCAGCGTGCTGACCAGACCGAGCACGTCATGGCCATCCACCGGGCCAATGTAGTTAAAGCCCAGCTCTTCAAACAGCGTGCCCGGCACCACCATCCCTTTGATATGCTCTTCGGTACGCTTAAGCAGCTCTTTAATCGGCGGCACCCCGGAGAAGACCTTTTTGCCCCCTTCGCGCAGGGTGGAGTAGAGCTTACCGGAGAGCAGCTGCGCCAGATGATTGTTCAGCGCGCCGACGTTCTCGGAAATCGACATTTCATTGTCATTCAGCACCACCAGCAGGTCGGGTTTGATATCCCCGGCGTGGTTCATCGCCTCAAACGCCATGCCGGCGGTGATCGCCCCGTCGCCAATGACGCACACCGCGCGCCGCTGCTTATCCTCTTTCGCGGCGGCGATAGCCACCCCGATACCCGCTGAAATGGAAGTAGAGGAGTGACCGACGCTCAGCACGTCATACTCGCTTTCACCGCGCCACGGGAAGGGATGCAGGCCGCCTTTCTGACGAATGGTGCCGATTTTGTCCCGGCGACCGGTCAGAATTTTATGCGGGTAGGCCTGATGGCCGACGTCCCAGATCAGGCGATCGAACGGCGTGTTATACACGTAGTGCAGCGCCACGGTCAGTTCCACCGTGCCGAGGCCAGAGGCAAAGTGACCGCTGGAACGGCTGACGCTGTCCAGTAGATAGCGCCGCAGCTCATCACATAGCTTCGGCAGGCTCTCTTTTGGCAACAGGCGCAACTCCTGGGTGGAATCTACCAGCGCCAGGGTCGGGTATTTGGCAATATCAAAACTCATCAGAGACTCATTTTTTGTTTATTTATCGCGCTGAATAATGTAATTCGCGAGCGCTTCCAGTGCCGAAGTATCCAGAGATTGTGCGGCCAGCTCATCTAACGACCGGCGGGCATCAGCGATCAGGTCGTGCGCTTTCTTCCGGGCTTGCTCAAGACCCAGGAGGGCGGGATAGGTGCTTTTACCCAATTGCTGGTCGGCACCCTGACGTTTGCCAAGGGTCGCAGTATCCCCTACCACGTCGAGAATGTCATCCTGGACCTGGAAGGCAAGACCGATATTTTCCGCATAGCGATCCAGCGCGGGCAGGGCAGCGCGGCCGCGTTCGCCGGCGCTCAGGGCTCCCATCCGGACGGCGGCGCGGATCAGGGCGCCCGTTTTGTGGCGATGGATACGCTCCAGCGCCTGTAAATCAACCTGCTGTCCCTCGGCCTGCAGATCCAGCGCCTGGCCGCCGCACATGCCCGCCACGCCGCTGGCCTGCGCCAGTTCGGAAACCATCGCCAGCCGGTCCCGGTCAGGAACGTCGACCATCGGCGCATCACTCAGTATAGAGAACGCCAGCGTTTGCAGGGCATCTCCCGCAAGAATTGCGTTGGCTTCGCCAAATTTAATATGGCAGGTCGGCAGGCCGCGGCGCAGATCGTCATCATCCATCGCCGGCAAATCATCATGCATCAGGGAGTAGGCATGAATGCATTCGACCGCCGCGGCAGGAGCATCCAGCGTGGTACGGCACACGCCGAACATCTCGCCGGTGGCGTAGACAAGGAAGGGACGCAGGCGTTTACCGCCTAACAATGCGCCATAATGCATCGCTTCCACCAGCGGAGTGTTCTGAAAGGGCTGCGGGGAGATGAAACGGCGCAGCGCTTCGTTTGCCTGTTCCACACAGGCCTGCAATTGTTGCGGGAAATCCATTTATTCAGCGTCCGGCGTAAAAGGCGTGGTCGGGGAATCTTCACTATCCGCCAGCAGGATCTGCACGCGCTGTTCGGCCTTCTGCAGCTGACTTTGCCCCTGGCGCGCCAGCTGTACGCCGCGCTCAAATTCGCTTAGCGCTTCCTCTAACGGCAAATCGCCGCTTTCCAGACGGTTAACGATCTGCTCCAGTTCGCCCAGAGCAGTTTCAAAGCTGGCCGGGGCCTCATTTTTCTTTGGCATAGTGAATGTAGACTCTTGTTATGTCGCGACGGCAATACCGGGTATGGTAACGAAGTCACGCGTGTAAGCAAATAACGCGCAATGGTGATATACTCCGCGCCCAGGATGCAGGCACCGGTGTGCGCTGCTTTACAACTTTTGCTTATAGCCCCGTCGGGCTTGCCAACGAACTATTGTCGCTATGAAGTTTATCATTAAATTGTTCCCGGAAATCACCATCAAAAGCCAATCTGTGCGGTTGCGCTTCATTAAAATCTTAACCGGGAACATTCGTAACGTTCTCAAAAACTATGATGAGACGCTGGCCGTCGTCCGTCATTGGGATCATATCGAAGTTCGCGCGAAAGATGAAAATCAGCGCCCGGCTATTCGCGATGCGCTGACCCGTATCCCCGGCATCCACCATATTCTGGAAGTCGAAGACGTGCCGTTCACCTCGCTGCACGATATTTTCGAGCAGACGCTGCCGCTGTGGCGCGAGGCGCTGGAAGGCAAAACCTTCTGCGTGCGAGTGAAGCGTCGCGGCAAACATGAATTCACCTCAATTGAAGTGGAACGCTACGTCGGCGGCGGTCTGAATCAGCATATTGAAACGGCGCGCGTGAAGCTGACCGACCCGGACGTCACCGTCAATCTCGAGATTGAAAACGATCGCCTGCTGCTGGTGAAAGGCCGCTATGAAGGCATCGGCGGTTTCCCGATCGGCACCCAGGAAGATGTGCTGTCGCTGATCTCCGGCGGCTTTGACTCCGGCGTCTCCAGCTACATGCTGATGCGCCGCGGCTGCCGCGTTCATTACTGCTTCTTTAACCTTGGCGGCGCCGCCCATGAGATTGGCGTCCGCCAGGTTGCGCATTATCTGTGGAACCGCTTCGGCAGCTCACACCGCGTTCGCTTTGTGGCGATTAACTTTGAGCCAGTAGTCGGCGAAATCCTTGAAAAAGTGGACGACGGCCAGATGGGCGTCGTGCTCAAGCGCATGATGGTCCGCGCCGCGTCAAAAGTCGCGGAACGCTATGGCGTGCAGGCGCTGGTCACCGGCGAAGCGCTCGGCCAGGTCTCCAGTCAGACCCTCACTAACCTGCGCCTGATCGATAATGTCTCCGATACTCTGATCCTGCGCCCGCTGATTTCGCACGATAAAGAGCACATCATCGACCTGGCGCGTGAGATCGGCACGGAAGATTTTGCCCGCACCATGCCGGAATATTGCGGCGTGATCTCCAAGAGCCCGACCGTGAAGGCGGTGAAGGCGAAGATTGAAGCGGAAGAAGAACACTTCGATTTCAGCATCCTTGATAAAGTGGTGGAAGAGGCGAGCAATATCGATATCCGCGAGATCGCCCAGCAGACGGAAGAGACGGTGGTGGAAGTGGAAACCGTGACCGGCTTTGGCGCCAACGACGCGATCCTCGACATTCGCTCCATCGACGAGCAGGAAGACAAGCCGCTGAAGGTCGAGGGGGTTGAGGTTGTTTCCCTGCCGTTCTACAAGCTAAGCACCAAATTTGGCGATCTCGATCAGAGCAAAACCTGGCTGCTGTGGTGCGAGCGCGGGGTGATGAGCCGTCTGCAGGCGCTTTATTTGCGCGAGCAGGGCTTCAGCAACGTGAAAGTGTATCGCCCGTAACAGGTTGTTATGATGCAAAAGGCCTTCCCTGATGGAAGGTCTTTTTACTATTGGCAGGGGAGTATATTAGCGCAGGGTCAGCGCCAGGTCATTGAGCTGATCGATGACAATATTCCAGCCCTCGAAAAATCCCATCTGCTCATGCTGCTCGCGGGTTTCATCATCGGCATGCAGCACCGTAGCCGTATAGCGACACCCGACCTGTTCATCGGCAAAGGTGATGATGGCCGTCATCGCGAAGGGGGAAACGGCGGGGCGATAATCCGCCGTCAGCATCGAGGTCATGACGATTTTTTGTTGCGGGATAACCTCAAGAAAACAGCCGGGGTTATCGTTGCGTTCACCGTCAGGCCCGTGCATCACGGTGTGAAAGGCCCCGCCGGCGCGAAAATCAAAGGCCAGAACCTCGGTTTGCCAGGGCTTCGGGCACCACCAGGTTCGGAGTAATGCCGGGTCGGCCCACGCGCGCCACAGGGCTGGGGCGGGCGCGCTGAGCAGGCGGCTGATTACAAGATCGCGAGAATCGGTTGCGCTCCGGGACATGCTGCGACTCCTCAGGAAAAGGGGAGCCAGCCCGCGGCGCGGACCGGCTATCAGGCTTCGTAGTAATTATAGATGCCAGCGGCCATCACCAGCTGTGAGGCGACCTCATACGCTTTCTCGCGCCCCACCAGCAGATCGATCATTTTCAGGGCGAAATCAATCGAAGTCCCCGGACCCTGGCTGGTTAACAGATTCACCCGCGGATCCCAGACCACTCTTTTATCCTGCCACTGCTCGGCGGGGATATGTTCCTTCAGCGCCGGAAAACCGGTCATGTTGCCGATCGGGAACAGATTATGGGGTACCAGCACGGACGCCGGGGCGGCGCAGATGGCGGCCACAATGCGCCCAGAGAGATGAAACTGGCGGACGGTTTCCACTAGTAGCGTGCTGTCGCGGAAGCACTCTGCGCCCTTGATACCGCCCGGGAGGACGATGATATCGAAATCACCATCGGCCACCTCGACCAGCGGCGCATCCGCCAGCAGTTTGACGCCGCGCGAACAGACGATGGTCAGGCTGCCGTCGCTGGCGACGCTGGCGGTGGTCACCTTTACTCCGCCGCGGACCAGCAGGTCGATAGTGGTGACCGCTTCGGTCTCTTCGCTACCAGGGGCGAGGCAAATCAGTGCCGACGCGCTCATATTCATTCTCCTTACGCTTGATCAATTCAAATAAGCGGGCGTTTTCCGGTACGGCGACGCCGTGGGCGCGGGCGCGGTTGAGCAGAAAACCGGTGATGTAGTCGATCTCTGTATGCCGCTGGGCGCGAACGTCCTGCAGCATGGAAGAGATATTTTCTGCCGTACTTTCAATTACCTGTTCGACATAAAATAGCAGGTTTTCCGCCGAGGTATGAATACCTTCGCGCTCCATCACCGCCGCCACCTCGCGACAAATGGCCGCAACTTCCTGCGTATAGTCGCGCAGATCGCCGTTTTTACACCCTTTGAGCGCGGTCAGAGGGTTAATCACGCAGTTAACCGCCAGCTTGCGCCAGATGGCCGAGTGGATATTGTTATGCCAGGCGACATCCGGCAGCACGCTCTGCAGAACTTCTGCGAGATAGCTGTAGTCCCCCTCGTAGCTTTTTGCCGGTCCGATATGCGTGGTGCCCTGGGCAACGTGGATGATGACATTCCCATCGCGCCGAGCCGCCTGGGTCGTGGAGGCCAGCAGCAACGGCTGTTTCACGCCGCGCAGCTCCTCGACGGTGCCCATGCCGTTATGAATCAGCACAATTGGCGTGGTGTCCGGCAGGATCCCGGCCAGGTGCTTTACCGCATTCGACACCTGCCAGGCCTTTAAGGTGACGATCAGCAGCTCGCTGCTGGCGAGAAAATCGGGGTCGTTGGCCGTCAGCGATTCGTTGAACACTGAGCCATCGGTTTCAATGACGTTGACGCTACAGAATGGCTGCGGTACGCGCAGCCAGCCCTGGACTTCATGTCCCTGTTTGTACAACGCGGTCAGCCATAGTTGTCCCAGCGCACCGCATCCCAGTACGGTTACTTTCATTGTTCCTCCTCATCTGCCGCTATCCCAGGCGCTGATGGCTAAAGTCTATCTCGTCGCTTTTCGCATCGTCGGACATCACGGGGAAAATAGCGCGAGCGTTGCGTAATCAGCTAAGCTTCCGGGATAACAAGTTGAGTTATGCCGCGTTGCAGGTATTATGCAACGCAAAAGAAACGGAAGGAGAGGAAAAGATGCCATCTTTCGATATTGTCTCTGAAGTTGATCTTCAGGAAGCCCGTAACGCGGTGGACAACGCGAGCCGCGAAGTCGAGTCGCGTTTTGATTTTCGTGGCGTTGAAGCCACTTTTGAATTAAACGACGCCAACAAGACCATTAAAGTGCTGAGCGAGTCTGACTTCCAGGTGAACCAGCTGCTGGATATCCTGCGCGCCAAGCTGCTCAAGCGCGGCATTGAAGGCACCTCCCTCGACGTACCGGAAGATATCGTGCACAGCGGTAAAACCTGGTTTGTTGAAGCGAAGCTGAAGCAGGGCATTGAAAGCGCGGTGCAGAAGAAGATCGTTAAACTGATCAAAGACAGCAAGCTGAAAGTGCAGGCCCAGATTCAGGGTGAAGAGATCCGCGTGACCGGTAAGTCCCGCGACGATCTGCAGTCGGTGATGGCGCTGGTGCGCGGTGGCGATCTGGGACAGCCGTTCCAGTTCAAAAACTTCCGCGACTAAGGCGGCGGGCAGACAGCAAAAAGCGGGGAATTCCCCGCTTTTTTTATACTCCTTTGATGAGCTGCTCTATCTCGAAGCGGTTGGTGACCTTGCTGTCGATTTTGATATACACCGAACGCTCCTCGGGTACCACCAGCGCCTGATGAACCCCGCTGGCGCTCAGCAGACGCGCCTGCAGCGCGCTGTCGACCACCACGCCGTCCGGCACCTCCACCCGCAGGCTGCTGACGTACGGCGGCTCGCTCATGGTGCTGGCCACCAGCAGCCACAGCATCGCCAGCAGGGCGCCCAGCAGAAACACGGTTTGCGAATCAAAGAAACCATCGACCCAGCCGCCAAGCGCGCCGCCAATCGCCACGCCGAGAAACTGGCTGGTGGAGTAGACGCCCATCGCGGTGCCTTTGTAGCCCGCCGGAGACTCCTTGCTAATTAGCGACGGCAGCAGCGCTTCCAGCAGGTTAAACGCCAGGAAGAAGAGCTGAACGCCCGCCACCAGCTCCCAGAAGTAGCCTCCGGCGCCCCAGAGGACAATTTCCGCAATCAGCAGGATGGCGACGCAGAGCAGGAAGACGCGCTTCATCTTGCGCTTCACTTCGGCGTAGATGATAAACGGCACCACCGAGATGAACGAGATAACCATGGTGACCAGGTAAATCTTCCAGTGCTCGGCGGCCGGGAAGCCGGCGGCCTCCAGTTGTCCGGGCAGGGCGACAAAAGTGGACATCAGCATAATGTGCAGGCACATGATGCCAAAGTTAAGCTTCAGCAGGCGCGGCTCCGCCAGCACCTTGCTAAAGCAGCCCTTCACCATCCCGGATTCGCGGTTAAGGACATGGTTATGGCTGTTGGGCACCACCCACAGGGTGAGCAGGATGCCGACGGTCGCCAGGATGGCGATCATCCAGAACAGCGCGTGCAGACCCAGCTGGTGGGTGACAATCGGCCCCAGCACCATGGCGATGGCGAAGGTGACGCCGAAGCTGACGCCGATAAAGGCCATCGCTTTGGTGCGGTTCTGTTCGCGGGTGAGATCGGACAGCAGGGCCATAACCGCGGCGGCGATGGCGCCGGAGCCCTGCAGGGCGCGGCCAAGAATGATGCCCCAGATGGAGTCGGTGAGCGCGGCGATGACGCTGCCGAGCACGAAGATAAGCAGGCCGCCGACGATCAATGGCTTACGGCCAATACGGTCAGATAACAGTCCGAAGGGGATCTGGAACACCGCCTGCGCCAGGCCGTAGATACCGATCGCCAGGCCAATCAGCGCTTCACTGGCACCCTGCAACGCCATGCCATACGTGGTCAGAACCGGCAGGACCATAAACATGCCAAGCATGCGCAGGGAGAATACTGTCCCCAAACCCCAGGTCGCGCGCAGTTCCCCTGGCGTCATTTTGTTATCGTTCATTACCACCTCAATATAAAAACTGCGCCTAGTGTAGCGGCGGGGGGTAAGAAGCGTAAATAAATGTTTGTTTAACAGATATTACGGGGCTGTTGCGCGATGCGACAAGTTGGTAAAAATCAATAAACCAGTGGAGGGGGACTCCACTGGCGAGGGGGAAAATTAAGGTAAAGTAAAGTCAACCCACTGGCTGCCAGCGTCAGCCGATTTGACGCACTGCTCTACCCAATAGACGCCGTGCAGCCCGGCTTCGACGTCCGGATACCAGAAGTCTTGCAGGAAGGCGCGATCGTCGCGATCCGTGGCGTCAATCGCCTGCGCATAGCGGCGATAGAGGTTGGCCCAGGCTTCGAACAGCCCTTCCGGATGGCCGCCGCCAATGCGGTCATCCGCTAGCGCGTTCGGCGACAGGTAGGGCATCCCACGTTCCAGAATGCGCGCCGGCTCGCCCTGCACCTCATAGCTGAGCTGGTTAGGATGCTCATCCCACCATTCGATGCTTGCTTTTTCGCCGACGATGCGCACTTTTTGCGAGTGCATGGCGCCGCTGTTGACCGCGCTGGTCCACATCGAGCCAACCGCGCCATTGTCATATTCCATCAGGACAAAGGCGTTATCTTCCAGCGGCGCGCGGGAGGGAACAAAGCTCTGACGGGAGCACATCAGCCGTTTGATATTGAGCTGCGGCGCCATGGTCTCGGCGACAAACAGCGGATGGGTGGCCAGATCCCCAAGCACATAGCTGGGCCCGGCAAACTTCGGCGTTACTCGCCAGCGGGTGGATTCTGCCTGCAGCTCGACGGCCTGGTTATGGAAGCCGTGGGCGAATTGCATGTTAACGATGCGGATCTCGCCGAGCAGTCCATCGGCAATCATCTGCCGCGCCTGCTGGATCATCTGATAGCCGGCATAGCCGTAGGTAACGCCGACGATTTTGTTCTGTTTTTTGCTCAGATCCACCAGCTCGCGCGCCTCTTCGGCGGTAAAGCAGAGGGGCTTTTCGCAGATAACGTGGAGTCCCGCCTCCAGCGCCGCTTTGGTGATGGCGAAATGGGTATTGTTCGGGGTGGTGACCGAGACGACCTCGATCCCGTCAGGGCGCTGCGCCTCTTCGCGAAACAGGGTCTGGTAGTCGGCGTAGCAGCGCTCCGGCGCGATGCCCAGTTGCTCACCGAACGCGCGCCCGCGCTCGGCATCGACGTCAAGCGCGCCGGCCAGCAGGGTATAAACATTGTCACGCAGCGCCGCACAGCGGTGGCTGTAGCCGATCTGACTGGTTCCCCCGCCGCCGACCATGCCCCAGCGCAGGGAACGGGATAAGGGTTTCAGGCCGTTTAACATGGTGCTCTCCTTTTTGAAATCATTTGCACTCTGAGGCGCTCAATGCCGACGCCTGCGGCAACGCGCATCCGGATAGACTGACTTCAACTTAAGGAAATGTTTGTTCTGTTTCAATTGTGTTGTGGAATTTATTTTCCATATATGCGAGGGGGATCGAATTAGCGAAAGTTTCTTTTGCGCTTGGTTGAAAAGGTGAGGGCGGGATATCGCCTGCCGGAGTCGTCCAGATTGTTGCGGGCGTTTTTTCGTTTCAACAAAATGTGAAATAAATTTTCTTTATTAGCTGCTGAAGACGGTGCAATCCGCCGATTGCACCGGGGACCAGATGCCGCTATGACGCTCCGCGCACAGACGCGGGGGAAGTTGAAGCGACGGGAGGATGACCGGCCGCAAAGATGCCCTTCGCCGCCAGGCCTGCGACGGTGAGGGCTGCCGGGATACCGAGGATCAAAAAGACGCATTCAAAGGGCAGGTTGAGCGCCATCATCTCGGCGCCGGCAAAGGCGCTGAGAATGGCGCCGATGCGCCCGACGCCGTGCATCCAGCTGGATCCCGTCGCCCGCGCCTGTGTAGGGTAGTAGCGGGCGGAGAGGGCGTTCATGCCGGTATTCGCGCCGTTCAGGCAGGCGCCGCTGATAAACGCCAGCATACAGAGCAAGGCAAAGCTGCCCGCGGCGTAGCCCATCGCCATGGTGAACAGGCCGCCAATGGCGTAGATTATCCCCAGCGCGCGATGGGGGTTGATCCTGTCCATCAGCCAGCCGGCAAACAACGAGCCGAGGGTGCCGCCCGCCTGGTAGATCGCCGTCATGATGGCCGCCTGGCTAACGGTCATCCCTACCGCTTTAACCAGCGTTGGCAGCCAGCTGCCGAGGATATAGACCAGGAACAGCCCCATAAAGTAGACCAGCCATAGCATCAGCGAGCCGAAACCGTACTGGCGGGAGAGGACAATGCGCATCGCGTTGCCGGCCGCTGGCTGCGCCGGTAGGATAAACCTCACATTGTCGCTGATTTGTCCGGGATAGAGACGGTTAAGAATGGCGCGTATGCGCGCCGCGGGCGCTTGTTTGATCACCAGAAAACGAACCGATTCCGGCAGCAGCCAGATGAGCAGGGGGGCAAACAGCAGCGGCAGAATACCGCCGAGCGCCATCAGCCAGTGCCAGCCAAACTGGGGGATCAGCCACGATGCCGAAAATCCTCCCGCCGCCGCGCCGAAGGTGAAGCCGCAAAAGATGACGGTGATAATAAATGAACGCTGGCGTTCCGGGGCGTATTCCGACACCAGCGTCCCGATATTCGGCATCGCGGCGCCCAGCCCGAGGCCAGTCATAAAGCGAAAGAACATCATCTGTTCTACGTTGTGCGAGAAGGCGGTGGCGATGGTCCAGAAACCGAAGAAGAAAACGCTGTTGATGATGATTTTCTTACGTCCCAGCCAGTCGGCGAGCGGGCCGGAGAAAATCGCCCCCAGCGCGAGGCCGATCAGCGCGGCGCTGATCACCAGACCCAGCTGGTGGTTGCTTACCCCCCATTCCAGCTTTAGCGTCGGGGCGATAAAGCCCATGATCGCGATATCAAAACCATCGAGAGCGATGACGCAAAAGCCGAGAAATATAATCAGCTTCTGAAATCGGCTCAGCGGGTTACGATTTATTAACTCTCTGACATCCAGGCGTTGAGTCTGTGTCATAGCGTATTCCTTATGCGCAGGCGCGCAGGTAGGGCTGCGCGGCATCGAACAGTAACTGCGCCCGCTGAAGAGGCGGCAGGGCGCCTTGCTCGCCGTCAAGCGGCACTTCGAGAGAGACCGGCAGCGTCGCCGGCAGGGCCGACATCAGACCATGCAGATCCAGACCGCCTTCCCCCGGCACGTTGCGCGCCGAGCGGGCCTGGCGGATAAGTTCCTGCTCGCTCTCCGGCCTCTGCGCCGCGCCATCGCAGAGTTGCATATAGTTGAGATGATGCGCGGGCAGGCTGGAGAGGGCGGCGAGCGATTCTCCCGCGCGCCAGAAATGGAGAGCGTCCACCAGAATGCCGATGTCTTCCCGCCCGCTGGCGGCGATTAGTGCTTGCGCTGCGGCGATGTTGCGCAACTGGGTCCAGGGCATCGGCTCAAGATTCATGGTCAGCCCAAATGGACGACCGGCCGCGGCGAGGATGGCGAGGTTGTCAGCGCTGCGCTGAAGGTTGTCATCATTGCCGGCGACTAACACCTGTCCGGCGCCAAGACGCGCGGCGGTCTCCATAAAACGCTGCAGCCGATCGTCGAGGGTAAACCCGGGGGTCAGGCGGACGATCTCCACGTCCGACACGCGGATGCCAGTTTCCATCAACGCGGCGAGCGTCGCCCGGACGGCCGGGGTATCGCCCAGCATGTCGTAGTCCGGGTCGGTCGGTGTGGCGGGGAGCAGTCGCAGCCCAACGTGGGTAAAACCGGTTCTGGCCGCAATCCGCACCTGTTCGGGGGGAGGGACATCGAGCAGGGTCAGCGCGGCGAGCGATAGGGTACGCTTGTTCATAAAGGGCTCCGGTACAGTTACAGGTGAAGAGAGTTAGGGTGCATCCATTCGTGGAAATCAAGTTATGTTATTGTTTATATTTGTTTTTTTTGCCAGGTTTTTACCCACCAGATAGCCGAAGGTCATGGCGGGCCCGAGGGGGATCCCTCCGCTGGGGTAATAGCCGCGCATCACGCTCGACATGTCGTTGCCGATGGCGTACAGACCCGGTATCGGCTGCTGCTGTTCATCCAGCACCCGGGCGTGTTCGTCGGTTTGCAATCCGCTGAAGGTGCCCAGCGAGCCGGGCAGAATGCGCACCGCGTAGAACGGCCCTTCGCGCAGCGGTCCGAGCGTCACCTGATGGTCACCCTGGGCGCGGTTATAGGCTGATGCCCCGCGGTGAAAATCGACGTCTTCGCCAGTGCTGGCGAAGTGGTTAAAGCGTTCAACGGTTTCCGCCAGCGCATTGGCGTCGATAGCGCACTGCTTCGCCAGCTCCGCCAGGGTGTTTCCTCGCTGCAGATAGCCGGTACGCAGCCAGGCGGTGGGGGTGAACGGGAACGGTCTGGCGTGGCCCAGGCCGTAGCGACGCAGCGTACGACGATCGGCCAGCAGCCACGCCTGCGGCGTGTCGCCCGCGGGTGTGGCCGCCAGCAGGGCGGCGATAAAGTCATGATAAGAGTCGGCCTCGTTAACAAAACGTTTGCCGTTGGGCAGAACGGCGATCACCCCGGGTTTGGCGCGCTCCACCAGATGAGGAAACATTAGCTGCTGGCCGCTGGCCAGAGTGACGCGGGACACCGGCGCCCAGGCCAGCGGGTGGCGCAGGGAAGTGTCGAACTGGCCGCCGACGGATTCGCCAAGCCTGATCCCCTCGCCCTGATTGTCCGGCGGTGCGGCGGAGAAATGGCCGTAACCCTCCGCCGCGTGGGGCACCACCTGCGCCAGCCGCTGGCGATCGTGGGGAAAACCGCCGCAGGCCAGCACCACGGCGCCAGCTTCGACGTGAATCTCCCCGCCGTCGCTGCGCAACACCGCGCCGGACATGCCCGGCGGACCCTGCAGCAGCCGGACCACCGGGGCATTGAGCTGAAAACGCACGCCGGCGTCGAGGGCGGATCGCAGCAGACGGGCGACCAGCGCATTGCCATTGACCAGATGCTGCCCCCGTCCGGCGCGTAGCCGCTGCCAGCCGTGGCGCAGCAGGCGGCGGGCAGCATACAGCGCGGAGCGCGGCGAGCGGGTGGCATTGAAAAAATGCGCCATATCCGCGCCGCCGGCGATGCCCATCCCGCCCAGGCTAATGGTTTCCAGCGGCGGACGCAGGCGATGGAGCCAGTCGCCGAGCAGGCGGCCATCGTAGGGTTGCGCGGTGACCGACCGCCCTCCGTTCGCCGCACCCGGCGACGGGTGAAAGTCCGGCATGGCGCTGCCCGAGAGAAACTGCACCGCCGTCCGCTGATGGAAAAATTCCACCATCTCCGGCCCGTAACGCAGGAAGGTTTGCAGACGAATATCGGCGGCTTCGCCCCCCATCTCATGCTGCAGATAGGTCAGCGGCGCGTCGGCTGCTTCGTCGATGCCCTCCGCCCGCGCCAGCGGGTTGCGGGGGATCCACAGCCAGCCGCCGGACCAGGCGCTGGTTCCGCCGAGCACTGACGCTTTCTCCGCCACCATGACGCTGGCGCCGTGCATCGCCGCAGTCACCGCGGCAGAGAGCCCCGCGGCGCCGGAGCCGACCACCAGCACATCCACCTTCACAGGCCCGCTCATGTTGGACTCCTTACTGCAGAGGTGAAAAAGCGGTGGGGCGCATCAGCACCGACTCGAGGCGTTCCACGGCGGCCAGTTCGCGATTTTTACGCGAGAAGGTCTGCCAGCGTTCGTCCTGGGCCATCCGCGCGCGGCGCACCAGACGATCGTCCAGGCTTTCATAAGCCCAGATGTGCACTACCTGATTGACCACGCCGATCTCGGTAAAAAAGAAGCCGATTAGCTGGCCGAGATGGTCGGTTTGCACCGCCAGGGCATCGCTTTGGTACAGCGCCAGCCAGTCGGCCATTTTCAGCGGATTGATGGTGTACGTGCGTTTTTCGTAGATCATGATGTTTTCCTGATTAGTGGGTGGAGTGTTGTGCCAGATGGCAGGCGGCGAGATAGCCAAACGTCAGCCCCGGGCCGAGGGTGATGCCGGGGCCCGGATAGGTGCCGGCCATCAGCGAATCCATGTCGTTTCCCACCGCGTACAGCCCCGGGATGGGGTGTCCTTCGGTATTGACGACCTGGGCATCGGCGGTGGTGACCAGGCCCCGTGAGGTCCCCAGATCGCCGGTATAAAGTTTGATGGCATAGAACGGCGCGCTGAGCAGGGGGGCATTACAGGCGTCAGGCTGATGGCCCGGATCGCCCATCGCCCGGTTATAGCTGTTGCCGCCTTTAGCAAATTCCCGATCCACGCCCTGCGCGGCGTCGCGGTTGTAGCGGGCTACCGTTTTGCTCAGGGTTTGGGCATCCAGACCAAGCTGTTGCGCCAGCGCGGCCAGGGTATCGGCTTTGTGCAGATAGCCAGCGGCGACCAGGGCGTCATTATTGACCGGCGCCGGGCGCGCCAGTCCGAGGCCATAACGCTTCATCGCCTGGGCGTCGCAGAGTAAAAAACAGGGGGCATTTTCCGCTGCATCCTGCATTGCGCTGGCGAAATGGTGATAGGAACTGGACTCGTTGACGAAGCGTACCGCCCGCTGATTGACGGCAATCACGCCCGGTTTTGCGCGATCGGTTACCAGATGGGGGAAGCGCTCCTCGCTGCCGTCGGCCCGGGTCAGCACCGATACCGGCGCCCAGAAAAAGTTGGAGGCCCGATCGGTTCCCTCGCGAGCGTTAAGCGCCGCCGCGAGATGCAGCGCGGCGCCATCGTTGGCCGGCGGCGACATGGTGAAATGCTCGCGGGTGTGCGGCCGATAGCGCGCCGCCAGCGCGCCCGCGGCGAAGCCGCCTGCTGCCAGCACCACCCCGCGGCGGGCGTGCAGCGTCTCTTTTTGCCCCTGATACTCAATCTCCACCCCGCGGACCGCGCCTTGCGCTTCGCACAGCGTCAGAACATTGACATTCAGCCGCAGGCTCATGCCTTTACGCAGCGCCGTAGTCGCCATGCGGGCAATCAGCGCATTGCCCATCGCCAGGCGGGTACCGCGAGGGTACTTCACCCGGTCGCGGGCATAGCGCAGCAGCAGCCGGGTGCAATGGGCCAGGGAGCGCAGCGAGCGGCGCATGTCGAGAAAATGTTGAATATCGACGCGGTTGACCATCATCCCGCCAAACAGCAGCATCCCCGGCGGCGGCGAACGCAGGTCGCGAAACGCGTCCCCCAGTTCACGGCCGTCATACTCCACCACCTCCAGCGCGCGCCCGACGTCGACTGCGCCGGGTTCATCCGGATAGTAATCGGGCGAGAGCGGACGCAGGCTGTACTTTACTGCCCCCTCACGCTCGAGAAAGGCCAGCGCCTCCCGCCCGGCGCTGACAAACGCTTCGGCAAGATCTTCGCGGTACTGGCCCTCGCCGATAATGGTTCGCAGGTAGGTTTTCATCGCCTCGGCGCTACCGCTTTTGCCCTCGGCGCGCGCCTGGTCGGTATCGTGCAGCCACACGGCGCCGCCGGAGATGGCCGAGGTGCCGCCGAACTGGCCGGCTTTCTCCAGCATCAGCACCGACAGCCCTTTACAGCAGGCGGTGACCGCGGCGGCAAAACCGGCCGCGCCGCTGCCGATGACGATCACATCCCAGCTCTTCATGCCGCCGCTCCCTGCGCCTGCGGGATGGCGCCGATAAACTGGCCCATCAGCCTCATCTGCGCCAGCGCCATTTCCGGCCCGGTCTGTACTTTGCAACCACGTGCGGCGGCGAAAGTGAGCAACGGCGTCATCACCGGGGCGGTGACAACGTCGGCCACATGAGTGGTGCTGTCGAGCGTATCCAGCAGCGCCTGCGGTAGAGGCAGCTCATCAAATCCGGTCATGCCGGCCGGTGAGCCATTAACCAGTAGATCGAGGCCGTAAAGGGTGTCTGGCAGCGCGCTCAGTTGCACCGCCGGAAAGGCCTCAGCCAGAAGGTCATGCAGGCGCTGCCGGGTGGCCGGGGTTTGATCGTGCAGGGCCAGCCGACGGATCCCCGCCTCGCACAGTCCCCAGGCGATGGCGCTGCCGACGCCGCCGCAACCGGAGAGCAGCGCCTGCTTACCTGCCGGCTGAAAACCCTGCGCCTCGGCGGCGAGCTGAAAGCCGACGCCGTCCAGCATATCGCCCTGCAGGCGGCCATCCGCCAGCTTGCGGATCACATTGACGGCGTTGAGTCGGTGGGCGCGCGGCGTGAGGTCGTCGACCAGCGCGGCGGCGCGTTGTTTATGCGGTACCGTCACCAGCACGCCGGTCATGTTCTGCCAGCCGCGCAGGGCGTTGAGGTAGGCGGCCACCGCGTCCGGGACGATATCCACCGGGATCATGACGCTGTCCATGTGCTGTTCGGCAAAGTAGCGGTTGAAGTTATCTGGCGATTTCACCTGGGCGATCGGATGACCAATCACGGCGACAACCTGGGTAGTTCCACTGACCATTTCGAACCTCATTTGTTAAATGAATGTTGTGAAAGTATTTCAGTGGAAGCTGGGAGCGACAACGCAGAATTCGGACATGTTGGTTGTTAATCGCACCATCGCTGCGATAATCGCAGGAAATCGATAATGATGTTGCAAAAATGTGAGCGAATATGCAAAACACCATTCATCCACGCGATCTGATCGTCGGTTTACAAAAAGGGCTGGCGCTAATTCAGCTTTTTTCCAAAACCTGCCCAAAGCTCACCGTCGCCCAGACGGCGAAAATGAGCGGCCTGACGCAAAGCGCCGCGCGACGTTTTCTGCTGACGCTCCTGCATGAGCGCTATCTGCAAACCGACGGGCGCTATTACTGGCTTACCCCAAAGACGCTGCGGCTTGGCCAGGCCTATGTCGATTCGGCGCAGTTTCCTCGCATGGTACGGCCGATTGTCGAATACATCGCCAGCCGGACCGAAGAGCACGCCTCGGTGGGGGTGGTGGATGAAGATGAACTGGTCTATATCGCCCGCAGTCGGCATACGCCGTTCAACTCTACGTCGGTGCGGCTTGGGGAGCGGGTGCCCATTTTCTGTACCGCCGGGGGGCGATTGTGGCTGGCTTCGCTGCCGGAAGCAGAGTGTGAGACCGTCCTGCAGCGCATAACCCGGGAACAACGTACCCCCTATACGGTGACCGATATTGCTTCGCTGATGGAGAAAATCGCCCAGGTACGGCGCCAGGGATACGCCACCATTGAGCAGGAGTTTGAGATTGGCATGCTGGTGCTGGCGGTGCCGTTAACCGACAGGGAAGGGACCTGGTGGGGGGCGCTGAGTCTGACCAGTCATCAATCGCGCACTTCGCTGGAAGCGTTATGCCGCGATCACCTCGATCTGCTCTATAGCGCGCAGGCGATGCTGGTGGGTTAAACAGGGCAGCCAGTGGCGCTGCCCTAAGATAGACGTCGCTTAGGCCGACGCTTTGGTCAGAAAGGTGTTCCAGTCGCTGGCCGCGTTATTCACGAAAGTATTCCAGCTGTTGCCGGCGGTGTTAACAAAGCTTCCCCAGTTTTCCTTTCCGGCGGTCACAAAGGTTTCCCAGTTTGACTGTCCGGTCAGGAAGGAACCAAACGCCATCGCGCTGTCGCCGACGAAGGAGGCAAATGCGGTGCCGGAGGTCAGAACAAAAGAGGTGAAGCCGACGCCAGAGTTGGCGACAAAGCTGGCGAAGCCGCTGGCTGCGCCGAACAGATTAAAGCCACCGGAGATATACTCCATTTCGTTCAGTGTTAACTCTTTCATTGCAATTCCTTGTAGTGATTATTTCCCAAAGGGGCAAGAGCCCCGGCGAAAGGTAGCATCGCAGGACCGTGCGGCGCGAGTGATGCCCGGTGTGTGCTGGCTCAATTTTTCCTCATTTTTTGATATGAAAGATAGCGGGAAAGCGTCGGAAGAGGGGAGGGAAGTATGAAATGAGAAAGAAAGCGATGATGAAACAGGAAAGAAAAAGCCCCGTAAATACGGGGCTTTAGATCGTACGGGAGTGCGTAATTATCTCACGTAAGCCAGCAGACTATGTGAATCCGGCACCATAAAGTCAACGGACATCATCACGGACAGCGCGGTGATGGCGACGATAGAAAAGACGAACAGCTTACGCGCCCAGACTTTATCATCGGCCACTTTATAGCCACGCAGCGCCATGCCCAGCCACCAGACGCTGACCGCTGCCGCCACGACCAGGTATTTATACCCGGCGTAGCCGCCCAGCGAGAGCATCAGGGTTGCCACGGCAAAGGCGACGATGTACAGCGTAATATGGTTTTTGGCGACCGAAATGCCTTTCACCACCGGCAGCACCGGAATATTCGCCGCCTGATAATCCTTAAAGCGGAAAATCGCGATGGCGTAGGAGTGAGGCATCTGCCACAGGCTAAAGATAGCCAGTAGGATCGCCGCACCGCTGTCGAAATCACCGGTGACCGCGCAGTAGCCAATCACCGGCGGCGCAGCGCCGGAGAGTGAGCCAATCAGCGTGCCGTAGACGGAGTGGCGTTTCATGTACAGGCTGTAGACGCCGACATAAACCACGAACCCCATCACCCCCAGCCAGCAGGCCAGCGGGTTAGCGCCGAACCACAGCAGCATGAAGCCAGCAATACCCAGCAAGGTGGCGTACACCAGCGAAGCTTCTGGCGAGATCAGCCCTTTGACCAGCACCCGGTTTTTCGTCCGTTCCATCTTACGATCGATGTCCCGGTCGATGTAGTTGTTGAATACACAACCCGAGGCGACCACCAGGGATACTCCAAGGAGCGTCCAGACGAACAGCGGATAGTCGATGTGGCCTTTGGAGGCCAGCAGGAAACCGCCGATCACGGAGATCAGGTTGCCAAAAATAATGCCTGGTTTCGTTACTTGCAGGTATTGCTTAAACATACTCGCCGCTCTTAGTGCATCATCATGTTGTAGTTCAGGTTCCACATAATCCAGATGGAGCCGACAACCACGATCGCAATGATGATTACGGTGAAGATAAATGCGGTCAGGTTCCAACCTTCATCGGACTTGCTGTTCATATGCAGGAAGTACACGAGGTGTACCACGATCTGCACCACAGCGGTCACCAGAATGGTGCCAAGGATAACCGCATGCGAGGCGGAGCCACTCATCACCATGGCGAACGGAATGACCGTCAGGATGATGGACAGGATAAATCCTGTCATGTAGCTCTTCACGCTGCCGTGAGAAGCGCCGCTATGATCGGTAGAATGACTCATTACATCGCCCCCATCAGATAGACAACCGAGAACACGCAGATCCACACGACGTCCAGGAAGTGCCAGAACAGGCTCAGGCACAGGATACGCGTGCGGTTAGTGCTGGTCAGGCCACGACGTGAAACCTGGAACATCAGCACCGCCATCCAGATAAGACCGGAGGTCACGTGCAGACCGTGGGTGCCGACCAGCGCGAAGAACGCGGACAGGAAGCCACTACGATCCGGACCAAAGCCTTCCATGATCAGGTGATGGAATTCATAGATTTCCATCCCGATGAATCCGGCGCCAAACAACCAGGTCAACGCCAGCCAGGAAACCACCTGGCTTTTGTTGTTTTTGTACATGGCGATAGCCGCCATGCCGTAGGTGATGGAGCTGAACAGCAGCAGTGCGGTTTCAACCAGAACGAACGGCAGTTCAAAAATATCTTTGCCCGTCGGTCCGCCGGCCGTGCCGTTCACCAGAACGGCATAGGTAGCAAACAGCGTAGCGAAGATAATGCAGTCGCTCATCAGGTAGATCCAGAAACCGAATACCTTCATCGGTCCTGTATCATGGTGCCCGTGTTCATGCGCGTGGGCAGTATGCGCAAGAGTATCAGTTGCCATTTTTCAGCCCTGCTTTGTTAATCTCATCGAAATGCTGTTTTTCCAGTTTTTCGACTTCTGCAACCGGTACGTAGTAATCCACGTCCTCGTCAAAGCTCTTAATAATCCAGGTCGCTACGATGCCGATGAAGCTGGCGATCGCCATCCACCAGATATGCCAGATCATGGCGAAACCAAATACCGTAGCGAAGGCGGCAATCACGATGCCGGCGCCGCTGTTTTTCGGCATATGAATTTCTTCATAGTGAGCAGGCTGTTTGTACGCTTCACCTTTCTCTTTCATTTCCCAGAAGGCATCACGTTCGTGAACCTGAGGAACGATAGCGAAGTTGTAGAACGGCGGTGGAGAAGAGGTTGCCCACTCCAGCGTACGGCCACCCCACGGGTCACCGGTCAGGTCGCGGTTCTGATCGCGGTCGCGAATAGACACGTAGAACTGAATCAGCTGGCACAGAATACCGCAGGCGATCAGCGCCGCACCGCAAGCTGCAATAACCAGCATCGGGTGGAACTGCGGATCGATCTGCTGGCTCAGACGACGGGTCATACCCATGAAGCCCAGCACGTACAGCGGCATAAACGCTACGAAGAAGCCGATGATCCAGAACCAGAAAGCGCGTTTGCCCCAGGTTTCGTTCAGGGTGAAGCCAAAGGCTTTCGGCCACCAGTAGGTCAGACCTGCGAAGCAACCGAACACTACGCCGCCGATGATAACGTTATGGAAGTGCGCAATCAGGAACAGGCTGTTGTGCAGAACGAAGTCCGCGCCCGGTACCGCCAGCAGCACGCCGGTCATCCCACCTACGGAGAAGGTCACGATAAAGCCGATAGTCCACATCATCGCCGAGTTGAAGACGATGCGACCCTGATACATGGTGAACAGCCAGTTGAAGATCTTAACCCCGGTCGGGATCGCGATAATCATGGTAGTAATACCGAAGAAGGCGTTTACGTTCGCGCCAGCACCCATGGTGAAGAAGTGGTGCAGCCAAACGATGAACGACAGAACGGTAATACAGACGGTTGCCCATACCAGAGAGGTGTAACCGAACAGACGCTTACGCGAGAAGGTCGCGGCGATTTCGGAGAAGACCCCGAACACCGGCAGAACCAGGATGTACACTTCCGGGTGACCCCAGGCCCAAATCAGGTTGATGTACATCATCATGTTGCCACCCATATCGTTGGTAAAGAAATGGGTGCCCAGGTAACGATCCAGGGTCAGCAGCGCGATGGTGACGGTCAGAATTGGGAACGAGGCGATAATCAGGATGTTAGCGCACAGAGATGCCCAGGAGAATACTGGCATCTTGAACATGGTCATGCCCGGGGCGCGCATCTTGATAATGGTCACGAAGAAGTTAATACCGGTCAGGGTAGTACCGATACCGGAGAGCTGCAGCGCCCAAATCCAGTAATCAACCCCTACGCCAGGACTGTACTCAATTCCCGACAGCGGCGGATAGGCCAGCCAACCGGTCTGCGCGAACTCACCAACGCCCAGAGACAGGTTAACCAGAATCACGCCCACAACGGTGAACCAGAAGCTCAGGTTGTTGAGGAACGGGAAGGCTACGTCGCGCGCGCCGAGCTGAAGCGGAACCACCAGGTTCATCAGACCGATAACAAACGGCATCGCCACGAAGAAGATCATGATAACGCCGTGGGCGGTAAAGATCTGATCGTAGTGATGAGGCGGCAGGAAGCCGGCTTCCCCGGCCGAAGCCAGCACCTGCTGGCTACGCATCATGATGGCGTCAGCAAAGCCACGCAGCAGCATGACGATTGCCACGATAACGTACATGATACCGAGACGTTTGTGGTCGACAGAAGTCAGCCACTCGTTCCATAGGTAGGACCACTTACCGAAGTAAGTGATGGCTGCCAGAAGCGCCAGTCCCCCAATGATAATCGCAGCCACCGTTACCACGATAATAGGTTCGTGGTAGGGCACTGCATCCAGTGTAAGTTTTCCGAACATCGTTTTCTTCCTCGGCCCCTTAGTGAGCGGTTTCCGCGTGGCTCATGTCCATGCCTTCCATCCCGTCGTGAGCAGCGTGCTCGCCTTCAGGTTTAGACATGTTCATGCTCTCGTGAGACATGAATTTGTTCACAACATCTTTGAACAGATCCGGTTTCACGTTAGAGAAATATTCCACTTTGTTGTATTCGCTAGGCACAGCCACTTTCTCGAACGCGGCCATGGAGTCCATGGAGTTCGGAGACTGTTTCGCTTTTGCAACCCACTGATCGAAAGTCGCCCGATCCGGGGTGGCAATCGCTTTGAACTTCATACCTGAGAAGCCCGGGCCACTGTAGCTAGCGGAGATACCGTCATAAGTGCCAGCTTCGTCAGCAATGAGGTGCAGCTGAGTCTGCATACCGGCCATTGCATAAATCTGGCTACCTAAGCGCGGAATAAAGAACGAGTTCATCACCGAGTTAGAGGTCACTTTGAAGTGTACCGGTACGTTCGCCGGGAAGGCGATTTCGTTAACGGTAGCAATACCCTGTTCCGGATAGATAAAGAACCATTTCCAGTCCATCGATACGACTTCGATGGTGATTGGCTTCTCGTCATGGACAAGCGGTTTGCTTGGCTCCAGTGCGTGAGTGGTTTTCCAGGTCAGAACGGCCAGGAACAGGATGATCAGAATAGGTACCGTCCAGACCACAGCTTCCACTTTGTTGGAGTGTGACCAGTTCGGGCTATACTTCGCATCTTTATTGCTCGCGCGATACTTCCAGGCAAATCCTACTGCCATCAAGACGGCGGGAATAACGACAATCATCATCAGGCCGAAGGCCGTCAGAATCAAAGAGCGTTGCTCCAGTCCAATCTGTCCTTTTGGGTCAAGGAGTGCAGAATCACAACCACTGAGTAATACAGTACCTGCGATTAATGACATCCATCCCAAACTTTTATTGTATTTCCTGAGTCTCATTGAACGACCTCAATTCCACGGGATCTGGTGGCGTTTAAAGTGTATGGGCATTTTACGGTAAGGTTGCATTACTGTAAACATGATTGGATCTCTGTCAGTTCTGTGTTAGCGGCTTCTGCTTGGTTTGTCACATATGTAACGTAGTGTTACTTAATCACTTGCAAAGCCTGATTTTCGCGGGATTGATAACGAAAGGGATAAGAAAAGGAGTGCTTAGCGGCTAATGGGCATAACCACCCATAAATTAGAACAATTGTTTAACATTTAATTATCAAATAAAAGACATTGTGAAAACGAAAAATAAAATCCCCGGAGCTGAATCGGTTAAATTATTTAAAGAATCGAACGAAAACTGTCAATAATTTCCAGAAATCAAAAACGCACAAAACAACAAATAGCGCGGCGGACAATATAAAAGCGTTAATAAGCCGTTATAATTACGTTTCGTAATTACAACGGCTAATAATGATGCTGGATCCTTAAATCAGGCGGGTTTTACGCAGCGCCAGATAGTCAAGCAGGCCGCCGAACAAAATCCCGCCGACGGCGGTGAGCGCGGCAACCTCCAGCAGGCCGGACAGGAAGGAGAACGACGTATAATCCAGCGCGTTGAGGATCAGCAGCGCCAGCCACACCGCGAGCAGCAGGCAGCCCAGAGTCAGGATCCCCAGCGCCAGCGCATAGGCCTGCGGGAACTCGCTACGCGGCATAAAGCTTGCGGTGCGTTGGGTATGCTCAAGCGTTTGCCGGCACAGCAGCAATAGGGCAATCCCCGGCACCGCCGCAACGACAGAGAAGAGATAGAAGGTCGACCAGCCGTGAGCCTCGACAAACCAGCCGGCAATCGGCCCAACGTATACGCGACCGACCGCAGAGAGCGCCGAGAGCAGCGCGAACTGGGTGGCGGAGAACGACTTATTACATAGCGTCATCAGCAGCGCGACAAATGCCGCCGTCCCCATTCCCCCGCACAGGTTTTCAAAGAATACTGCGGTCGCCATGGAATAGAGGTGCTTATCGGTAATCGACAGCAGCCAGTAGCCGGCGTTAGAGACCCCCTGCAGCAAACCGAAAATGAGCAGTGCCCGAAACAGCGTCAGCCGCTGCATCAGGACGCCGCCGTATAGGGCGCCGAGAATGGTGGCGAACAGGCCTAAGGTTTTGTTCACCATTCCCACTTCGCCAGCGTCAAATCCCACGCCGCGGATCAGGAAGGTGGTGGTCAGGCTCATGGCAAACGCATCGCCAAGCTTATAAAGGACGATGAGCAGCAGAATCAGCCAGGCGTTGTTGCGGCCGAAAAAATCGCGCAGCGGTTCGGCTACCGCCTGCTCGAGCGATCTGGGGACCGGGATAACGTCGCTCGGTTCGGGCGCCAGCAGCGTGGCGATAATGCAGGGTACCAGCAGCGCCGCCATCAGCCAGTACATCCCCTGCCAGCCGAGATAGCGGTCGGCAAGCCACAGGGCCAGTCCACCGGAGACCAGCATCCCCAGGCGATAGCCCAGCACGCTGATCGCGGCGCCGGCGCCACGCTCTTCTGCTGGCAACACGTCGGTTTTCCAGGCGTCGAACACAATATCCTGCGACGCCGAGCAGAAGGCGATCACCACCGCCAGCGCCGCCATCCAGCGTAATTGGGTGACCGGCTCAAGAAAGCCCATCGCCGCGATCGCCAGCAGGAGTAATACCTGGGTGGTCAACAGCCAACCGCGACGACGCCCAAGAAACGGCGGCGTGTAGCGGTCCATCAGCGGGGACCAGAGGAATTTAAAGACATAGGCCTGGCCGACGAGCGAGAAAAAACCGATCGTTTTCAGATCGATATTTTCCACCGTCATCCAGGCCTGCAGGGTACCGGAGGTGAGAGCCAGCGGCAGACCGGAGGCGAAACCAAGGATCAGCAAAATGGCTGATTTCGGCTGCTGAAAAATGCGTAAGTAATGACTGGACATAGCATAAAGCACGAACCCGGCGGAGGCCGGGTTCGCGATAGCATTAACGCGCGTTTTGCTTGATGAAATCGTGGATGCTGGTGTCCTGCGCCATATCGGCGATGGTATCGGTCAGGACGCTGTTGACGGCATCAGCGATGTTTTTGTTCGAGGCCTGGAAGGCGCCTTCAACGGAGTAGCTGGCGCGGTAGTTTTTGGTCATTTTCGTGCCGTTTGCCGCGGTGGCGATGATGGCGATATCGGCTTTGGTGGCGATGTTATAGCGCACGTTACCCTGAGAGACGTCAGCATAGAGTTTGTTGACGATGATCTGCAGATCGACCGCGCCGTTCGGGCCAATCATGTAGCCGCGAGACGTCATCTGTTTCTCCAGCACTTCCTGCAGCAGGAAGCGCAGATCGCGGGAGGCGGTGAGAGTGACCAGCTGATTATCACGCGTCACTTTCGCCAGCGCCTGGTCCGGACGCTGATCGGCGCCGTTGATGCTGACGGTCACGCCCATCAGGCTTGGATCCTGCTGCGGCAGCGTGATTTTCGGCGATACTTCAATGGTGGTCGGCGGCGTGGCGCATCCTGCCAGCATAAACATGGCGACCAACGGGAAAAGAATCTTCTTAAGCATGTTCAGGTCTCAACGCATGGTGTTGTTATAAGGAAAATTACCGCCATCATAGCATTGCCAACGGCAAGGGGAAGTGGCAACGCGTGTAAATCCATCGTGCTGGCGGTTTTCTGAGCGTCCCGCCACGGTTAATGGCTCGTTCCCCGACGGATTTGGCGACCAGAGCCAGTAAACGTGATACTTTTGAATGAAAATATCAGAACAATGCTAATTTTTTGTTGTTTTCTCCTAATGGAAGCGGTAAAAGCGGCTAACATTTAAATGGAGTGGCGGCATCTCAGCGTTGTCGGAGGAGAAAATTCATGATGATACGTGAACAGATCGAAGCAAAACTTAGAGCAGCGTTCGACCCGATGTATCTCGAAGTCGTGGATGAAAGTTATCGTCACAACGTCCCTGCGGGCTCTGAAAGTCATTTTAAAGTGGTGTTAGTGAGCGATCGCTTCACTGGCGAGCGTTTCCTCAATCGCCACCGTATGATCTACGGCACGCTAACCGAGGAGCTGTCGAATACGGTGCATGCCCTGGCGCTGCACACCTACACGATTAAAGAATGGGAAGCATTACAGGATACGGTATTTGCTTCGCCGCCGTGCCGCGGCGCAGGGAGTATCGCTTAGAAATCCCATTTGCAACCGCTGGCGCTTTTCCAGTATGTTGCTTGCAGATTTAGCAAAAACGGCCTACGGGCCGTTTTGTTTTGCCTGGAAAATGCGCAAAGTCAGCGCTTTTGCGGGCAAATTTGAGCGGGAAATGTGAAAAATGCCGCAGCACCAGGCGACAACCGTTCTCGACTCACAAAAGTGATGCCGCTATAATGCCGCGTCTTATATATGAATGTCTTCGGGATGATTCTGACGACAGGGAATGTGTTTCTGATTTGAAGAGGGCATCCCGGTTCTGCGAAGCCACCTACACGCGCTTCCAGAGTTGACCGAGCACTGTGATTTTTTTGAGGTAACAAGATGCAAGTTTCAGTTGAAACCACTCAGGGCCTTGGGCGCCGTGTAACGATTACTATCGCCGCTGACAGCATCGAGAATGCTGTCAAAAGCGAGCTGGTCAACGTAGCGAAAAAAGTTCGCATTGACGGCTTCCGTAAAGGCAAAGTGCCGATGAATATTGTTGCTCAGCGCTATGGCGCTTCCGTTCGCCAGGACGTGCTGGGCGACCTGATGAGCCGTCATTTCGTTGACGCGATCATCAAAGAAAAAATCAATCCGGCCGGCGCGCCGAACTACGTTCCGGGCGAATACAAACTGGGCGAAGACTTCACCTACGCGGTAGAGTTCGAAGTGTATCCGGAAGTTGAACTGCAGGGTCTGGACGCGATCGAAGTTGAAAAACCGGTTGTTGAAGTCACCGACGCTGACGTTGATACCATGCTGGAAACTCTGCGCAAGCAGCAGGCGACCTGGAAAGAAAAAGAAGGCGCGGTTGACGCTGAAGATCGCGTAACCATCGACTTCACCGGTTCTGTTGACGGCGAAGAGTTCGAAGGCGGCAAAGCCTCTGACTTCGTACTGGCGATGGGCCAGGGTCGCATGATCCCGGGCTTCGAAGACGGTATCAAAGGCCACAAAGCGGGTGAAGAGTTCACCATCGACGTGACCTTCCCGGAAGAGTACCACGCAGAAAACCTGAAAGGTAAAGCGGCTAAGTTCGTTATCAACCTGAAGAAAGTCGAAGAGCGTGAACTGCCTGAGCTGACCGAAGAGTTCATCAAACGTTTCGGCGTGGAAGATGGTTCCGTCGCTGGCCTGCGCGCTGAAGTGCGTAAAAATATGGAACGCGAGCTGAAAGGCGCTGTGCGTAACCGCGTGAAGTCTCAGGCTATCGAAGGTCTGGTTAAAGCCAACGAGATCGACGTTCCGGCTGCCCTGATCGACAGCGAAATCGACGTGCTGCGTCGTCAGGCTGCTCAGCGTTTCGGCGGCAACGAGAAACAGGCTCTGGAACTGCCGCGCGAGCTGTTCGAAGAGCAGGCTAAACGTCGCGTCGTTGTTGGTCTGCTGCTGGGCGAAGTGATCCGCACCAACGAGCTGAAAGCTGACGAAGAGCGCGTAAAAGCCCTGATCGAAGAGATGGCTTCTGCGTACGAAGATCCGTCTGAAGTCGTTGAGTTCTACAGCAAGAACAAAGAGCTGATGGACAACATGCGCAACGTGGCGCTGGAAGAGCAGGCTGTTGAAGCCGTGCTGGCGAAAGCCAAAGTGTCTGAAAAAGCCACTTCCTTCAACGAACTGATGAACCAGCAGGCGTAATTTCGCCGCTATCGTTTAAGGTTCGAGCAAAAACCCGTTGCCGAAAGGCGGCGGGTTTTTTTTTAAGATAATGATAGCCACAGGCACGGTGCGAAAACGCATTAACCATGATAGCGTTACAGCAAAAGCTTGTTATGCTTGAAATATGGCAACACCATCCCCATTACCGGGGGAGGCAACTGCATCCGCAATCGCACGCGTATTGAAGAGGCGGTGACGCATTCAGCGGATAGAAACTGTGGCTGATAATCCGTCCGTAAGGTTACAATCAGTGCAGCAGGTATTTTAAAATTACTCCAGGAGACGGAAATGTCATACAGTGGCGAACGAGACAACTTTGCACCCCATATGGCCCTGGTGCCGATGGTCATTGAACAGACCTCACGCGGTGAACGTTCTTTTGATATCTACTCCCGTCTGCTTAAGGAACGCGTCATTTTTCTGACCGGCCAGGTCGAAGACCACATGGCAAACCTGATCGTGGCGCAGATGCTGTTTCTGGAAGCGGAAAACCCGGAAAAAGACATTTACCTGTACATTAACTCTCCGGGCGGGGTAATCACCGCCGGGATGTCGATTTATGACACCATGCAGTTCATCAAGCCGGATGTCAGCACCATCTGTATGGGGCAGGCCGCTTCTATGGGCGCGTTCCTGCTGACCGCCGGGGCGAAAGGCAAGCGCTTCTGCCTGCCGAACTCCCGCGTGATGATCCACCAGCCGCTGGGCGGCTATCAGGGACAGGCGACGGATATTGAGATCCACGCCCGTGAAATCCTGAAGGTGAAAGGACGCATGAATGAGCTGATGGCGCATCATACCGGCCAGTCTCTTGAGCAGATTGAGCGTGACACCGAGCGTGACCGCTTCCTGTCTGCTGCGGAAGCCGTGGAGTACGGGCTGGTCGACTCTATTTTGACCCATCGTAATTGATGCCCAAGGCGCAAGGGTGCCGCTTTACGCTTCATCCTTCTCGCCACGTCTGTGCGAGCGGTTGGCTTTTATTCGGCCGCTTGTCTGGCAGGCTTGCGGCCGGTGGCTTCGCTACCGGCTCGATGTAGCGCGAAGGATTTTGTGTATATACTAATGAAGGGCGGCACAACGCTATATGGCGGCTTGCGCCTGAGAATGGCATTTGCGTCGTCGTGTGCGGCACAAAGAACTTAAAAAGAGGTTTGGACTCATGACAGATAAACGCAAAGATGGATCGGGCAAATTGTTGTATTGCTCTTTTTGCGGCAAAAGCCAGCATGAAGTGCGTAAGCTGATCGCCGGGCCATCCGTGTATATCTGCGACGAATGCGTTGATTTATGTAACGACATCATTCGCGAAGAGATTAAAGAAGTGGCGCCGCACCGCGAGCGCAGCGCGCTGCCGACGCCGCACGAGATTCGCCACCACCTTGATGACTACGTCATCGGTCAGGAACAGGCGAAGAAGGTGTTGGCGGTCGCGGTATACAACCACTACAAGCGTCTGCGCAATGGCGATACCAGCAATGGCGTAGAGCTGGGTAAAAGCAACATCCTGCTGATCGGGCCGACCGGTTCCGGTAAAACGCTGCTGGCGGAAACGCTGGCGCGCCTGCTGGATGTGCCGTTTACCATGGCGGACGCCACTACCCTGACCGAAGCCGGTTATGTGGGTGAGGACGTCGAAAATATCATTCAGAAACTGCTGCAGAAGTGCGATTACGACGTGCAGAAAGCGCAGCGCGGCATCGTTTATATCGACGAAATCGACAAAATTTCGCGTAAATCCGATAACCCGTCGATTACGCGCGACGTCTCAGGCGAAGGCGTGCAGCAGGCGCTGCTGAAGCTTATCGAAGGGACCGTTGCCGCCGTTCCGCCGCAGGGCGGGCGTAAACATCCGCAGCAGGAGTTCCTGCAGGTTGATACCTCCAAGATCCTGTTTATCTGCGGCGGCGCGTTTGCTGGCCTGGACAAAGTGATTTCCCACCGTGTGGAAACCGGCTCCGGCATTGGTTTTGGCGCGACGGTAAAAGCGAAGTCCGACAAAGCGAGCGAAGGGGAACTGCTGGCTCAGGTCGAGCCGGAAGATCTGATCAAGTTTGGTCTGATCCCGGAGTTCATCGGCCGTCTGCCGGTAGTGGCGACCCTGAACGAGCTGAGCGAAGAAGCCCTGATCCAGATCCTGAAAGAGCCGAAAAACGCCCTGACCAAGCAGTATCAGGCGCTGTTTAGCCTTGAAGGCGCAGAGCTCGAATTCCGCGACGAAGCGCTGGACGCTATCGCCAAGAAAGCGATGGCGCGTAAAACCGGCGCCCGTGGCCTGCGCTCAATTGTGGAAGCGGCGCTGCTGGATACCATGTATGACCTGCCTTCGATGGAAGATGTCGAAAAAGTGGTCATTGATGAGTCGGTTATCGCCGGTCAGAGTAAACCGCTGCTGATCTACGGCAAACCGGAAGCTCAGCAGGCATCTGGTGAATAATTAACCATTTCACTCAAGCAGTTAACAAAAAGGGGGGATTTTATCTCCCCTTTTATTTTTCCTGCATTCCCGCCGTTGAATGTGTGGAATACATCCCCATATACTGGATTACATATTAACGACGATGCAGTGGAGTGTGGCGTCGTCGGCTACCTGGCGGACTTTAAACTAAGAGAGAGCTCTATGAATCCTGAGCGTTCTGAACGCATTGAAATCCCCGTATTGCCATTGCGCGATGTGGTGGTTTATCCGCACATGGTCATACCCCTGTTCGTAGGGCGGGAAAAATCTATCCGTTGCCTCGAAGCGGCCATGGACCATGATAAAAAAATCATGCTGGTTGCGCAGAAAGAAGCGTCGACGGATGAGCCGGGTGTAAACGATCTTTTCACCGTTGGAACCGTGGCGTCTATTTTGCAGATGCTGAAGCTGCCGGACGGCACCGTGAAGGTGCTGGTCGAAGGGCTGCAGCGTGCTCGCATTTCTGCGCTGTCTGATAATGGCGAGCATTTCTCGGCGAAAGCGGAGTACCTCGACTCGCCGGCGATTGACGAACGCGAGCAGGAAGTGCTGGTTCGCACCGCTATCAGCCAGTTTGAAGGCTATATCAAGCTGAACAAGAAGATCCCACCGGAAGTGCTGACGTCGCTGAACAGCATCGACGATCCGGCGCGCCTGGCGGATACCATCGCGGCGCACATGCCGCTGAAGCTGGCTGACAAGCAGTCTGTGCTTGAGATGTCCGACGTTAACGAACGTCTGGAATATCTGATGGCGATGATGGAATCGGAAATCGATCTGCTGCAGGTTGAGAAGCGCATTCGCAACCGCGTCAAAAAGCAGATGGAGAAATCTCAGCGCGAGTACTATCTGAACGAGCAAATGAAAGCGATTCAGAAAGAACTCGGCGAGATGGACGACGCCCCGGACGAAAACGAAGCGCTGAAGCGTAAGATCGACGCGGCGAAAATGCCGAAAGAGGCGAAAGAAAAAACCGAAGCGGAACTGCAGAAGCTGAAGATGATGTCGCCGATGTCTGCGGAAGCGACCGTCGTGCGTGGCTACATCGACTGGATGGTGCAGGTGCCGTGGAATGCGCGCAGTAAGGTCAAAAAAGACCTGCGTCAGGCCCAGGAGATCCTCGATACCGATCACTATGGCCTGGAGCGCGTGAAGGATCGCATCCTTGAATATCTCGCGGTGCAGAGCCGGGTGAACAAAATCAAGGGGCCAATCCTTTGTCTGGTGGGACCGCCGGGGGTAGGTAAAACCTCGCTGGGTCAATCCATCGCCAAAGCGACCGGACGGAAATACGTTCGTATGGCGCTTGGCGGCGTGCGCGATGAAGCGGAAATCCGCGGTCATCGTCGGACCTACATTGGCTCGATGCCGGGCAAACTGATCCAGAAAATGGCGAAAGTGGGGGTCAAAAACCCGCTGTTCCTGTTGGACGAGATCGACAAAATGTCTTCCGACATGCGCGGCGACCCGGCTTCCGCGTTGCTTGAGGTGCTGGATCCGGAACAGAACGTGGCCTTTAACGACCACTACCTGGAAGTGGATTACGATCTCAGCGACGTGATGTTCGTGGCGACTTCCAACTCCATGAACATTCCGGCGCCGCTGCTGGACCGTATGGAAGTGATTCGTCTCTCCGGCTATACCGAAGATGAAAAACTGAACATCGCCAAACGTCATCTGCTGCCGAAGCAGATCGAACGTAACGCGCTGAAGAAAGGCGAGCTGACCGTCGACGATAGCGCCATTATCGGCATTATTCGTTACTACACGCGGGAAGCGGGGGTACGTAGCCTGGAGCGTGAAATCTCCAAGCTGTGCCGCAAGGCCGTTAAGCAACTGCTGCTGGATAAATCGCTGAAACACATCGAAATTAACGGTGAGAATCTGCATGATTATCTCGGCGTACAGCGCTTCGACTATGGCCGCGCCGATAGTGAGAACCGCGTCGGTCAGGTGACCGGTCTGGCGTGGACGGAAGTGGGCGGCGATCTGCTGACCATCGAAACCGCCTGCGTGCCGGGCAAAGGCAAGCTGACCTACACCGGCTCGCTGGGCGAGGTGATGCAGGAGTCGATTCAGGCTGCGCTGACGGTGGTACGTTCGCGGGCTGACAAGCTGGGCATTAACGCCGACTTCTACGAGAAGCGTGACATTCACGTGCACGTGCCGGAAGGGGCGACGCCTAAGGATGGTCCGAGCGCGGGTATTGCCATGTGCACGGCGCTGGTCTCCTGCCTGACCGGCAACCCGGTACGCGCTGATGTGGCGATGACCGGTGAAATCACTCTGCGTGGTCAGGTGCTGCCGATCGGCGGTCTGAAGGAAAAACTGCTGGCGGCGCATCGCGGCGGCATTAAGACTGTTCTGATTCCTGATGAGAACAAACGCGACCTTGAAGAAATTCCGGATAACGTTATCGCCGATTTGGATATCCATCCGGTGAAACGAATCGAGGAAGTTCTGACACTTGCGCTGCAGAACGAACCGTTCGGCATGCAGGTTGTGACCGCGAAATAGTGATTCTGCGCAAATTGCGCTAATAAAAATAGGGCTGGTAAGTCATTTCGGACTTGCCAGCCTTTTTTTGTGTAGCTAACTTAGATCGCTGGCAGGGGGGTCATCGACAACTGCTGTTGTAAGGGCATGACAGTCCTGATATAACTGCTGCGCGGTCGCACTATGAAGGACTCAGGTGCGATATAAATTATAAAGAGAGGAAGAGAACAGTGAATAAATCTCAACTGATTGACAAAATTGCTGCGGGTGCGGACATTTCTAAAGCTGCAGCTGGACGTGCGTTAGATGCTTTAATCGCTTCTGTTACTGAATCTCTGCAGGCTGGGGATGACGTTGCGCTGGTAGGTTTTGGTACCTTTGCTGTTAAAGAACGTGCCGCCCGTACTGGTCGCAACCCGCAAACAGGTAAAGAAATTACTATCGCTGCCGCAAAAGTGCCGGGCTTCCGTGCTGGTAAAGCGCTGAAAGACGCGGTGAACTGATCGGCTTTCCCGTCAGGGAATGTGACGAAGTACAAGGGCGCATCGTGAGATGTGCCTTTTTTATTGCCTTTTCAGACCACTTTATGTGTGTTTATCGCCACTTGTGGGCTGACAATCACCCTGTTTTCTTGTCAAAATACGTCCTCACGCGCGGCGGCCATCACGTGCTATGCTGCGCGAGCTAAAGTCATCTACAGCGGAGCGTTGTTACACCATGATGGACAACCTACGCACGGCCGCCAACAGCGTCGTGCTCAAGATTATTTTCGGTATCATTATCGTCTCGTTCATTTTGACCGGGGTGAGTGGTTACCTGATTGGCGGTGGCAAAAACTATGCCGCAAAAGTGAATGGCCAGGAGATTGGCCGTGGGCAGTTTGAAAACGCCGTCGCCAGCGAACGTAACCGTATGCAGCAGCAGCTTGGCGATCAATTCTCCGAGCTGGCGGCGAACGAAAACTACATGAAAACCATGCGCCAGCAGGTGCTGAACCGCCTGATCGATGAGTCGCTTCTGGATCAGTATGCCCGCGAGCTGGGCCTCAGCATCAGCGATGAGCAGGTGAAGCAGGCGATCTTCCAGACCCAGGCGTTCCAGACGAACGGTAAGTTCGACAACCAGCGTTTCAGCGGTATTGTCGCCCAGATGGGGATGACCACCGATCAGTACGCCCAGGCGCTGCGTAACCAGCTGACCACGCAGCAGCTGATTAACGCCATTGCGGGTACCGACTTCATGCTGCCGGGCGAGTCCGATCAGCTGGCGGCGCTGGTATCTCAGCAGCGGGTGGTCCGCGAAGCGACCATCAACGTAAATGCCCTGGCGGCAAAACAGACCGCCAGCGATGAGGAAATCAACGCCTTCTGGCAGCAGAATCAGGCCCGTTTTATGGCGCCGGAGCAGTTCCGCGTCAGCTACATCAAAATGGATGCCGCCAGCATGCAGGAGAGCGCCTCTGACGACGAGATTCAGTCATGGTACGACCAGCACAAGGATCAGTTCACTCAGCCGCAGCGCAACCGCTACAGCGTGATTCAGACCAAAACTGAAGCCGATGCGAAAGCGGTACTGGCCGAGCTGCAAAAAGGAGCGGACTTCGCCACGCTGGCGAAAGAAAAATCGACCGATATTATCTCTGCCCGCAACGGCGGCGATATGGGGTGGATGGAAGATGCCTCTACCGTGCCTGAGCTCAAAGATGCCGGGCTGAAAGAGAAAGGCCAGCTGTCTGGCGTGATCAAATCCTCGGTTGGCTTCCTGGTAGCTCGTCTGGACGACGTCCAGCCGGCGCAGGTGAAGCCGCTGGCTGACGTGCGTAATGACATTGCGGCGAAAGTGAAGCAGGAAAAAGCGTTGGATGCTTACTACGCGCTGCAGCAGAAGGTGAGCGATGCGGCCAGCAACGATAATGAATCGCTGGCGAGCGCAGCGCAGGTCGCCGGGCTGAAGGTCGTAGAAACCGGCTGGTTTGGCCGCGATAACCTGCCGGAGGAGCTGAACTTTAAACCGGTCGCTGACGCTATTTTCAACGGCGGTCTGGTGGGTGAGAACGGCGCGCCGGGCAGCAACTCCGATATCATTACCGTTGACGGCGATCGCGCTTTTGTGCTGCGCATTAGCGAACACAAAGCCGAGGCGGTGAAGCCGCTGGCCGAAGTGAAGGCACAGGTTAGCGATATCGTTAAGCACAATAAAGCGGAACAGCAGGCGAAACTGGAGGCCGACAAGCTGCTGGCGGCGCTGAAAGACGGCAAAGGCGATGAAGCGATGAAGGCGGCTGGCCTGAGCTTTGGCGCGCCGCAGACGCTTTCTCGTACCGGCCAGGATCCGCTGAGCCAGCTGGCATTTACCCTGCCGCTGCCGCAGCAGGGTAAACCGGTCTACGGCGTGGGCAGCAATATGCAAGGCGATGTGGTGCTGGTAGCGCTGGATGAGGTGAAAGCCGGCAGCATGCCGGAAGAGCAGAAGAAGGCCATGGTTCAGGGGATCACCCAGAACAATGCCCAAATCGCTTTCGAAGCGCTGATGAGCAACCTGCGCAAGGCGGCGAAAATTAAGCTCGGCGACAGCATCGACCAGCAGCAGTAATTTCGCGTCGTCTCGCAAAAATGAGCAACACGATGTAATCCTCAAGGGCCGCTTTCGCGGCCCTTTCCATTTCTGTGATTTGCCTTTTGTCGACTATCCGCACTGACGCTATCGTGACCTTGCTGTCTACACACAAGGAGATATCAGCATGAAATATGGAATAAAAGCACTGATGGCCGCGGGCGTTCTGGTTTTTGCGGTAGGGGTACAGGGGGCGCTGGCGGCACCCGCCAGCGGCAAAGCGGCGGTGAATAAAGAAAATGTGCAGGCGTCCTCTTCGGCGAAGGCGGAAGCGGTGCCCGGCGAGTCTGACAACGGGGCGACAAAGGTCAGCATTAACCGCGCCAGCGCCGAACAGCTGGCGCAGGCGTTAAATGGCGTAGGATTGAAAAAAGCCCAGGCTATTGTCAGCTACCGCGAAGAGTACGGGCCGTTCAAAACCCTCGATGATCTGAAGCAGGTCCCGGGAATGGGGAGCGCGTTGGTGGAGCGCAATTTAGCCCATCTGACGCTGTAAATTTTATGCCAGACCTTGCACAGCGGTGATTTTTTGCCAGGATAAAGAGGTTGCATCAAGTGGTGTGACCTCTTACCTCATAAACAACAATAACAGAAAGGCATTAGTGCTATGCAGACACAAATTAAAGTTCGCGGCTATCATCTGGACGTCTACCAGCATGTGAACAACGCTCGCTACCTGGAGTTCCTTGAGGAAGCCCGCTGGGACGGCCTGGAAAACAGCCCCGCGTTTCAGTGGATGATGGAGAAAAACATCGCCTTCGTGGTGGTGAATATCAATATTAACTATCGTCGTCCGGCGGTACTGGGCGATGTGCTGACGGTGAGCAGCAAACTGGAGCAACTCAACGGCAAAAGCGGCACCCTAAGCCAGGTGGTCACCCTCAACCCCAATGGCGAAGTAGTGGCCGATGCGCTGATTACCTTCGTTTGTATCGATTTGAAAACCCAGAAGGCGCTGCCGCTGGAAGGGGAATTGCGTGCAAAACTTGACCAGATGAACCTGCGCTGACAACCGTCGTGCGAGTGGCGGGCCCACGGCAGGTGATGAACCCGTAGCCCCGGTAAGCATCGCGCCACCGGGGAATTTGAGCCAAAGTTCCGGTAAATCGATCCCCGGAGATTATGCCTGCGCCAGTCCGGTTTTTTGCTGCATCACCGCCATTACCCCGACCTTGTCCGCCAGATACTGGTTGAGTCCGTTTGCGCGCAGGTTACAGGCGGCGCACTGGCCGCAGCCATCGCCCTTAATGCCGTTGTAGCAGGTGAGGGTTTCCCGGCGCACCAGATCCAGCTGACCCCAGTAGTCGGCGAGCGCCCAGGTCTCGGCCTTATTCAGCCACATCAGCGGCGTCTCAAAGCGAATGTCTTTCGCCATCCCCAGGCTGACGGCGTGGTGCAGCGCTTTGACAAACTCATCGCGGCAGTCCGGGTAGCCAGAGAAGTCGGTCTCGCACACGCCGGTGATGATGGCTTCGGCTTTTACCTGATAGGCGTAGATTGCCGTCAGGGTTAAAAACAGAATATTACGCCCGGGGACAAAGGTGTTGGGAATACCCTCGGCATCAGGCTGATAGTCCGGTACCGGAATGTTATCGCGGGTCAGGCTGCTGACTGCCAGTTCGTTGAGCAGAGTGACGTCCAGCACTTTATGCGCGACGGCGCCCAGTTTCAGGGCGAGTTCGCGCGCAACGTCGATTTCCGCGCGGTGGCGTTGGCCATAATCAAAAGTGACGCAATGCACTTCATCATACTGTTGCAGAGCCTGCACCAGACAGGTGGTTGAATCTTGTCCTCCGCTGAAGACAACTACGGCGCGTTTCATGGCAATTCCTGACTAAATGAATAAAGGCGATATGGTAGCGCCAGACGCCCTCCATCACCAGCTCTCTCACGTCGACGAGGCCGGCAGCCAGGCGCTGGCGAAGTCGAACCAGCCCCGGGCGTTGAGGCGCAGACCATTGACCCCCGGTGGCGCGCTGATCCGATAGTTATACTTGAACAGCGGCGTCATGATGGCGTCTTCCATCAGGCTGTTAAATACGTTGCGCAGCGCATCGTTGCGGCTGCGAGCGTCGGGCTGAGACTGCACCGCGTCTAATGTCGCCTGCAGATGAGCATATTGCGCCCCGGTCAGCAAATTAGGCCACAGCATATCGCAACGCAGCCACTGTTCCAGGGCGTACTCCGGCGCTTCGCCGATCAGACGGTCGCCCATCATCAGGTCGGCCTGCCCCAGATGCTGGCAGCCTTCCCAGTTTTTAGCGTCGTGAAACAAGAGCGTCAGCTCGCAGCCCAGCAGAGCCAGACGTTGCCTCAGCTGTTCGGCCATCGCATGTAGCTCGACCGGCAGATGATAGAGCAGGGTGAGCCTGGCCGGCAGCGGTACCGCGTTGTTTGCCGGTCCCTGCGGGATGGACCATCCCGGCAGCACCTCATGGCTTGGCGTAATCAGATCCTCCTCGAGCGGCAGCGTATCCAGTAGCGACGAGTGATGGATTATCGACACCAGCCGCTGGGCCTGCGCTTTGCTAAGCCGAGGGCTGTGGCGCAGGGTCAAATAGCAGAAGCCAAGGCTGATACGGTTGCTGACCTGACGCAGATTATGCAGCTCTGCGCGATCGCCGATGGTGATCTGCACCGGATGGCGGCAGCTGGTGCCGAGATCGCGGTCAAAGAGCTGAGGAGTGATCCAGTACTCCACCGCCTGGATCAGCGGATGCTGCAGGTGGTAGCGGGGATGGTTTTCCAGGCGGACGAGTTCCGGACTAAACCGCTTCAGGCGGAACGGTCCGCAGCCAATGGCCGGATCGTCGGGATGCGCCAACACGCTGCAGTAGCTGGCGAGGCGGAACGGCAGCCAGTAGTCAGGGCGATGCAGGGTTATTGTTAAACACTGGGCATGGGTGACATCGATACGGCTGATGCTGGCGAAGAGGGTCCGCAAGGCGGGCAGCTCAAGCAGCAGCAGTAACCGCTGTCGCAACTGCGCGGTTTCCACCGTATCGCCATTGTGCCAGCACAGCGTGGAGCGGATATAAAAATGCCAGCGCAGGCCGTCCGGGGAGACCTGCCAGTGGTGCGCCAGATCGCCGATCGGCATATTGTCGCCTTCGTCGAAGCGCGTCAGCCCGGCATAGATTTGTCCGGCCAGATGCTGCTCGGCGCGGCCGGGGAGAAAGCCGGGACGCAGCGGCTCCAGCGGGCGATAGTAAGGAATACGCAGCGTGGGGGTATTGTTTTGCCACTGACCGCCGAGGAAGGGATGGAGCAGGGCTTTCAGCTCCACCGGGGCAAGCTGCGCCAGCTCCAGCGCGTTTTGCTGCTGACCGTTGTTTAGCGCCTGCTCCATCATCTCGTTGCGCAGACTTTCCGGGGTTTTGTGAAATGAGAGCTGTCCGCGTTTGCCGCGCCCGGAGCTGGCCTGCCAGCTTAGCCACCCGGCCTCCTGCGCCTGACGCAGCAGAGTACGGACGTGGCGCTCGCTGCAAAAACAGCGCTCCGCCAGTTCGCCGACGGTGACCTGCTGCGGCGCCCCGGCTGAGGGTTGCCACAATCGCTGGTACTGATTTAAACGGTGTAAGAGTCGCATGGGGGCCGTCGTCCACCGGGCCGCTGTAAACCCGGAACAATTAATAATATCTATTCACTATTACTTCCGTATATCCCAGGTGATACTGCAACACAAGCGAAGCCCATCACACATCGGGGAATATACCATGGCAAAACTGGCGGCATTTGATATGGACGGCACCCTGCTGATGCCGGACCATCGTCTTGGAGAAAAGACGCTTTCCGCGCTGAAACGGCTGCGTGAGCGCGATATCACCTTGACCTTCGCCACCGGCCGCCATGTGCTGGAGATGCACCATGTGATTGGCGAATTTTCCCTTGATGCATTTCTGATCACCGGCAACGGGACGCGCATCCATTCGCTGGAAGGGGAGGAGCTTTATCGCCAGGATCTCACTCCCGAGGCGGCGGAAGCGGTGCTGCACGGCAAATGGGATACCCAGGCCAGCATGCACGTCTTTAACGATGGTGGCTGGTTCACCGGCCAGGCAAGGCCTGAATTGTTGCAAGCGCATGTATTCAGCGGCTTTCACTATCAACTGTGCGATCTGAAGCGTATGTCGGCGCAGCATGTCACCAAGATCTGTTTCTGCGGCGATCATGACGATTTGCGCCGTCTGCGGATCCAGCTGAATGAGACGCTGGGCGATCGCGCATTTCTCTGCTTCTCGGCAATGGACTGTCTGGAGGTGCTGCCGGTTGGCTGCAATAAAGGCGCGGCGCTGGCGGTGCTCAGCCAGCATTTAGGCTTCACCCTGCAGGAGTGCATGGCCTTCGGCGATGCGATGAACGACCGCGAGATGCTGGGCAGCGTTGGGCGGGGGTTCATCATGGGCAACGCGATGCCGCAGCTGAAAGCCGAGCTGCCGCATCTGCCGGTAATTGGCGACTGCCGGAATCAGGCAGTCTCCCATTTTTTAACTCATTGGCTGGATAACCCTGATCTTCCTTATTCCCCCGAATAGAGAGACCCTTCCAGCAAGCCAGATAGGCTTCTATCTGGCTTTTTTTATCGCCTTTCGACCAGACCGGCGATCTCCGCCTGCCAGGGCGCAATATCGCCGATATTGTTCGCCACCCACTGCGGGTTGTAATAGCTTTCCAGGTAACGCTCGCCGCTGTCGCACAGGAGTGTCACTATCGAGCCGGTGCGACCTTCCTCGCGCATCCGCGCGGCCAGCTGCAATACGCCCCACATATTAGTGCCGGTCGAGGCGCCGACCTTGCGCCCAAGCTGCGTTTCCAGCCACAGGGCGGTGGCTACGCTCGCCGCATCCGGCACGCGCAGCATCTCATCGACAACGTCGGGAATAAACGACGGCTCGACGCGCGGCCGTCCGATGCCTTCAATTTTGCTGCCGACCGGGCTGCGCAGGCTGGCGTCGCGGGTCTGCCAGTAATCGAGGAACACCGAATTCTGCGGATCAACGACCATCAGCTGCGTCTCGTAGCCCTGGCTGCGAATATAGCGGCCAATGGTCGCTGAGGTGCCGCCGGTGCCGGCGCTCATGACGATCCATGACGGCTGCGGGTGCGGCTCATGGCTCATCTGGCGGAAAATACTGTCGGCGATATTGTTGTTGCCGCGCCAGTCGGTGGCCCGCTCGGCGAAGGTAAACTGATCCATATAATGGCCGTTCAGCTCGCGGGCCAGCGTTTCGGAAGCCGCGTAGATTTCGCCGGCGCTCTGCACAAAATGGCAGCGTCCGCCGTAGAACTCGATCTGTTCGATTTTGCGCTTGGCGGTGCAGGAGGGCATCACAGCGATAAACGGCAGCCCCAGCAGGCGGGCGAAATAGGCCTCCGAAACGGCGGTTGACCCTGAGGAGGATTCTATAATTGGCGTGCCTTCTTTGATCCAGCCGTTGCACAAGCCATAGAGAAACAGCGACCGCGCCAGGCGATGCTTCAGGCTGCCGGTGGGGTGGGTGCTTTCATCTTTCAGATACAGGTGGATGCCCGGAAAAGCGGGCAGCGGCAGACGGATCAGGTGCGTGTCGGCGGAGCGCTGATAGTCAGCGTTGATTTCGCTAATGGCATGTTTAACCCAGGCGCTATTCATCGTGATTTCCTGTTTGTCATTTTGTGCCTAGCTTAGCGGAAAGCGCAGGAAAAATTGTTGCCATTTAACCTGTGGATTACCATTATGAGAGCAAAATTTTCTCTTAGGATGCCCAATGCTAGATAAAATTGACCGTAAGCTGCTGGCGCTACTGCAGGAAGATTGCACCCTCTCTTTGCAGGCGCTGGCCGATGCCGTTAATCTGACCACCACGCCCTGCTGGAAACGCCTGAAACGGCTCGAAGACGAGGGCATTCTCCGCGGGCGCGTCGCCCTGTTGGACGCGGAAAAGGTGGGGCTGGGGCTGACGGCGTTCGTCCTGATCAAGACTCAGCATCATAGCAGCGACTGGTACTGTCAGTTCGTGAGCGAAGTGACGCAGATGGCGGAAGTGCTCGGCTTCTGGCGGATGGCGGGGGAGTATGACTACCTGCTACGGGTGCAGGTGGCTGATATGAAACGCTATGACGACTTTTATAAACGTTTAGTGAACAGTGTGCCTGGTCTGTCGGATGTCACTTCGAGTTTTGCCATGGAACAGATAAAATATACCACCGCCTTGCCTGTCGAATAACGGTATTGCGCCGTAACCCATTACAAAATCAGGATTTTATTGCTTGCGATTATTTGCTCAACTCAGCTGGTACTTCCGCCGGGAGTGGCGCCGCTATCTTGGCGCAATTGCCCTGCTGGTCATTATTGCCGTCCTGCAGCTTATTCCGCCGAAGGTGGTGGGCATTGTGGTCGACGGCGTGACGCAACAGCATTACACCGCGGAGAAGGTGTGGATGTGGATCGGCGCGCTGGTGCTGATCGCGGTGATGGTCTACCTGCTGCGCTATGTCTGGCGCGTGCTGTTGTTCGGCGCTTCTTACCAGTTGGCGGTTGAGCTGCGGGAAGATTTTTACCGGCAACTGAGCCGCCAGCATCCGGCGTTCTATTTGCGCCATCGCACTGGGGATCTTATCGCCCGCGCCACCAATGACGTGGACCGGGTGGTGTTTGCCGCTGGCGAAGGAGTATTAACCCTAGTGGATTCCCTGGTGATGGGCTGTGCGGTATTGATTGTAATGTCGACGCAGATTAGCTGGCAGCTTACTCTGCTGGCGCTGCTGCCGATGCCGCTGATGGCCCTGGCGATCAAACGTAACGGCGATGCGCTTCACGAACGTTTTCGCGTTGCTCAGGCGGCCTTTTCCAGCCTCAACGATCGCACGCAGGAGAGCCTGACCAGCATCCGCATGATTAAGGCGTTTGGGCTGGAGGATCGCCAGTCGGCGCAGTTTGCTGCCGATGCTGCCGATACCGGCGCGAAAAACATGCGCGTGGCACGCATTGACGCCCGCTTCGACCCCACCATCTATATCGCCATCGGGGCCGCTAACCTGCTGGCCATCGGCGGCGGCAGCTGGATGGTGATCCACGGCAGCCTGACCCTGGGCCAGCTGACCAGCTTCGTGATGTATCTTGGCCTGATGATCTGGCCGATGCTGGCGCTGGCGTGGATGTTTAACATCGTGGAGCGCGGTAGTGCGGCCTATGGTCGTATCCGCACGATGCTTGAAGAGGCGCCGGCGGTGGATGACGGGACCGAGGCGGTGCCGGCAGGCCGCGGCCTCCTGCAGGTTGCTATCCGTGATTTCATCTATCCGCAGGCGAGCAAACCTTCGCTGGAGCAGGTAAATTTTACTCTCCAGCCGGGGCAAATGCTGGGCATCTGCGGGCCGACGGGCGCCGGCAAAAGCACCATTCTGGCGCTGCTGCAGCGCCATTTTGACGTCACTCACGGCGAGATCCGCTTTCACGATCTGCCGCTGCCGATTCTGCAGCTCGACAGCTGGCGCGCCCGGTTGGCGGTGGTCAATCAGACGCCATTTTTATTCTCCGATACCGTCGCCAATAATATCGCGCTGGGAAAACCGGACGCGACGCAGGCGCAGATTGAGCGGGTTGCTCAACTGGCCAGCGTGCATGACGACATTCTGCGTCTGCCTCAGGGCTACGAGACCGAAGTGGGCGAGCGCGGCGTGATGCTCTCCGGCGGTCAGAAACAGCGCATCTCTATTGCTCGCGCCCTGCTGCTGGAGGCCGAAATTTTGATCCTCGACGATGCCTTATCGGCGGTGGATGGCCGCACCGAGCACCAGATCCTGCATAACCTGCGCCAGTGGGGGGAGGGGCGGACGGTCATTATCAGCGCCCACCGCCTGTCGGCGCTCACCGAGGCCAGTGAAATTTTGGTACTGCAGCATGGGCATATTGCCCAGCGAGGCCGCCACGAGGCGCTGGCCGTGCAGCCCGGCTGGTACCGCGACATGTATCGATATCAGCAGCTGGAGGCCGCGCTCGACGAGGTTCCGCAGACGCAAGAGGAGGCTCTGGATGCGTAGCTTTACCGAACTCTGGCCGACGCTTAAACGCCTGCTGGCCTATGGTTCACCGTGGCGCAAGCCGTTGGCCATCGCGGTGGCGATGATGTGGATTGCGGCGGCGGCGGAAGTGAGCGGCCCGCTGCTTATCAGCTATTTCATCGACAACATGGTGGCGAAACATACGCTGCCGCTGAAGCTGGTGGCCGGCCTGGCGGTAGCCTATATCGGCCTGCAGCTGCTGGCGGCGCTCCTGCACTATAACCAGTCGCTGCTGTTTAACCGCGCCGCGGTCGGCGTCGTCCAGCAGTTGCGCAGCGACGTGATGGATGCCGCCCTGCATCAGCCGCTCAGCGAGTTTGATACCCAGCCGGTTGGGCAGCTTATCTCACGGGTAACCAACGATACGGAAGTCATTCGCGATCTGTACGTGACGGTGGTGGCTACGGTACTGCGCAGCGCCGCGCTGATCGGCGCGATGCTGGTGGCGATGTTTAGCCTCGACTGGCGGATGGCGCTGGTGGCGATCGCTATTTTCCCGGCGGTGCTGATCGTGATGATTATCTATCAGCGCTATAGCACGCCGATCGTGCGGCGGGTGCGCGCCTGGCTTGCCGACATCAACGATGGCTTCAACGAAGTGATCAACGGCATGGGCGTCATCCAGCAGTTCCGCCAGCAGGCGCGCTTTGGCGAACGGATGCGTGAGGCCAGCTATGCCCACTATCTGGCGCGGATGCAGACGCTGCGCCTGGACGGTTTTCTGCTGCGCCCGCTGCTGAGCCTTTTTTCCTCGCTGGTGCTGTGCGGGCTGCTGATGCTGTTCGGCTTTAGCGCGGTGGGCACGATCGAGGTTGGGGTCCTGTACGCGTTTATCAGCTATCTTGGACGCCTTAACGAGCCGCTTATCGAGCTGACCACCCAGCAGTCGATGCTGCAGCAGGCGGTGGTCGCCGGCGAGCGCGTTTTCGAGCTGATGGATCGCCCGCGCCAGGCGTGGGGTGCGGATGACGCGCCGCTGAGCAGCGGTCGGGTGGAAATTGACCATCTCTCCTTTGCTTACCGGGGGGACCGTCTGGTTCTCCAGGATATCACGCTGGATATTCCCTCCCGCAGCTTCGTGGCGCTGGTCGGACATACCGGCAGCGGAAAGAGTACCCTCGCCAGTCTGATGATGGGCTATTACCCGTTAACCCACGGCGAGATCCGCATCGATGGTCGACCGCTCGCATCCCTCAGCCACAGCGCGTTGCGTCGGGGCATCGCGATGGTGCAACAGGATCCCGTAGTGCTGGCGGATACCTTTTACGCCAACGTCGCGCTGGGCCGGGACATCAGTGAGGCGCAGGTTTGGGAAGCGCTGGAGGCGGTGCAGCTGGCGGCGGTGGCGCGCAGCATGAGCGATGGGCTGTACACCCAACTGGGCGAGCAGGGCAATAATCTCTCCGTCGGGCAGAAGCAGCTGCTGGCGCTGGCTCGCGTGCTGGTGGACACCCCGCAGGTACTGATTTTGGATGAGGCGACGGCAAACATCGACTCCGGTACCGAGCAGGCGATCCAGCAGGCGCTGGCGAAGGTCCGCCAGCATACCACCCTCGTGGTTATTGCCCATCGGCTGTCGACCATTGTGGAGGCCGATACCATCCTGGTTCTGCATCGAGGTCAGGCTGTCGAGCGGGGCACCCATCAGCAGCTGCTGGCGGCGAAAGGCCGCTACTGGCAGATGTATCAGCTGCAGCTGGCCGGCGAAGAGCTGGCGGCCAGCGCCAGAGAGGAGTCGCTCAGCGCCTGATGCACCACCAGCAGGCAGGGAACGCTGGGAGGCCTGCCATGGTGCAAAAACGTTACATCAAATGCACCGTTGTGGTGCATTTTTGCGCGCCAGGCGCCGTTGTGCAGGATATTGCCTGACCTGTCCCCTGTTTTTTGCCATCAAAGGGCCGCTTTGCGGCCTTTTTTCATTTCTGGCATAGCCCTTGCTTTATATCCATCGTGTTAGCTGCGGCCATTACCGAATACTGACTGGAGGGGACTTATGAAGCTGGTTACCGTGGTAATCAAACCATTCAAACTGGAAGACGTGCGTGAAGCTTTGTCTTCCATCGGCATTCAGGGCCTGACGGTCACTGAAGTCAAAGGATTTGGCCGTCAGAAAGGTCACGCGGAGCTCTACCGCGGCGCCGAGTATAGCGTCAACTTTCTGCCAAAAGTGAAGATTGATGTGGCGATTGCCGACGATCAGCTGGATGAAGTCATCGATGTCATCAGCAAAGCGGCTTACACCGGAAAAATTGGCGACGGCAAAATTTTCGTCGCTGAATTGCAGCGCGTCATTCGCATCCGTACCGGCGAAGCTGACGAAGCGGCACTGTAATTTCCAGACCACACAGTGATGGGGAACGAAACAATGAAAATGGCAACAATGAAATCGGGTCTGGGGGCATTAGCCCTTCTGCCGGGGCTGGCGATGGCCGCGCCTGCGGTGGCGGACAAAGCCGATAACGCGTTTATGATGATTTGCACCGCGCTGGTTCTGTTTATGACTATCCCGGGGATTGCGCTGTTTTACGGCGGCCTGATCCGCGGTAAGAACGTTCTGTCCATGCTGACTCAGGTGATTGTCACCTTTGGCCTGGTCTGCGTATTGTGGGTGATTTATGGCTATACCCTGGCCTTCGGCACCGGCGGCAGCTTCTTCGGCAGCTTTGACTGGGTGATGCTGAAAAATATTGAGCTGAAAGCGCTGATGGGCACCTTCTATCAGTATATCCACGTGGCCTTCCAGGGCTCGTTCGCCTGCATCACCGTCGGGCTGATTGTCGGGGCGCTGGCGGAACGTATTCGTTTCTCCGCGGTACTGATCTTCGTGGTGGTGTGGATGACACTCTCCTACGTGCCGATTGCGCATATGGTTTGGGGCGGCGGTCTGCTGGCGACCCATGGCGCGCTGGACTTCGCCGGCGGCACCGTTGTGCACATCAACGCCGCGGTCGCCGGGCTGGTGGGCGCCTATATGATGGGCAAACGCGTGGGCTTCGGCAAAGAAGCGTTCAAACCGCATAACCTGCCGATGGTGTTCACTGGCACCGCTATCCTCTACGTGGGCTGGTTCGGCTTCAACGCCGGCTCTGCCAGCGCAGCGAATGAAATTGCGGCCCTGGCGTTCGTTAACACCGTCGTGGCGACCGCTGCGGCTATCCTGGCGTGGACCTTTGGCGAATGGGCTCTGCGCGGCAAACCTTCACTGCTGGGCGCCTGCTCCGGGGCAATTGCCGGTCTGGTTGGCGTTACGCCGGCGTGTGGTTATATCGGTGTCGGCGGGGCGCTGATCGTCGGTATCGCCTCTGGCCTGGCGGGTATCTGGGGCGTGACTGCGCTGAAACGCTGGCTGCGTGTGGATGATCCTTGCGACGTCTTCGGCGTTCACGGCGTCTGCGGCATCGTCGGCTGTATCCTGACTGGTATCTTCGCGGCGACTTCTCTGGGCGGCGTCGGTTATGCGGAAGGCGTCACCATGGGCCATCAACTGCTGGTGCAACTGGAAAGTATCGCCATCACCGTGGTCTGGTCCGGCGTTGTGGCGTTCATCGGCTACAAAGTGGCGGATATGACCGTCGGGCTGCGCGTGCCGGAAGAGCAGGAGCGCGAAGGGCTGGACGTCAACAGCCATGGCGAAAACGCCTATAACGCCTGATAAAAAAGCCATTCTCTCCTGATAGCGAAAAGCCTCCCGTCCGGGAGGCTTTTTTTATGCGTTGCGGTTGCGCATCACCCCTTCCTGAACCGTTGAGGCAACCAGCGTGCCATCCTGGGTGTAGAATTCGCCGCGAACGAAGCCGCGGGCGCTGGAGGCCGAGGTGCTTTCGACGCTATAAAGCAGCCATTCATTAATATTAAACGGCCGGTGGAACCACATAGAGTGGTCGATGGTGGCGACCTGCATGCCGGGCTCAAGGAAACCAACGCCGTGCGGCTGCAGCGCCACCGGCAGGAAGTTAAAGTCTGAAGCATAGCCCAGCAGATACTGATGAATACGCAGATCGTCAGGGACGGCGCCGTTGGCGCGCAGCCAGACCTGGCGCACCGGTTCGGCGATATGGCCTTTCATTGGGTTATGAAACTCCACCGGACGGATCTCCAGCGGTTTATCGCAGAGGAATTTGTCTTTCACCTGCGGCGGCAGGAGATGCGCCAGCTTGCGAGCGATATCGGTTTCCGAAGGCAGGCCGTCAGGGGAGGGGGCGGCCGGCATTGCTTTCTGATGCTCATAGCCATTCTCTGGCGCCTGGAAGGAGGCGGTCATATAGAAAATCGGCTTCCCGTTCTGGATGGCGGCGACCCGACGGGCGCTGAAGCTGTTGCCGTCGCGCAGCACCTCCACATCGTAAACGATCGGCTTCTGGCTATCGCCGGGGCGAAGAAAGTAGCTGTGAAACGAATGAACCAGACGCTCAACGGGCACGGTCTCTTTTGCCGCATACAGCGCCTGACCCACTACCTGGCCGCCAAAAACCTGACGTAACCCCAGGTCTTCGCTCTGCCCGCGAAACAACCCTTCCTCAATTTTTTCCAGATCTAATAATGCCAGCAGGTTAGAGAGTGCCTGACTCATACTTATCCTCAATTAACAATAGCGGCGCAGCGCGCGTAATGTGGCCAAGTATAACCTGGAATCGCAAGTGGTCCGATGGGTGTAATAATCTGAATAACGACCAGTTAACAGGAACAAATCTGAGATCTGTGCCACACTTATTGACGACACGAAAGTTCCTGCCGGCGAAGCGGCGGAACATCCTCCTGGGTATTAAGGGATGATAAGGAGAACATCATGAAATTTGCCTATATGTTTAGTGCCTTAGCCGTCGCCGCGACGCTGACCGCCTGTGCTAATCACCACTCGAACAATTCTTCGACGCAGGCGGCCGCGCCCGACCCTTACGGTATCGCGACGCTGAGCGTGGCGCAGCAGCAGCCGAGCGTCACGGGGACGATTAATATCCGCCAGAGAATCGCTTTACCGCCGGATGCGGTACTGACGGTGACCCTGTCGGATGCTTCTCTGGCAGATGCGCCAGCCCGCGTATTGTCGCAAAAAGCGGTGCGTACCGAAGGCAAACAGGCGCCATTTAACTTTGCGCTGCCTTACAACCCGGCAGATATTCAACCGAACGCTCGCATTCTGCTAAGCGCGGCGATCACGGTTAACGGCCAGTTGATGTTTATTACCGATACCGTGCAGACGGTAATAAACCAGGGGGGCACTCATGCCGACCTGACGCTGGTTCCGGTCCAGCAGACCGCCGTTCCTGTCGCCCAGTAAGCTCGCTACGCCCCCGGATGGGGGCTTTTTTTTGCCTTCAATAAACCCAGCGATAATGCTGGAGATCGATATGGCCGCTGCCGGAGACCTGCACACCCTCGGCCAGCAGCGCCTGACGCTGCCGCTGTAGATCGGGGCCGGTGAGGGAGATATCGCCATGGCGATTGACCACCCGATGCCATGGCAGGGTGGACCCTTCCGGCAGGCGCTTCAATACGCCGCCCACCTGGCGCGCCGCGCGCGGTGAACCTGCCAGCCGGGCGACCTCGCCGTAGGTCGTGACATACCCTTCCGGTATCGACGCCACGATGTGCCAGACGCGTTGGGGAAATGAGTCGTGCGGAGCCATTTTCTGTCCTGTTACCGGCAAAACGTCAGCATAAGCGCTAAGCCAGGAGCTGTACAGCCGGCCTGGGTCAGGCGGCCTGTTCGACGGTGAACGTCAGAGCGAGGCCGAGGATCTGCATGCCATGGACATTGTCCGAGGCTGAGCTGGCGATGAGACTTTCAAGAAATTTCAACCGCTGCGAAGTGGCGTTGATGATCAGCCTCGCGCGCAGGCCCGGCATGGTTAACGACGAGATAGGGTACACCACCCGACCGCTGATATAGACCGGCAGCTTGCGTAGCTCCACCTGGCGCAGCACGCCGACGGTGGAATAGAGCAGCGCCAGCGGCGTAACCGCCCGCACCGGCGCGGGACTGATGGTCGCGAAGTCGAGCATTTTTTCAGGACGCAGGTAGTTTACGCCCTGAAAGGCGATGGTCATCCCTTCAATAGCAGGTAAAGGCAGAGTGATGGTCTGTGGTGATGAGTCAGTCATTCGATTACCGTCGAGACAATGTACTGGTGATAAAAGAGGACGAAGAGGATAAGTATGGTGGATAACCCGGATGTGTGCTGAGCGCGGGCTCGCAATCTCACAGGCTGACCGTGAGTGGCTGGTTTTATTCGCGTTATTGCGCAATAAACCAGCAGGCGGACGGTGTGAGCTTGCAATTCACCAGGTCAGCAGGGATAATGCGCCAGCGCGTTAGGCAACTAACGCTCTCAATGGGGGCTCTGTTGGTTCTCCCGCAACGCTACTCTGTTTACCAGGTCAGGTCCGGAAGGAAGCAGCCAGAGCAGACGACGTGTGTGCCGGGATGTAGCTGGCAGGGCCCCCACCCATTTCTCCCGCCTGGTGTTTCCCTTATATTTGTCCGGTTTTTACTCCTGCAATAATTAATTTCTGATAAAGATCGCATATTAGTTTTTGTTGTTAAAACCCCCTTCTTTTATTCCATAATATTTACTTGTCATAAATCTGAAATACTACTGAAATATTAATGTCATTTGCATGTCATAAATAAAGCGCATCTTACTGATGGGAATTTGTTGCCAGGCTCATGCTGTAAAATATATCTCTGGATCAGCATGTTAACTTCGTGTATTAATTATGATGATTTTATTGCACGGGAAGCGTAGCTATGACCACAGTGGTTTTGAATGTAAAAATTGACGCAGAGCTAAAAGAAAAGTTGCGTCATTTTGCGGAAGTTAATAACGAGAACCTGGGAACGGCAACGGAAAAGCTGCTGCAGCTGGCTTTTCAGCTGGAGGAGTCAGCAGGTGAGGCGGGGGTGACGGAAGAGGACATTGACAGCCAGCATACCGAAGAGGAAGCAACGCCACTTACCCCTAAAGAAATCAAAGCATTAAGAAAACTTCTGAAGAAGAAAAAATGAAACAACAATTCTCTACAGCCAGCAACTATAGCGAAGCTTGCGATATGTTGCGCTCAGGATACGTAAAACACGTCCGCCTGAACTGGAATATCGGTAGTGATGAGTTCTTTCGCATTGCTTCCGACTGGTGTGACACCGGCGCTAAAATCAAAAAAGATGAAGATGGCTTTATTATTTCCCTGAAAGGGTTTCCTATTCCGCGCCAGCATTAATGAAATTGCCTTCTTTCTGTCATTGGGTTGCCATAACCAGAGGGCAGGATAGCCAGGCAATTTTATAAAAACATCTCATATACCTCATGGATGAAGGTCATTTGACGGGCTGAAGTCAGCCCGTCGCTATTTTCTTATATTATTTTTCGCAAACGTGTATTTTCCTTCTGTTCAGCAAGGCTTTGCCACAGCGGTTGTAGCGTGGAGAAGGCCCGGCGCAATGCTTCATCCGGCAGCGTAAACGGCAGACGTAAATAGCGATCGAACGCCCCTTCCAGCCCAAACCGCGTACCGGTGCCGATATGGATCCCCTGGCTTTCCGCACGCGCAGAGAACAGGGTGGCCAGCATGTCAGGAAGTTCCACCCAAAAAGAGAGCCCACCTTCCGGTGGCGAAAACCGCCAGCGGGGAAAATATTCCGCCATCAGCGTTTCGCACATGTCCCGGCGCGCCTTGAGCATATCCCGCCGCGGCGGCAGCAGTGTGGCGGCATTTTCCAGTAGCCAGCTGCAGGCCAGTTGCTCCAGCAGCGGCGTACCCAAATCCAGCGAATCGCGGGCCTGAATAAGCGAGGCGATGGTCCGCGCGCTGGCGCGGATCCAGCCGATACGTAGTCCCCCCCAGAAGCTTTTCCCGGCCGAACCAATGGTGAGCACCGCGGCATCGGGATTAAAGCTGGCCAGCGGCGGGGGCGGCGGCGCGTTATACCAAAGGTCGGCCATGGTCTCGTCGATTACCAGCGTTGTTCGCGTCCTGGCGGCGATGTCCGCAACCCGCTGGCGGGTGGGGGCATCCATACAGCGTCCGGTGGGGTTGTGAAAATCCGGCATCAGCCACGCCAGCCGCGGCGCAGTCTGCGCAATAGTCGCCGCCAGTCCATCGCAGTCCCATCCCTGCTGCGGAAGCGCAACCCCGACGGGGCGGCAGGAGGCGCCCTGAATGGCGCTGATGGCCATCGGATAGGTGGGGGAGTCAATAACCACCCGATCGCCCGGCCCGGTGAACAGGCGCAGGATCAGCGCGAAGGCGCTGAGGGCGCCGTTGACCACCATCACCTCATCGGGCCGCGTCGGCAGACCGCGTTCGCTGTAGCGCCGGGCAATCGCCTCCCGCAGCACCGGCAGCCCCTGCTGGTCATAGCCAGTCTGTGCGAGATAGGGCGGCAGCAGGGTCATAGCGTGCTGGAAGGCCTGATGGACCTCCGGCCCGGCGCTGAGGGCGGCGGTAGAGAGATTAAGCGTAGATGAGATGCCGGCAGGCAGAGGAAGATCGGCGGGGCGTTCCGGCAAAACAATGCGTGACCCGCTCCCCTGGCGGCTGTAGAGAAAGCCCTCCTCCCGCAACTGGCCGAGGGCGCTGGCGATGGTGGTCCGGCTGACGTTCAGGGCCGCCGCCAGCTCGCGCTCGCCGGGCAGGCGCGTTTGCAGCGTCAGGCGACCATCAAGGATCAGCAGGCGGAGCGCTTCCGCCAGCTGGCGCCATAGCGGCGTGCGTGAGCTGGTCTCCTGCCAGTTGCCGAGCAGGCGTACCAGCGATTGGGTTCCAAAGCGCCGGGCTGACATAGCGATCCACTTTTCCAAAACTGGCCATTAATTATCAGTCCATTTTTGCTGATGATGAGGGCATTCGCAATGATGTTGAGGAAAAAATATGCTTCGTCGCCTGCTGCAGTTATATATTGGTCTGGTGCTTTACGGCGTGTCCACGGCGCTCTTCGTGCATGCCAATCTCGGCGCCGATCCGTGGGATGTTTTCCATCTCGGGGTGGCTAAACAGCTGGGTATCAGTTTCGGTACGGTGATTATCCTGACCGGCGCGGCGGTACTGCTGCTGTGGATCCCGATCCGGCAAATGCCGGGGCTCGGCACGGTGAGCAATGTCATCGTGCTGGGACTAGCGGCGGACGCCACGCTGGCCGTCCTGCCGCCGCTGGAGTCGATGGTGGCGCGCAGTGCGCTGCTGGTAGGAGCGATTGTGCTGAACGCTATCGCTACCGGAATGTATATTGGCGCGGGCTTTGGCCCCGGGCCGCGCGATGGCCTGATGACCGGTCTGCATGCTCGCACTGGTTGGTCACTGCGCGGTATCCGGACGGCGATCGAGCTTTCCGTACTGCTGATTGGCTGGCTGCTGGGGGGCAAATTTGGCGTCGGAACCGTCATCTACGCGCTGTCGATTGGGCCGCTGATCCAGCTGTGCCTACCGTGGTTCAGCCAGCCCGTCAGCCGCAACGCGGTCAGCCCTCCCCGGGAAATAGTTTCCTGAATTAACCCATCGCCCTCTTCATCACGGAGAGGGCCTTTCATCGCTTACAGGCCGCTCAGGCCATGAAGCATCATGTAGATCCCCACCACAATAATCAGTAAGCCTGAGAACCAGGGCGCCTTGCGCGAGAGGTCGTTAAGCCACGGCCAGCGGCGGGTGGCATGTTTAAGGCTCAGGGCGGCGATGGCCCCGGAAGCCACCAGCGTCAGCGCCAGACCAACGCTAAAGCCCAGCACCAGCGTGGCGCCCAGGGAGAATTTCTTCAGCTGTAAACAGATAAGCAGCACGGTAATGGACGCCGGGCAGGGGATCAGCCCCCCGGTCAGGCCAAACAGCACGATCTGCCCGGTCGTCACCTGGCGGCCATCAAAGCGCCGGTTGATCTCCTGAGCATGAGCCCGCTGATGCGCGTCCTGCCACTCCTCCGCCACCAGCGGCGCGGCGGATGAGGACGCATGGTGATGGTCATGGCGGTGATCATGGTCATGGTGGTGCTCATGTTCATGGTGGTGCTCATGTTCATGGTGGTGCTCATGGTGCGTGTGAGGCTGCGATTCGCGCCAGGTGCGCCAGAGCATCCAGCAGGCAATCAGCACAATGACAATCCCTGAGACCAGCTGAAACCAGGGTTCAGAGGTTTGGGCGTTCCAGCCGCGGCCAAACCACAGGCCGGCCATGGCGATCAGCCAGACCACTGCCGTATGGGAAACCGTGGCCGCCAGCCCCAGCAGTACCGCCTGTTTTAAGGTTCCTCGCACCGCCACGATAAAGGCGGCCATCATTGTTTTTGAGTGCCCGGGTTCGAGGCCGTGCAGCGCGCCGAGCAGTATTGCGCTGGGTATAAACAGCCAGGCATTGCCCTGCTGCAGAAGGGAAGTGAAATCGTTCATATCGGGATCCTTGCCAAAAGTGCGATTATCCTACTCCCCCCCAGTAGTAAAATACTACCCCCCAGTAGATAAAGCGGCTAATAAAAAGGATCATGGTATGCTGGCAGGCGTTGCTGACCACGCAGGTCGGTAATCCCGGACAGAATGAAACGGTGGATCGTGCAATGTCACATACAGTTCGACACAAAAAGATGTTACTGACCCGGCTGAAGAAAATTCAGGGGCAGAGTACCGCGTTAGAGAAAATGCTTAATCGCGAGCATGAGTGCGCTGAAATATTACAGCAGCTGGCGGCGATCCGCGGCGCGGTCAACGGCATGATGCTGCAGGTTATTCAGGGGCATCTTACCGACCATGTGGTGAAAGAGCCTGACGAGACGCAGCGCGAAGCGGATCTGGAGACGGTGATGCAGGTGATTAAATCCTATCTGAAGTAGCGCCCCCTGACGTTCCGCTCAAGCCACCCGCCGCTTAATACGCATGGAGGTTATGCTCTGCCCACAGAATGAACTGCTCTTTTGGCAGCGCTTTGCTGTAAAGCCACCCCTGGGCGTACTGAACGCCATGCTGGCGCAGCCAGTCGCGCTGGCTTTCGGTTTCCACCCCTTCGGCGACGGTGGCCAGATTGAGCGCTTTGGCCATTTCAATAATGTGCGGCGTCAGCGGCCGGTACTCGAGGGTATCGACAAAAGATTTATCGATTTTCAGCGTGTCGACGTCCAGTTTCTGCAGATAGCTCAGGCTGGAGTAGCCGGTGCCAAAGTCATCAATCGAGATCCGATGCCCGGCCTGACGGTAGTGAGCGATCACCGGCATGGTGGTCTCCGGGTCGACAAACCCGCGCTCGGTGATTTCAAGGATGATCTGTTCGGCGGCGATCCCCCAGTGCTGCAGCTGATCGTGTAACAACGTCGGTAGGGTGGGCGAGCGTAAATCATCTACCGACAGGTTGATGGATATGTGCACTTCCGGCCGCTGCCGCAGCCAGGGACCGAGATCGGTAAAAATTTTCCTGACGATATCTTCCGTCAACTGCGTAATCAGCCCGGTCTGCTCGGCCAGAGGAATAAAAATATCCGGCGATAAAAAGGTGCCGTCGGGTTGCTGCCAGCGGGCCAGCGCCTCGGCCCCGGCGATTTTCCCGTCCTGCAACGAGATTATCGGCTGATAGTGAACCTGAATCGCTTCGGAGTTGAGGGCGTCCAGCATACTGTTGCGTGGTGATCGCAGGTGCCTTAGCAGACGCAGCAGCAGCCAGGTGGCGAGCAGGCTGGTGAAAATGCCGGCAGGGAGCCAGAAGAACAGCTGCTGTCGAATGCGCTGCTGCAGCGGCAAGGTTGAAGACCAGGTTACGATGCCAGAGCCCAGCTCGGGAATGCGCTGGATCCGGTAGACTGTGTTATCCAGAGTAAGCATATCCACATGCGGATCTTTAATGCGTTGCCAGACTTTCGCCGGCAGCGGCTGACTGCTGATCACCATTTTCTGGTGGTCCAGGCCAAACAGCATGGTATGGATCTTCTCTTCGCTGGCGGGAACGACATCAATAAAGGATACGGGGTCGATCATCACCATGTGCTGCCGGCTGCCCATGGCCGTCATCTGATGATCGAGGCCAAGATCGTTAATTGAGGTCAGCCAGGTGCGATAGCCGTCGGGGGCAATATGGTCCGGCGGGGGGAAGGTGACCGCGACGCTATGGTCTTCCAGGGAGGAGCATTGCGGCACGGAATCACGCAGCCAGAGCACTTCCTGAATGTAGCGATGGGTATAGGCGATGCGGCGGAGCGTAAGCAGATGTTCAGGGCTACAGGAGGCGGCGGTGTGTGCGTCAGCCTCTCGTAACGCTTCCCGGGCCTGGTCGGCAACCTGCAGCGTCCGAACGACGATACGGTTGGAATAGTCATCCAGTTCACGATAGAACTGCATTTTGGCCTGCCGCGCCGCCTGCCAGATGCTGAGTGAAATGGGCAGGATGATGGCCAGTATCAGCACTCCTGTAAACAGCGCCATCAGATGCCGGGTCCTCATGCCTGTGTCCTTATCGTTCGCCGGGTGTCATCAGTATATGCGAAAGATAATTCGGGCGCAGCGGGAGAAAACGCGTCGTTTGGGGAAAAAGCCGGCATCACAACAGGCTGCGATGCCGGGAGAGAAGGATGATTCCGATGTAGCAGAATAAAAATGAGGGTGTGAATGCCGGGCAGGGTGTGTTCCGGCATTCAGTCGCAGCATACGCTGCGCAGATGACAGCAATATGTTAGCTAGTGTGCATCCGGCGCCGGGATATCAGCGCTGATGCGCAGGTCGTTCTCATCAAACACCATGCAGAAGCGCTCATCGAAAGCCAGCTTAATTTTCTGCCAGGGGCGGAAATGGACGTCGCCGGGCAGCAGAACCTTGACGTTGTCGTGGCCGTAGCACTGGCCGAACAGATAGGTATTGTTGCCCAGACGCTCCACCACTTCACATTGAAACTCCACCACGGTACCGGTGGCGACTTCCGGGGTGAGGTGCTCCGGCCGGATCCCCAGCGTCACCGCAGCGCCGGGCTTCAGCGGTTGGGTGGCGATATTCAGGGCCAGCTGATGGTCCTGCGCGAGGGTGACCGTTAAGCGTTCCGGCTGCCAGTCGCTGACGATAGCCGGCAGAAAGTTCATCTTCGGCGAGCCGATAAAGCCGGCGACGAATTTGTTGACCGGATTGTAGTACAGCGCCATCGGCGAACCCATTTGTTCGACTTTCCCGTAGTTCATGACCACGATTTTATCGGCCAGCGTCATCGCCTCCACCTGATCGTGCGTGACATACACCATAGTGGTCTTCAGCTCCTGGTGCAGACGGGCAATATGCAGGCGCATATCGACGCGCAGCTCCGCATCAAGGTTAGAGAGCGGCTCATCGAACATAAATACCCGGGGATTACGCACGATCGCCCGGCCAATGGCCACGCGCTGCCGCTGGCCGCCAGAGAGCTGCTTCGGTTTACGATCCAGCAGGTGCGAGAGCTGCAGCGTTTTAGCCACCATTTCCACCTGGCGACGGATCTCCGTTTTCGGCACTTTATTCACCTTCAGCCCGTAGCCCATGTTCTCTGCCACCGTCATGTGCGGATAGAGCGCATAGGACTGGAAGACCATCGCCACGCCGCGGCGGGCGGGCACGACATCATTCATCACCTCATCGCCGATCAGTACTTCTCCTTCGCTGACCTCTTCCAGCCCGGCAATCATGCGCAGTAGCGTCGATTTTCCACAACCGGAAGGGCCGACGAAGACGGCAAACTCGCCATCTTCAATATCGAGATTGACCTGGTGCAGCGTCACCGTGCTGCCGAACCTTTTGGTGACATTCCTCAGTCGTATATTGGACATCCACATTCCCCGGAGTGAGTAGCTGTTATTTGCCGTTGGCTTATCGCTATGTTGAGTGTGATTTGTATTACGTGTAACAAATCGGTGTGACGATGTTCAACAGCAGTAAAATCATGCCCTGACTATAACTTCCGCGGATTTTGCGCCATACAGGGACGTTTCATTTCTGCAAGGATGATCACACAACTGGCAGCTTATGGTAGTTTTATCAACGATCAAAGCGTAGCGTATAACAAAAGCGCATCAGAACATGTTTTCCACGTAATACGGCAGTTCGAAAAGATTTATTTTTCTAACTGGCAGACGGAATTCAAATAAAAACCATTAAATTGTTATACCTTCACATGAGGTTGATAATGAAAAAGAACACGCTTGCTGCACTGATCCTTACCACCCTGGCGGCGGGGCAACTCGCCAGCCTGCAGGCGCATGCCGCCGGGCAGCTCAACGTCTGGGAGGACATTAAAAAATCCGCTGGCATCAAAACCGCGGTTAGCGATTTTGAAAAGCAGTACAACGTGAAGGTCAATCTCCAGGAGATGCCCTACGCCCAGCAACTGGAAAAACTGCGCCTCGACGGCCCGGCGGGCATTGGGCCGGACGTGCTGGTGATCCCGAATGACCAGCTCGGCGGCGCCGTGGTACAGGGACTACTCTCGCCGCTCAGCGTCGATCAGGCGAAACAGGATGCCTTTACGCCAGCCTCCATCAATGCCTTCCGCATGGACAACGCGCTGTATGGGATCCCGAAGGCGGTGGAAACCCTGGTGCTTATCTACAACAAGGACCTGATCGACAAGCCGCTGGACAGCCTGCAGGCCTGGCTGGACTACTCGAAAACCCAGCGCGAGCAGAACAAATACGGCCTGCTCGCCAAGTTTGACCAGATCTATTACAGCTGGGGGGCGATTGGCCCGATGGGCGGCTATATCTTTGCTAAAAACGACAGCGGCGGCTTTAACCCGCAGCAGGTGGGTCTCAATACCCCCGGCGCCGTCGAAGCCGTCACCTTCCTGAAAAAATTCTATGCCGAGAAGGTCTTTCCGGCGGGGATCCTCGGCGATAACGGGCTGAATGCCATCGATTCCCTGTTTACCGAGAAAAAAGCGGCGGCGGTGATCAATGGCCCCTGGGCCTTCCAGCCGTATGAAGCCGCTGGCATTAACTATGGCGTGGCGCCCCTGCCGACCCTGCCGGACGGCAAGCCGATGAGCTCCTTCCTCGGCGTCAAAGGCTATGTAGTATCGACCTGGAGTAAAGACAAAGCGCTGGCGCAACAGTTTATCGAGTTCATCAACCAGCCGCAGTATGTGAAAGCCCGCTATGTCGCCACTGGCGAAATTCCGCCGCTGAAGGCGATGATTGACGATCCGGTGATTAAAAACGACCAAAAGGCCAGCGCCGTCGCCATCCAGTCGGCGCGAGCGGTGGCGATGCCGGGCATTCCCGAGATGGGGGAAGTGTGGGGGCCGGCCAACGCCGCGCTTGAACTGAGCCTCACCGGTAAGCAGGCGCCGCAGGCCGCGCTCGATAACGCGGTGAAACAGATCACGATGCAGATCGAAGCGATGCAGGCCAGCAATCAGTAATTCACCGTCACGTGAAGTCACCGAGCGGGAGGGGGACCTCCCGTTTGTAGAAGGAGTCGAGTGTGAGCATCCATTCCAGCGAAAATTTTAGCGACGCACGCGGGCCCGGGCGCCATGCATGGTGCGGCCTGCTGCTGGCAATCGTGCCGGGTTTCGGTCAGTTTTATCATCGCCAGTGGCTGAAAGGGCTGGTCTTCCTGGTGCTGCTGAGCAGCTTTCTGGGGATTTTTTATGATTTCCTGCGTGAGGGGTTGTGGGGGTTATATACCCTGGGTGAAGAGGTACCGCGGGATAACTCTATCTTCCTGTTAGCCGAGGGGATTATCAGCGTGCTGATCGTCGCTTTCGGCGTGCTGATCTATTTTCTCTCGCTGCGGGATACGTGGCTCAACGGCAAAAAACGCGATGAGGGGATCGCCCTCAACAGCGTGCGTAAGCAGTACCAGATGCTGCTGAGCGACGGCTTTCCGTACCTGATGATCACCCCGGGCTTTATTCTGCTGGTGTTTGTGGTGATCTTTCCAATTCTGTTCGGTTTCGCCATCGCCTTCACCAACTACAACCTGTACCACACCCCGCCGGCGAAGCTGGTGGACTGGGTGGGGCTGAAAAACTTTATTAATATTTTCACCCTCTCCATCTGGCGCTCCACTTTCCTGGATGTGCTGCAGTGGACCGTGGTGTGGACGCTGCTGGCTACCACCCTGCAGTGTACGGTGGGCGTGCTGCTGGCGATTCTGGTCAACCAAAAAGATCTGCGCTTTAAGCCGCTGATCCGCACCATCTTTATTTTGCCGTGGGCGGTGCCGGGGTTTGTCACCATTCTCGTTTTTGCCGGCATGTTCAACGACTCCTTCGGGGTCATCAACAACGCGATCCTGTCCTTTTTTGGCATCAGTCCGAAGGCATGGCTCACCGATCCGTTCTGGACTAAAACGGCGCTGATCATGATGCAGACCTGGCTTGGCTTCCCGTTTGTCTTTGCCATGACCACCGGCGTGTTGCAGGCGATCCCGGACGATCTGTATGAAGCGGCGACGATGGACGGCGCCAGCGCCTTTACCCGTCTGCGCACCATCACCCTGCCGCTGGTGCTGTATGCGATCGCGCCGATCATCATCACCCAGTACACCTTCAACTTTAATAACTTCAACATCATTTACCTGTTCAACAACGGCGGCCCTGCGGTGGCAGGCTCTAACGCCGGCGGGACGGATATTCTGGTGTCGTGGATCTATAAGCTGACGATGTCTTCGTCGCAGTACGCCATCGCGGCGACCATCACGATCCTGCTGTCGATCTTTGTCGTCGGCCTGGCGCTGTGGCAGTTCCGCGCCACCAAATCCTTCAAAAATGACGACATGGCGTAAGGGAAGCAACATGGCTCAATCACCCAGTATTAAACGCGAAAAGTGGATCCGGCTCTCTCTCACCTGGCTGGTGGTTATTCTGGTCTCAGTGGTGATTATCTATCCGCTGGTCTGGACGGTCGGGGCGTCGCTGAACGCCGGCAATAGCCTGCTCAGTACCTCAATCATTCCGGAAAATGTGTCGTTCCAGCACTATGCCGATCTGTTCAATGGCAATGTGAATTACCTCACCTGGTACTGGAACTCGATGAAAATCAGCTTCCTGACCATGGTGCTGACCCTGATTAGCGTTAGCTTTACCGCTTACGCCTTCTCCCGCTTCCGCTTTAAAGGGCGGCAGAACGGGCTGATGCTGTTCCTGCTGCTGCAGATGATCCCGCAGTTTTCCGCGCTGATTGCCATCTTTGTGCTGTCGCAACTGCTTGGCCTGATAAACAGCCACCTGGCGCTGGTGCTGATCTACGTCGGGGGGATGATCCCGATGAATACCTGGTTGATGAAAGGGTATCTCGACGCGATCCCTAAAGACCTGGATGAGTCCGCTCGCATGGACGGCGCCAGCAGCTTTCGCATCTTTATCGAGATCATCATGCCGTTGTCGAGGCCCATCCTCGCGGTGGTGGCGCTGTTCTCGTTCACTGGGCCGCTGGGGGATTTCATCCTCTCCAGCACCATCCTGCGCACCCCGGATAAATACACGCTGCCTATCGGTCTGTATAACCTGGTGGCGCAAAAAATGGGTGCCAGCTACACCACCTACGCGGCGGGGGCGGTGCTGATTGCCGTACCGGTGGCGATCCTCTACCTGGCGTTACAAAAATACTTTGTCTCCGGCCTGACCTCGGGCAGTACTAAAGGATAAGCACATGAAAAGATTCACCCCCGCATGGCTTGCGGTTTGTCTGGCATGCAGTTTCTCCACCTCTTCTCTGGCCGCGGACGCGCTTGCAACCCGCGCGTTTCAGGGCATGCCGGCGGACTTTATCAAAGGCGCGGATATCTCCACGCTGCTGGATGCCGAAAAGCACGGGGCGACGTTCTACGACCAGAATAATCAGCGCAAGGATCCGATCGCGATTCTGAAAGAGAACGGCGTCAACTATGTTCGCCTCCGTCTGTGGGTGGATCCGCAATCGGCGAGCGGTGAGGGCTATGGCGGCGGAAATAACGACCTGGCCACCACCCTGGCGCTGGCGAAACGGGCGAAAGCCCAGGGGATGAAGCTGCTGCTTGATTTTCACTACAGCGATTTCTGGACCGATCCCGGCAAGCAGTTCAAGCCGAAAGCCTGGGAAAAGCTGGATTACCCGCAGCTGAAAACGGCGATTCATGACTATACCCGCGATACCATCGCCCGCTTTAAGCAGGCAGGCGTCCTGCCGGATATGGTGCAGATCGGCAACGAAATCAACGGCGGCATCCTGTGGCCGGAAGGGAAAAGCTGGGGGCAGGGCGGCGGAGAGTTCGACCGGCTGGCTGGCCTGCTGAACGCGGCTATCGCTGGCCTGAAGGAGAACCTGCGCCAGGGCGAGCAGGTGAAAATCATGCTGCATCTGGCCGAAGGGACCAAGAACGATACCTTCCGCTGGTGGTTTGATGAGATCGACAAGCGCCATGTACCGTATGACGTGATTGGTCTGTCGATGTACACCTACTGGAATGGCCCGATCAGCGCCCTGAAGGCCAATATGGATGACATCAGCAAACGCTATAACAAAGACGTCATCGTCGTCGAGGCGGCCTATGCCTATACCCTGGCCAACTGCGATAACGCGGAAAATAGTTTCCAGGCGAAAGAGGAAAAGGATGGGGGATATCCCGCCAGCGTACAGGGGCAATATAACTATATTCACGATTTAATGCAGGCGGTGGTTGATGTGCCAGACCAGCGTGGTAAAGGTATTTTCTATTGGGAGCCTACATGGATTGCCGTGCCGGGAAATACCTGGGCCACCCCGGCGGGGATGAAATATATCCACGACGAGTGGAAAGAGGGTAATGCACGTGAAAATCAGGCGCTATTTGATTGCCAGGGAAAAGTATTGCCGTCGGTAAAAGTTTTTAATTAATTTTTTTGTCGTCTTTTTCAGGAAGTTTATTATGAATAAATTTGCACCTTTACATCCGAAGGTTAGTACGCTGCTGCATGGCGCGGATTATAATCCGGAGCAATGGGAGAATGACCCCGATATTATTGATAAAGACATTGCCATGATGCAGCAGGCAAAATGCAATGTGATGTCGGTGGGAATATTTAGCTGGGCGAAACTGGAGCCACGCGAAGGGGTATTTAATTTCGCCTGGTTGGATATTATCCTCGATAAACTGTATGCCGCCGGCATTCATGTCTTTCTGGCCACGCCGAGCGGCGCGCGTCCGGCGTGGATGTCGCAGCGCTATCCGCAGGTTCTGCGGGTGGGGCGCGATCGGGTGCCGGCCCTGCACGGCGGCCGTCACAACCACTGTATGTCGTCACCGGTCTATCGCGAGAAAACCCTGCAAATCAATACCCTGCTGGCAGAACGTTATTCCTCACACCCGGCGGTGCTGGGCTGGCATATTTCCAACGAATATGGCGGTGAATGCCATTGCGATCTCTGCCAGAACCGTTTTCGCGACTGGCTGAAGGCGCGTTACCAGACCCTGGAGAACCTCAACCAGGCCTGGTGGAGCACCTTCTGGAGTCATACCTATACTGACTGGTCGCAGATTGAATCGCCTGCGCCGCAGGGCGAGATGTCGATCCACGGTCTCAATCTTGACTGGCATCGCTTTAACACCGCTCAGGTGACCGATTTCTGCCGCCATGAAATTGCTCCGCTGAAGGCGGCGAATGCCTCCCTGCCGGTGACTACCAACTTTATGGAGTATTTCTACGATTACGACTACTGGCAGCTGGCGGAGGCGCTGGATTTCATCTCCTGGGACAGCTATCCGATGTGGCACCGCGATAAAGACGAAACCGCGCTGGCCTGTTACACCGCGATGTATCACGACATGATGCGCAGCCTGAAGGGCGGCAAACCGTTTGTGCTGATGGAGTCCACCCCGGGCGCCACCAACTGGCAGCCGACCAGCAAACTGAAGAAGCCGGGAATGCATATTCTTTCCTCGCTGCAGGCGGTGGCGCATGGCGCCGACTCGGTGCAGTATTTCCAGTGGCGGAAAAGCCGCGGTTCGGTTGAGAAATTTCACGGCGCAGTGGTCGACCACGTCGGACATATTGATACCCGCATTGGCCGCGAAGTCTGCCAGCTCGGCGAGATCCTCAGCAAGCTGCCGGAGGTGAGGGGCTGTCGCACCGAGGCGAAAGTAGCGATTATCTTCGACCAGCAGAACCGCTGGGCGCTGGATGACGCCCAGGGGCCGCGTAATCTTGGGATAGAATATGAGAAGACGGTCAACGAGCACTACCGCCCGTTCTGGGAGCAGGGCATCGCCGTCGATGTGATTGACGCCGATGTCGATTTAACGCCGTATCAGTTAGTGATTGCCCCGATGTTATATATGGTGCGCGACGGCTTTGCCGGTCGGGCGGAGGCGTTTGTCGCCAACGGCGGCCACCTGGTGACCACCTACTGGACCGGTATCGTCAATGAGTCCGATCTCTGCTATCTCGGCGGCTTCCCGGGCCCGCTGCGCAATCTGCTGGGGATCTGGGCGGAAGAGATCGACTGCCTGAATGACGGCGAGTTTAATCTGGTGCAGGGGCTTGCCGGGAATCAGTGCGGTCTGCAGGGCCCTTATCAGGTGCGCCATCTCTGCGAACTGATCCATATCGAGAGCGCCCAGGCGCTGGCCACCTACCGGGATGATTTTTATGCCGGACGGCCGGCTGTGACGGTTAACGCGTTCGGGAAAGGCAAAGCCTGGCATGTGGCCTCCCGCAACGATTTAGCCTTCCAGCGCGATTTCTTTACCGCCCTGAGCAAGGAGCTGGCCCTGCCGCGGGCGATAGCGACGGAGTTACCACCCGGCGTGGTGGCGACTGCGCGCACCGACGGTGACAACGCATTTATCTTCCTGCAGAACTACAGCGCGCAAAACCATACCCTGACCCTGCCGCAAGGGTATCGGGATTGCCTGACCGACGCGGCGGTATCGGCTCCACTGACCCTGTCGGCATGGGATTGCCGTATTCTCCGTCGTCACGCGTAATTTCTTCTTCTCCACGCCTGCTCTGACGAGCAGGCTTTTTTTTATCTTAAACCTGGAGTTTATTATGGTGAGTTTAAAATCCTTCCTGCACTATTTCTCCCCAGCGCGTCCGGCACAGCCATTAAGCGAGGCGGAAAAACAGCAAATCGAGGCGCTGATTCAGGCCTTTGGTGGCGAAGCGAATATTACGCAAGTGGACGCCTGTATTACCCGTCTGCGGGTTAGCGTTCGCCATCTTGCGGCCGTGGACTCCGAAGCATTACAGCAGCAGGGCGCGCTGGGGGTTATTATTCTTGGTCAGCAGGTGCATGCTATTTTCGGTAAACAGTCCGATGCGCTGCGTCAGCTTCTGGATGAACATTTTGCCGCCCGGAAATAAATAAAACGGGATAACCTGAAAGCAGGTTATCCCGAAAATAAGACAAAGACAGCAGTGGCAATAAAGTTTACCGGAAGATAATTAACAGTCTTACAGCAGGAGATAAAAATAACGTATGAGTCTTAGCCGTGCGCAATTACCACCAGGCCTCAACCTGCACGCCGAAATTCCAGGTATTATTCGCCGTCTGGTCTTCAAACGGTTTACCATCTTCGGAATCATTCAAATATGAAGCAAAAATGCGTAATTCCGGACGTGACATAAAGTCTGGCCCGTCCGCCAGGCCCAACGCAATGGTGTATTTCTCACCGGCCTGTTTGTAGCTGGTGCCATTGTTGTAGCTGTCTTTCTGATAGAAACCGCCGACTTCGCCAATCAGGCGCACGTAGTCGGTGAACTGGTACTGCCCGCGGGCGACCAGCGACAGCATCCGCGTTTTGTCGGTATAGTCGGTAATGTCATCCGCCGAGCCCCAGGTCAGAACGTGGTTGATAGAAAACTTCTCAGTAATCGGGATCAGGCCGGTGTTAATCACGCGATAACCGGTGGCGTCGTTCACGTAGTTCCACATATCGTACCAGCCGCCGCCCTGGGAGACCATGTTCTGCGCCAGGCCTTTGTTGGCGTACTGCAGCACGGTTTTGTTATAGCCGCCCAGCATATCCTGACTGATTTCACCGGTCAGCATGACGCCGTTGTCAGCATCGTACAGTCCGCCGTAGCTATCCTGTTTTTTGGTGGTGTTTGGCATCGCGTAGTCGATACCGAATTCGGTCCACGAGCCCGCCCATGGCTTCCAGCCCGCGTAGCGTAAATCGATATAGTTGATATTGACGTTGCTGTCGCCATCGACGCGATAGTCAACATCGTTGGCATCGCCGCGGATCCAGGCCAGCGAGACGGCGCCCGGGCCGAGGGTGTAGTTTTCCACCCCGGCTCCGGAGCCGGAAATGTTCCAGTATTTGGTATCGATGATATGCAGATCATGGCGCTGGTAGTAACGTTTACCGCCCCAGATCACCGCATTCGGATCGCCAGGGATCAGCCCCTTTATCTGCAGGTTCAACTGACGTAAGCCGAACTGTGCATCATCGTTCAGCGTGGTTTCATTATCGTTAGAGCCGTCGGAGACCATGCTGACCATACTGTCGAGATAGAAGCTGACGTCATCTTTCTTATAGACCTCAGAGCCCAGCTCCAGCTCGCCGTAGGTATCCGACTCGTTCCCCAAACGGCCCAGCTTATTTTTTTGCCATTCCGCTTCGCTACCGTCGCCGGAGACCCCAACCCCGGCGCGCATATAGCCATGGAAATCGATCGTTGGGATCGCGGCGGTGGCCGCAAACGCGGAAGGAGCGATTAGCGCAGCGGCTAACGCGACTGAAAGGGCGCGCAGTGTAGTGTTCATCTCTATCCTCTTATTGTTTTGTATTACGTTCACATAACTGGTGTCATAAAATGCCTAAATGTAACTTCAGGCAAATGAGATATGATTATTGTGTGACTAACTGCAAATAATCACGGTGTTTTTTGTTGCGATGGGTGAGATGATTCACAATTCGCTGTATTGTGAACGTAATACTTTTATCGCTATTGTTTTGCAGTGAGAGGTGGCGGTGAGCGTTTTTTCAAATGGCCCCTGTTACAATCATGGGATAACAACATAAGGAACCGGACCATGAAGTCTAAAAGCGCTACTCTGGAAGACGTCGCACGCCATGCGGGCGTCTCTTACCAGACCGTGTCCAGGGTACTCAACAAATCAGCTAATGTATCCGAAGCGACGCGTCGCAAGGTGGAGAAATCGATAGAGGCCTTACGCTATGTGCCAAACCGGCTGGCGCAGCAGCTGGTGGGGAAGGAGAGCCAGACGGTCGGGCTGGTGACTATTTCTCTGGCCTGGCATGCGCCTTCCCAGGTGGCGGCGGCGGTAAAACGCTATGCCAACCTGGAAGGTTACCAGGTTCTGATTTCGATGATCGATGAGAGCGTCAACCAAAGTATCCAGGATTCCATCAATGAGCTGAAATCTCAGCGGGTGGATAAAGTCATTATCAACGTGCCGCTGGAGACCGAACAGGCGCAGAAAATCGCTGCTGACAACGATGATATCGTCTGCCTGTTTCTCGACGTTGATCCCTACAGTTCCGTGTTTAACGTTTCGTTTAACCCGGCGGACGGCACCCGGGCCAGCGTCAAATATCTCTATGAGATGGGGCATCGGGAGATCGCGCTGCTGGCGGGGCCGGACAGCTCAGTCTCGGCCAAACTCCGGTTAAAAAGCTGGCTGGAGACCCTGGATGGTTACGGTCTGAAGCCGGTGACCGTCCTGCACGGCAACTGGGATGCGCAGAGCGGCTACGCCGGCGCGCTGCAGATGCTGCGCGAAACGCCTAATTTCAGCGCTGTGCTGGTGGGTAATGATCAGATGGCGCTAGGGGTGCTCAGCGCCTTCCATCAGCATCAGGTGGCGGTGCCGGGTGAGAAGTCGGTTATTGGCTATGACGATACCTACGAAAGTTCCTTTTTCTATCCGGCGCTGAGTACCGTGTCGCTCGACCTCGACCTGCAGGGGAAAGAGGCGGTGCGGCGGATCCTCGCCAGCACCAGCGGGGCGCCTCATACCTCATCCATTCTGCCGGCGCGCCTGGTGATACGCCATTCCAGCGGCGCCCGAATCGAGCAGGGAAAAGATCTGCAGGCCATTGCGGAACAGCTCCGCGCCATCGCCCACCGTCTGGCACCCTGACGCCAAAGGCGGGGAAACTCGCCTTATCACCTTACCCCCAAATTGAGCAGGGTTGATCTTTGTCACAGCACGGCGTAACCTTATTGTTATGTTATAACGTCATAAAGAGGTCATCATGAAAGCCCATATCCATCCTCCCTATCGTACGGTGGTGTTTCACGACACCAGCGCGAATGAGTATTTTAAAGTCGGCTCAACTATCCGCACCGATCGCGTGATTGAACTCGATGGCGAAACTTTTCCGTATGTGACGATCGACGTCTCCTCGAAATCGCATCCGTACTACACGGGCAAACAAAAAACTTTCGCCAATGAAGGCAGTGCAGCCCGATTCCGCCAGCGCTTCGGCGGCTTTATTGATGCGAAAAGGAAAGCATGATGCAGGTCGTCAACTCATTACGTAGCGCTAAACAGCGCCACCCGGATTGCCAGCTGGTTAAACGCAAAGGGCGGCTGTACGTTATCTGTAAGAGCAACCCCCGCTTCAAAGCGGTACAGGGGCGCAAAAAACGCCGTTAACGGAAACTCTCCAGCGAGCGGCGCTGTTGGCCGTCGGCGGTAAAATTGTCGGCGGCCAGCCATTGGCGCATGGTGTAATCCAGCTCCGGCCATTCGCCGTCTATCACCGAAAACCAGTCCGTGTCCCGGTTGTGTCCTTTACTCACCAGCGCCTGGCGAAAACGTCCTTCGTACTGAAACCCCAGCCGCCTTGCCGCCCGGGCTGATGGGATATTAAGACTGTTGCATTTCCATTCATAGCGACGGTAGCCGAGCGTATCAAAGACATACTGCATCAACAGCCAGTGCGCTTCGGTGGCCATGGCCGTTCGGCTCAGTAACGGTGAAAAATGCACATGCCCCACCTCTACCACACCGTGAGCGATATCGATACGCATTAACGCCAGCGAGCCGACCGCTTTCCCTCGCTGCTGGTCAACGACGGCAAAATGAATCGGGTCTGCCAGCGTGGCGACCTGCTCCACCCAGGCACTGAATTCTGCAAGGTTGCTCTCAGGTTCACGCAGCAGCCACGTCCAGCTGCGGGCGTCTGGCGCCAGTTGATGAGCGGCGAACAGATCGCTGGCATGAGCAAGAGTCAGCGGTTCGAGCCGACAACGGCTGCCCTGTAATACCTGTCGTGTCGGCCAGGGGCGCGGCTGCCAGTCAGGCAGCGCGACGCCGAGCGCCTGGCCAAACTGATTATATTCGCACATTACGGTTTCCTTGTTGGGGATTTACAGGCAGCGTACGCGCTCGCTGGTTCCATAAAAAGTGCCATTAGAGTATGTTTTTATGGGGCCACGGGAGGCAATATGAATATACCGGACGAGGGGTTTTTTACGCTGTTGACGCAGGGGATGCGGAACCGCACGGTCGAAACCTTACAGCGCGCCCTTTACCACACCTTACGTGACGCTATCCTGCAGGGAACCCTGACGGCCCGCTGCCGTTTACCCGGATCGCGGGTGATGGCCGAACGGCTACACCTGTCGCGGAATACGGTCAATGCCGCACTGGAACAGCTGGCGCTGGAGGGGTACCTGACACGGAGCCGTCAGGGAACGCAGGTGGCACCACTCGCCTCCTGCCGCCAGGAGGCGGGTCAGATGCCGCCCGTCGTGCTGCCTGAGCGGCTGCAAAGGCTGCCAGCCGTGATGCGCCGCGACTCACCGACGCTGGCATTTACGCCAGGCATGCCGGCGGTAAACTATTTCCCGCTGCCGCTGTGGCGGCGACTGATGGATAACGTGCTACGCGAAGATGGTAGCGCGCTGCTGGGTTATGGCGAAGCCGCGGGCGATCCTTTGCTGCGAGAGGCTATCGCTCGTCATCTGGCGCTCTCCCGGGGCATCCGGTGCGATATCCGGCAGATCGTCATCACCGAAGGCGCGCTGGAAGGCGTCAACTTATGCGCCTCGCTACTGACCAACCCGGGCGACAGCGTGTGGCTGGAAGAACCGGGGTACCTGGGGGCGAGGAGTGGCTTTCAGCGGGCGGGACTGCGGGTCAGAGGAATGGCTGTCGACGATGAAGGGATGTGTATTGCCAACGGCGTCGCGGAGCCGCCCCGGCTCATTTTCACCTCTCCTTCACACCAGTATCCCTGTGGGAGCATCATGAGCGCCGGGCGCCGTCTGGCGCTCGTGGAATATGCCCGCCGGCACGGGGCGTGGATTGTGGAGGATGACTACGACAGCGAGTTTCGCCATAGCGGAGAACCGATCCCGGCGATGCTGGGAATGGTGCCTGATGCCCCGGTGGTCTATCTCGGCACCTTCAGCAAAACGCTGTTTCCGGCGTTGCGTATCGGTTTTATGGTTATGCCGCCCGCGCTGGCGGATGCTGCTCAGGACGCCATTGGCGCGCTGCTGCGCGGGGGACACCGTGCTGAACAGCGGGCGCTGGCCAGCTTTATCGAGAAGGGACACTATGCGCGCCATCTGGCAGCGATGCGCCGCCTGTACCGTAAACGTCAGCAACAGCTGCGCGAGGCGCTGGCGCAAGAGATAACCGTGCCGTGCGACGTTCTCGGCGGGGGAGGGGGGATGCACCTGACGGTGGCGATGGAGGGCGTTAATGACCGGACGCTTGCGCAGCAGGCGCGCCAGTTTCAGCTGGCGCCCGCCGCGTTAAGTCATTTCTATCTCGACCCGCAGCGAGCGCGGAGCGGACTGGTGCTTGGGTATGGCAATACCTCTGCTTCTCGCTATCTCCCGGCGCTGCGGACCCTAAATCGCCTTATTGCGCAGCACCGGCGCGCGTGAGGGTAAAGACATCGTAGAAGGAGAGCTCGCCTTTGGTGGCGACCATCTTTTTGAGCTGCGCCTTCTGCTCGCTATCGACGTCTGGCGACTGCAGGATACGGTCGATCAGCTGCCGGGGGACAAAGCGGGTGTTGTACCATTCCCCGTTGTAGCACACGCGAAAGTCGAGGACATCGATATCCTCGTAGCGATAGCGTGGATAGACGTCAAAGAAGAAAAAGGCGTTGAACAGAATGAACAGCACCACCAGCAACCAGACCGAGTCTACCAGCGTTTCAGAGCGCAGCATGACCACCAGCGTCGCCAGAAACGCGGCATACATGGCAACAAACAGTCCCGGATGATTGCGGATAAAACTGATGCTAAAACGCGGGCGATTATCGCGTTTTTCCTGGACGTTGAGTTCGTCAATGGTGTGAATCAGCAGGCGTTGTATTTCTGTCATCTTGGTCCTCGAATTCTGCAATGAGCCTGCCGCTCCCGGCGGACCAGGCGCGGCAGGCTCAGCCTGAAGGCTATTTTATGTTGCAATATTCTGCGGAGAAAGTAACAGATCAGTTACAGAAAAGCATAACAGTTACGGATTTGTCGGCGGAAGGCGCTTAATGATCTGCGCCGGGTTACCGCCGACGACGGTACAGGCAGGGACGTCTTTGGTGACCACCGCGCCGGACGCAATGACCGCATTATCGCCAATGGTCACGCCGGGATTGATCACTGCCCGACCCCCAATCCACACATTGTGGCCAATAGTTACCGGCTTGCCGTATTCCTGGCCGCTATTACGCGCATCGGCGTCCAGCGGATGAGTGGCGGTATAAATATGGACGCCTGGCGCCAGCATACAGTTATCGCCAATATGGATAGGGCAGACGTCGAGCATCACGCAGTCAAAATTGGCGTAAAAACCGGCGCCGAGAAAAATATTATAACCATAGTCGCAGCGAAAGCTTGGCTCGATATACGCATCGCCGGCGCGAGCGAACAGCTCGGCCAGAATATGCTGACGTTGTTCCTGGTCATCCGGGGCGGAATGATTATAACGGTGCAACAACTGTCTGGCGCGCAGGCGATCGGCGCGAAGCGTTGGGTCGCCAGATAAATAGAGCTCACCGGCGATCATTTTGCGTTTTTCTTCACTCATGGGTCTTCCTTATACCTGACTGTTGATGGCCGTAGCAGTATAAAAAAGAAACCGGTTACAGGGTTGCTGTTGGCTGAATGATGTGATGTCTATCACAAAGATACCCTATGGCGGCTGACCCGTACCGTCCGGCCAGCAGACCACGTAGTACGCGTAAATTAGCGGATAAATTTCCAGACAGAGGTCGGGATTTTATCGTATAGCTTATTCATGGTCAGTTCCGCCAGACGATGGTCGGCAGCTGAGTAAAATACCGCCAGTTCATTATCAGACAGTTCATATTTATTTTTTTCAATGACGCGCTCCAGCGTGTCAATTGTCTGGCAACGACGTAAGCGCATCAAATAGTCTGTTTTAGTTAATGGCTTATCAGACATAATTCCACCTTTTGATTGTAATAATTCTAACACGATAGACTGGCCGGGTTTTCCCGGCTGGCGTTGACAAAGCAACGAAATAGTCGGTTACCGGATTTTTTCCACTTTTGCAAATCCGTAGAGTTAATGCCGTAGTTACTGAACAACGTAAAAGTGTCGTCCAGATATTCGTCAACCTGAGCGATCAGCTTATTATCCTCTGCATACTTAATTTTATAATTAAGAGCGAATGTGGCAATGTGCTCGATCAATTCATTTAACTGGAGATTGACAGCCGACGTCGGGTCGTTGACCCAGCCATGGTTGCTCTCTTCCAGGTTTGCAAGGCAGTCATGATACAGCGTTTCGCAGAGAAAGCGTAGCTGTGCAATATCATGTCTTTTTGGCGAGTATTCGTCCATAACGCATCCCCTTTTGAGTGGTTTAAACGACGACTAGCAAACACCGTTGTGGGATGAACACGACTAACTGACCTGACACTAACTGAGTAATCCTGCTGATTTAACTATAATCCACTCTCCAACAGATTTCATCGTGCTATTACGAAAAATTACAATTATCAGCGAGAAATTATCTTAAAAATAGACGAATTAATTTCGCAGGCGCTGGCCCACAGCCGGAGAAATAGAGAAATCTTATGAATCATTGGTTTAAGGCAGGCAGCTGTCGCGTTCAGAAACCGCCGACCCGTGGATAATGATAGTAGGATTATTCCTGGTAAATGAGTGTTTGCCGATCCCGAGTTGTTGAACAAGCTGCTAAAAATAGCCTGCGCCATATCAATATATATTAAATGCAGAACGAAAAATAAACAATGGCAATATGTGCCTTGCCAGCCAGTGATAAAAAAGGGCCGCGGTAGCGGCCCTTTGTTCAGGAGTGAAGATTAATGATGCTCAACCTGATGGCTGTGCTCTATATCTTCCGATTTTTTGCTAAAGCGGCGACGAACCACCACAAAGAACACCGGCACGAAGAAGATCGCCAGGATCGTCGCGGTCACCATCCCGCCCATTACGCCTGTACCGACGGCGTTCTGCGCACCGGAGCCGGCGCCGGAGCTGATAACTAGCGGCATTACCCCGAGGATGAACGCCAGAGATGTCATCAGGATTGGACGTAGACGCATACGTACTGCTTCAAGCGTCGCCTCAATCAGCCCTTTGCCCTCTTTCTCCATCAGGTCTTTGGCGAATTCAACGATCAATATTGCGTTCTTCGCCGACAGGCCGATGGTGGTCAGCAGACCCACCTGGAAGTAAACGTCGTTGGTTAGCCCGCGGAAGGTGGCGGCTAACAGCGCACCGACCACACCCAAGGGGACGACCAGCATAACCGAGAACGGAATCGACCAGCTCTCATACAGCGCCGCCAGACACAGGAAGACGACAATCAGCGAGATGGCATACAGGGCAGGGGCCTGGTTGCCGGACAGTCGCTCCTGATAAGACATCCCGGTCCAGTCGTAGCCGATACCGGAAGGCAGTTTACCCGCCAGCTCTTCCATCAGCGCCATCGCCTCACCGGTACTCTTGCCTGGCGCGGCCTGACCGAGGATTTCCAGTGACGGCAGACCGTTGTAGCGTTCCAGACGCGGCGAACCGTATTCCCAACGCGAGGTCGAGAAAGCAGAGAACGGCACCATCTGACCATCGCTGCCGCGAACATACCACTTGCCGATATCTTCCGGCAGCATACGGTATTTCGCTTCGGACATGATGTACACTTTCTTCACGCGGCCGCGGTCGATAAAGTCGTTGACATAGCTTCCGCCCCAGGCTGCGCCCAGCGTGGTGTTAATGTCGCTGATGGAGACGCCCAGCGCCTGAGCTTTCTCCTGATCGATATCGATTTTAAACTGCGGTGTATCTTCCAGACCGTTAGGGCGCACGCCGGTCAGCACGTCAGGATGCTGCGCCACCATGCCAAACAGTTGGTTACGCGCCTGGGTCAGTTTTTCGTGGCCCAGACCGCCCTGGTCAATCAGCTCGAAGTCAAAGCCGGTCGCGGTACCCAGTTCAACGATAGCCGGCAGGTTAAAGGCGAAGACCATCGCATCTTTAATCTGCGAGAAGTAGCCCATTGCTCTCGCGGTGATCGCTTCAACTTTGTTTTCCTCACCCGGACGCTGGCTCCAGTCTTTCAGCGAAACGAACGCGATACCGGTGTTCTGGCCGCGGCCGGCGAAACCGAAGCCGTTAACCGCAAACACGGATTCCACGTTGTCCTTCTCTTTGGTGAGATAGTAATTCGTCATCTCATCCAGCACTTTCTGCGTACGCTCCTGGGTGGCGCCGGCAGGCAGCTGCGCCATACTCAGGAATACACCCTGGTCCTCGTCCGGCAGGAACGAGCTCGGCAGACGGACGAACAGCCATGCCATACCCACCACGATGATCAGATACAGCACCAGATAACGACCGGTGCTGCGCAGAATGTTGCCTACGCTGTCGGTGTAATGGTGCGTGCTCTTATCAAACATGCGGTTAAACCAGCCGAAGAAGCCGGTGGTCGCGCCATGGCTGCCTTTCTGAATGGGTTTCAGCATCGTGGCGCACAGCGCCGGCGTCAGGATTAACGCCACCAGTACCGACAGCGCCATCGCGGAAACGATAGTGATGGAGAACTGGCGATAGATGGCCCCGGTTGAGCCGCCGAAGAACGCCATCGGGATAAATACCGCCGACAGCACCATCGCGATACCAACCAGCGCGCCCTGAATCTGTCCCATCGATTTACGCGTCGCTTCTTTCGGCGGCAGACCCTCTTCCGCCATCACGCGCTCGACGTTCTCTACCACCACGATGGCGTCATCCACCAACAGGCCGATGGCGAGCACCATCCCGAACATCGTCAGGGTGTTTATCGAGAAGCCAAACGCCGCCAGCACCGCGAAGGTGCCTAACAGGACCACCGGTACCGCGATGGTGGGGATCAGGGTGGCGCGGAAGTTCTGCAGGAACAGATACATGACCAGGAACACCAGGATGATCGCTTCCACCAGCGTTTTAACCACTTCGTGAATAGAAATTTTCACGAACGGGGTGGTGTCATACGGGTAAACGATCTTCATCCCCGACGGGAAAAACGGCTCCATCTTCGCCAGTTCAGCGCGAATAGCGTTGGCGGTATCCAGCGCGTTCGCGCCGGTAGCCAGTTTTATACCCAGACCGGATGCCGGCTGGCCGTTAAACTTCGCCACTACGTCATAGCTTTCGCCGCCCAGCTCAATTTTGGCGACATCACGCAGACGAACCTGGGAACCGTCCTGGTTCACCTTCAGCAGGATGTTGCCAAACTCTTCCGTATTGGTCAGACGCGTCTGCGCGATGATCGAGGCGTTAAGCTGCTGGCCTTTCACCGGCGGCGTACCGCCTAACTGGCCCGCGGCCACCTGGGCGTTCTGCGCTTTCAGGGCGCTGATCACATCCACCGGCGTAAGCTGGAAGTTGTTCAGTTTGTTTGGATCCATCCAGATACGCATCGCATACTGGGAACCGAATAGCTGAACGTCGCCGACGCCGCTGGTACGGCTAATCGGATCCTTCATGTTGGCCGCCACGTAGTCCGAAATATCGTCCTGGTTCATGGTGCCGTTGGTGTTAATGACGCCGACAACCATCAGGAAGCTGCTGGACGCTTTCTCAACGCTAATCCCTTGCTGCTGTACTTCTTGCGGCAGCAGAGGCGTCGCCAGCGCCAGCTTGTTCTGAACCTGAACCTGGGCGATATCCGGATCGGTACCGGATTCGAAGGTCAGCGTAATGGTTGCCGTACCGGTGGAGTCGCCATTTGAGGACATGTACATCAGGTGATCGATACCGTTCATATTCTGTTCGATAACCTGAGTTACGGTGTTCTGCACCGTTTCGGCGTCAGCACCGGGGTACATGGCGGTAATGGAAATTGCTGGCGGCGCAATCGTCGGATATTGCGCCACCGGCAATTTGAGGATCGATAATCCCCCAGCCAGCATGATGATAATGGCGATCACCCATGCAAATATGGGGCGATCGATAAAGAAATTAGGCATGTCTTAACGGCTCCTGTTTAAGTTAAGACTTGGTTTGTTCTGATGGCGCGTTGCCTGCGGCTTGCTGTTTATCATCAGAAGCTACTTCCTGCGCTTTTACCTGCACACCTGGTTTGATTTTTTGCAGGCCGGTGACGATAACGCGATCGCCGGATTTCAGACCGTCAGTGACCAGCCATTTATCGCCGATCGCCTGAGAAGCAGTGACCTGGCGGACTTCGACTTTATCGCCTTCCCCCACTACCATGACGCTGGCGTCGCCGCGCGGCGTACGGGTAACACCCTGTTGCGGTACCAGCAGGGCGTCAGGGTTAATCCCTTCTTCCAGACGGGCACGGACGAACATCCCCGGTAGCAGGGTGTGATCCGGGTTCGGGAAAATAGCGCGTAGTGTGATTGAGCCGGTGGTCTGATCGACGGTGACATCCGAGAATTCCAGCGTGCCGGACTGCGGATACTTAAGACCGTCATTAGTCACCAGCTCCACTTTCGCTTTGCCGTTTTCCTGTTTCAGGCGGCCGTCGGCTAGCTCCTGCTTCAGGCGCAGGAAATCATTGCTCGACTGGGTGACGTCAACATAGATCGGATCCAGCTGCTGTACGGTTGCCAGGGCGGTCGTTTGACCATTCTGTACCAGCGCCCCTTCGGTCACGGCGGATTTACCGATCCGGCCGCTGATCGGCGAGGTGACTTTGGTGTAGGCCAGATTGATGCGCGCGGTTTCAACGGCAGCTTTCGCCGCGACCACGGCCGCATTGCTCTGCTGCGCCGTCGCAACGGCGGTATCGTAGTCTTGTTGACTAATATATTTGGTGCCCAACAGTTTCTGATAACGCTTGACCGTCAGTTGATCCATGTTTGCCGCCGCCTGGGCTTTTGCCAGGTCGCCTTTGGCGCTGTCATAGCTGGCCTGATAGGTGGCTGGATCGATCTGATACAGGGAGACGCCGGCCTGGATATCGCTACCTTCCACGAAGTTACGTTTTAAAATAATGCCACTGACCTGAGGACGGACTTCCGCAATGCGATAGGCGCTGGTGCGGCCTGGCAGTTCGGTGGTTATTTGTAGAGGTGCGGATTTGAGCGTCACAATACCGACTTCCGGCATGTGCTGGGCTCCCTGTTGAGCCGGTTTATCGTCACATCCTGTTAGCGCTAAGCTGCCTGAGAGCATCAGAACGACCGCCAGAGGCGTTAACCCTCTGTTTTTGTTCATATGTAAACCTCGAGTGTCCAATTTCAAAATGTTCAGTGGCTCAAACAACCACAAACCCACTACAGTCTTTCTATTATGGTCATGCTATGGTACATACATTCACAAATGTATGTAAACGTAACCTCTGTAAAGTCATTAACCTATGGCACGAAAAACCAAACAACAGGCACGTGAAACCCGGCAACTGATTCTGGATGTTGCTCTGCGTCTGTTTTCGCAGCAAGGCGTATCATCTACCTCGTTGGCAACAATTGCAAAAGCTGCGGGTGTAACGAGGGGGGCTATCTACTGGCATTTCAAGAATAAATCAGATTTATTCAACGAAATTTGGGAGCTGTCAGACGCCAGTATTAGCGATCTCGAAATTGAGTATCGGGCAAAATTCCCCAACGATCCACTCTCAGTTATCAGGGAGATTCTAGTCTATGTTCTTGAAGCGACAGTGACAGAAGAACGTCGACGATTAATGATGGAGATTATCTATCATAAGTGTGAGTTCGTCGGTGAAATGACCGTGGTGCAGCAGGCCCAGCGGCAGCTCTCCCTGGCGAGTTATGAGCGTATCGAGCAGACCTTGAAAGAGTGCATCGCGGCGAAGCTGCTGCCCGCCAATTTACTCACCCGGCGGGCGGCCGTGTTAATGCGCAGCTACCTTTCCGGGCTGATGGAAAACTGGCTGTTTGCCCCCGATTCGTTCGACCTGCATGCGGAAGCGCGGGACTACGTCGCTATTCTGCTGGAGATGTATCAATTCTGCCCGACGCTACGCGGCCCGGAGAGCTTGTCAGCTTAAAGGTAGCGCGCGGATGGGCGTGAATTTTTAGCCCCGTCCGCCGCTATTCGCCAGCGCTGAGAAGTGCTATTCTGCGCGCTTGCGACGACCCCCGGTATTCTCCGGCATTTGCATTCATTCATATTAACTATGCTGCACACGATCTCCAGGCAACGCGCCACGTTCATCTTTATTATCACGCTGCTCTGTTTTATTGGCCTTTTCAGCCCAGTCCAGGGCCGCGCCGCGGATCTCCCCGATCGGGCAGAGGTGCAGAGCCAGCTCAATACGTTAAACAAGCAAAAAGAACTGACTCCGCAGGACAAACTGGTCCAGCAGGATCTGACTCAGACGCTGGAAACGCTGGATAAAATCGAGCGTATCAAAAGCGAGACGGCACAGCTGCGACAGCAGGTCGAGCAGGCGCCGGCGAAGCTGCGCCAGGCGGTGGAGAGCCTCAATAACCTGAGCGATGTCCCGAACGACGACGCGACGCGCAAAACGCTAAGTACGCTCTCCCTGCGTCAGCTGGAGTCGCGCGTCACCCAGACGCTGGACGATCTGCAGAATGCGCAAAACGATCTGGCGACCTATAACAGCCAACTGGTTTCCCTGCAAACGCAGCCGGAACGCGTGCAAAATGCGATGTTCAACGCCTCCCAGCAGCTGCAGCAGATCCGCAATCGTCTGAATGGCACCTCGGTGGGCGACGAGACCCTACGCCCGACCCAGCAGGTGCTGTTGCAGGCTCAACAGGCATTGCTCAACGCGCAGATCGAGCAACAGCGCAAAAGCCTCGAAGGCAACACTATCCTGCAGGATACCCTGCAGAAGCAGCGTGACTACGTCACCGCCTGGAGCAACCGGCTGGAGCATCAGCTACAGCTGCTGCAGGAGGCCGTGAACAGCAAACGGCTGACCCTGACCGAGAAAACCGCCCAGGAGGCGGTTACCCCCGACGAAACGGCGCGTATTCAGGCCAACCCGCTGGTCAAGCAGGAGCTGGATATTAACCATCAGCTCAGCGAGAAGCTGATCCAGGCAACAGAGAACGGTAACCAGCTGGTGCAGCGCAATATCCAGGTCAAAAACTGGCTCGACCGCGCGCTGCAGTCTGAACGGGATATTAAAGAGCAAATTTCAGTTCTGCGGGGGAGCCTGCTGCTGTCGCGTATTCTTTACCAACAGCAACAGACATTACCGTCGGCGGATGAGCTGCAGGATATGACCAACCGCATCGCCGACCTGCGGCTTGAACAGTTTGAGGTGAACCAGCAGCGCGACGCGCTGTTCCAGAGCGATGCCTTTGTCGCCAAACTGGAGGAGGGGCACAGCAGCGAAGTGAACGATGAAGTCCACGCCGCGCTACTGGAAGTGATCGACATGCGTCGCGAACTGCTTGATCAGTTCAACAAACAGTTGGGCAACCAGCTGATGATGGCCATCAACCTGCAGATCAACCAGCAGCAGCTGATGAGCGTCTCGAGCAGTCTGAAGGAAATTCTGACCCAGCAAATTTTCTGGGTGAACAGCAATAAACCGATGGACTGGGAGTGGATTAAGGCCTTCCCGGAGGCGCTGAAAGGTCAGTTTAAGGCGATGAAAATCACCGTGAACTGGGAAAAAGCGTGGCCTGCGGTGTTTGTCGCTTTCCTGGCCGGTTTACCGCTGCTGTTGATTGCCGGCCTCATCCGCTGGCGTCTGCAGTGGCTCAAGGATTATCAGGCAAAGCTTGCTTCCCAGGTGGGACAGCTGCGCAACGATACCCAACTGCATACGCCGAAGGCGATCCTGATCGATCTGATCCGCGCCTTACCGGTGGTGCTGTTGATTCTGGCTATCGGTCTGATCTTACTCACCATGCAGTTAAATATTAGCGGACTGCTGTGGGCATACAGTAAAAAGCTGGCTATGTTCTGGCTGGTGTTTGGCCTGTGCTGGAAAGTGCTGGAAAAGAACGGCGTCGCGGTCAACCACTTTAATATGCCGGCGCAGTTGACCAGCCACTGGCGGCGGCAGATTGTTCGCGTCAGCCTGGCGCTGCTGCCGCTGAATTTCTGGTCGGTGATTTCCGAACTGTCGCCGCTGAACCTGATGGACGACGTGCTGGGGCAGTTGGTGATTTTCTTCAACTTACTGCTGATCGCGGTGCTGGTTTGGCCGATGTGCCGGGAAAGCTGGCGCGATAAAGAGTCGCACAGCCTGCGCCTGCTGACGATCACGGTGTTGTCTATCGTTCCGGTGGCCCTGATGGTGCTGACGGCAACCGGCTACTTCTACACGACGCTGCGTCTGGCGGGACGCTGGATCGAGACCGTGTATCTGGTGATGATCTGGAACCTGCTGTACCAGACCGTGCTGCGCGGCCTGAGCGTGGCGGCGCGGCGTATCGCCTGGCGCCGCGCGCTGGCGCGCCGTCAACATCTGGTGAAGGAAGGGGCGGAAGGCGCCGAGCCGCAGGAAGAGCCAACTATCGCTCTCGAGCAGGTCAACCAGCAGACGCTGCGCATCACCATGTTGGTGATGGTCGCGCTGTTCGCGGTGATGTTCTGGGCGATTTGGTCTGATTTGATCACCGTTTTCGCCTACCTCGACAGCATTACCCTCTGGCACTACAACGGTACCGAGGCGGGGGCCAGCGTGGTACGCAGCGTGACGATGGGCAGTTTGTTGTTCGCCATTGTGGCGTCAATGGTCGCCTGGGCGCTGATCCGCAACCTGCCGGGTTTGCTGGAGGTGCTGGTGCTGTCGCGGCTCAACATGCGTCAGGGGACCTCCTACGCCATCACCACCATTCTCAACTATGCGATTATCGCTATCGGGGCGATGACGGTATTCGGGGCGCTGGGCGTCTCCTGGGATAAACTGCAATGGCTGGCGGCCGCGCTGTCGGTTGGTTTAGGTTTTGGTCTGCAGGAGATCTTCGGTAACTTTGTCTCCGGCCTTATCATTCTGTTCGAACGTCCGGTGCGCATTGGGGATACGGTCACTATCGGAACCTTCTCGGGGACGGTAAGCAAAATCCGTATTCGCGCCACCACCATCACCGACTTCGATCGCAAAGAGGTGATTATCCCGAACAAGGCGTTCGTTACCGAGCGCTTGATCAACTGGTCGCTCTCCGACACCGTGACCCGGGTGGTGATCCGCCTCGGCGTCGCCTATGGCTCAGACCTGGATAAGGTGAAAGAGGTGCTGCTGAAGGCCGCGCACGATCATCCGAAAGTGATGCAGGAGCCGGCGCCAGCGGTTTTCTTCACCACCTTCGGGGCCAGTACCCTGGATCATGAACTGCGTCTGTATGTTCGAGAACTGCGCGATCGCAGCTACACGGTGGATGAGCTCAACCGCGCCATCGACCGCCTGTGCCGGGAGAATGACATCAACATTGCCTTTAACCAGCTGGAAGTTCATCTGCGCAATGAAAAAGGCGATGAAGTCACCGAAGTGAAACGGGACGGGAAAGGCGACGATCTGGCGCCCACCACCGCGTCCTGATCGAAGAGGGGCGGCGCAAAGCCGCCCCTGCTGTATCAGGGCGCCAGCGCGGCGAGTTCTTCATCGCTCAGCCCGGTGAGCTCCTGCACGGTTTGACGTTCGAGGCCGCGCGCCAGCATTCTGGCGGCGATGCTGCGAGTGGCGGCTTCTCGACCTTCCTGCTCACCCTCTTGCTGTCCCTGTTTACGGCCTTTCTCTTCCAGCCATTCGGCAATGGTCATCATCAGCTCCTTATGCCTGGGCGACTGCGCCGCCAGCGTGCGGATCAGCGCCCCCGGATGTTCCGTGGTTCCCGCCTGCAACATATAGCGCAGCAGCGTATTCATCTGCGCTTCTGTCAGATAGCCTTGCGTCATCAGCGCAATCAGCGGCACCTGCAGCTCGGCCAGATCGCGATGGCGGATATGCTTTTGCAGCAGCTCCAGCATGGCCATCCGCCGATGACGGGCGATCTGATTATCTGGCATTACGGTGAGGTCCACCAGCGGAAAATCATTGCTATAGAGCGCCTTCGCCAGCGCCGGATCGGCGAATAGCTGTTGCCAGTTGCGGGCCCAGGGCCAGGGGCTCACTTTGCCGTGATAAAACAGAATCGGCACCACCAGCGGCAGCTTGTCGTGGCCGGCGTCCAGATGACGCTGCATGGCGGCCAGCGCATAGCGCAGCAGGCGAAACGCCATCAGCTTGTCCGGGGTACTCTGGTGCTCAATCAGCGCGTACACATAGCCCGGTCCATGACGCGTGCGCAGTGAGTAAAGGATATCGGAATAGCTGGCGCGCAGGTCCTCTTCAACAAAGCTACCGGAGACCAGCTGCAGCGAATCCAGTTCGCAGATCGCCAGAAACGGCGCGGGGAGGTACAACTGCAAAAAATCCTTCGCGACCGCCTGATGCATGAGCATCTGGCGAAACACCGCGTCGTGTGGGGTTTGACTGACTTTTTCCATCAATATTGTCTCCAGTGGCGTCATGCGCAGAGGACCAGACTGCCAGCACACTGCCGGAGACAACATCCTACTTCTCTGGGTTTTGCGACCCGCTTTCCGCGTTTTTTAACTTGTTTGCATAATCCCGCCGGACAATTTCCAGCGCGCTCAGCACGGTTTGCGCCGGGATCTGATGCGATTCCAGCAACATGATTAAATCGACGGCCAGTTTGACCTCATCGGATGCATTTTCCAGCGACATCGGGCTCTCCTGTTAGCGCGTCAGCCGCGCCAGTACGTTTTCAATCTTGTCCAGCGCCTGTCGGCAGCGCGCCAACCGGCCGCTGTAGGCTTCAACTTCTTTCCCCAGCCGCTGCTGCTCGTCAAGGCTGGTCGCCTGCGCCAGCTGACGCTGGCGTTGGTCGCGCATCGCCAGCAGGCGGCGCTCATACTCCTGATGCTGCAGGCGACGGCGCTGCCAGCGGCTCAACGTTGGCGACGCGTGGTCCCAACTGCGCAAGGACCAGGTGGCGGTTTCACGGCGCAGCGCGGCGATTTGTGCCGCCAGACGCTCGGCAATCCAGACCACTTGCGGCAGCTGCTGGCGCTCGACGGCCTGGCGGAGCTGGTTAAAGTTGTGTTGGGCTTCCGCCAGATAGGCCTGCATCAGCGTGCTGCGGGTGTGGAAGAGCTGGCGGTCAAAGCGCGGGCTGAGGGTCGCGTGCTCCGCCAGCGGCGCCACCAGCGCGGCCAGCTCACTCAGCTGGTCGTTCAGCGTTTGTAAAAGTTGAGCAGTTTTCACCAACCCCCTCCATTTTCCGTCAGCCAACTGTGCTACAGTAGCCTCATCTGTTTGATAACGATTCGCATTATGCCACCTGTTATTTTAACCATTATCGGCTGGCTGGCGGTAGCGCTGGGTACGCTGGGCGTCTTCTTACCGTTGCTGCCGACGACGCCGTTTATTCTGCTCGCCGCCTGGTGCTTTGCCCGCTCATCGCCGCGCTTTCACCAGTGGCTGCTGTATCGCTCCTGGTTTGGCGGCTATCTTCGCCACTGGCAACAGTACCGCGCCATGCCTCGCGGCGCTAAACCGCGCGCCATTGCGATGATCGTGGTGACTTTTGCTATTTCGCTATGGCTGGTTAAGCTTACGTGGGTGCGCATCATGCTGTTGGTCATTCTGGCCTGTCTGCTGATCTTTATGTGGCGCATTCCGGTGGTTGACGCAAAGCAACAAAAGCACTGATGCGCAATAATGCCTGTTGCAATTGTTGCCGACAGCCAGTAAATTCTGGCGTTTTCGAGCGCGGGCAAGCCTGGTCAAAGGTTAAACAAATGTTTCTTTGGCCCCTTTTGCACGCCCGTGGGTAATACCGTTTCAATCAGGCATACACTTATGACCGCAACTGCACAGCAGCTTGAATATCTGAAGAACAGCATCCAGAGTATCGAGGATTATCCAAAACCTGGCATTCTTTTCCGCGATGTCACCAGCTTACTGGAAGACCCGAAGGCCTACGCGCTTAGCATTGAACTGCTGACCGAGCGCTACAAAGACGCGGGTATTACCAAAGTGGTAGGGACTGAGGCGCGTGGCTTCCTGTTCGGCGCACCGGTCGCGCTGGCGCTGGGCGTGGGCTTTGTTCCGGTACGCAAGCCGCGTAAGTTGCCGCGTGAAACCATTGCCGAGACCTATGAGCTGGAGTATGGCACCGATCAGCTGGAGATCCACGTTGACGCCATTAAACCGGGCGATAAAGTGCTGGTGGTTGACGATCTGCTGGCGACCGGCGGCACTATCGACGCCACGGTCAAACTGATCCGCCGCCTCGGCGGCGAAGTGCACGATGCCGCTTTCATTATCAATCTCTTCGATCTGGGCGGCGAACAGCGCCTGGAGAAGCTGGGGATCCACTGCTACTGTCTGGTGCCGTTCCCGGGCCACTAAGCAAATCCCTCCACATAGCCTCGCCGATCGGGCGGGGCTGTGATAGCATGACCCCTTCGTGATTTCACCTTCCAGCGTTTCAGAGCCAGCCCATGAGTTATCAGGTCTTAGCCCGTAAATGGCGCCCACAAACCTTTGCTGACGTCGTCGGCCAGGAACATGTGCTGACCGCACTGGCGAACGGCTTGTCGTTAGGGCGCATTCATCACGCTTATCTTTTTTCCGGTACCCGCGGGGTCGGGAAGACCTCCATCGCCCGTCTGCTGGCGAAAGGGTTAAACTGTGAAACCGGCATCACCGCCACCCCCTGCGGCGTGTGCGATAACTGCCGGGAAATTGAACAGGGGCGCTTTGTCGATCTGATTGAGATTGACGCCGCCTCGCGAACCAAAGTCGAAGATACCCGCGATCTGCTGGACAACGTCCAGTACGCGCCGGCCCGCGGCCGCTTTAAGGTCTATCTCATCGACGAAGTCCATATGCTGTCGCGTCACAGTTTCAACGCGTTGTTAAAAACGCTGGAGGAGCCGCCGGCGCACGTCAAATTCCTGCTGGCGACGACGGATCCGCAGAAGCTGCCGGTAACGATCTTATCCCGCTGCCTGCAGTTCCACCTGAAGGCGCTGGACGTTGAACAGATCCGCCATCAGCTGGAGCATATTCTTGGCGAAGAGCAGATTGCCTTTGAGCCCCGCGCGCTGCAGCTGTTGTCGCGGGCGGCCGATGGCAGCCTGCGCGATGCCTTAAGCCTGACCGATCAGGCGATTGCCAGTGGGGAAGGGCAGCTGACGGCCGCATCGGTGAGCACCATGCTCGGCACCCTTGATGACGATCAGGCGCTGTCGCTGATTGAAGCGCTGGTTGCTGCCGACGGCGAGCGGGTCATGGCGGGCGTCAATGACGCCGCCGCACGCGGCGTCGAGTGGGAGGCGCTGCTGGTCGAGATGCAGAGCCTGCTGCACCGCATCGCCATGGTTCAGCTGTCGCCTTCGGCGCTGGGCGCCGACATGGCCGCGGTCGAAGTGCGGATGCGCGAACTGGCGCGAACCGTACCGCCCGGCGACGTTCAGCTCTACTACCAAACGCTGCTGATTGGCCGCAAAGAGCTGCCTTACGCCCCGGACCGGCGGATGGGCGTCGAAATGACGCTGCTGCGCGCCCTGGCGTTTCATCCGCGTAAGCCGCTGCCGGAGCCGGAGGTGCAGCCGGCACAGGCCGCCGCGCCCGCGCCGCGTCAGCCGGTTGCCCCCGCCGCGCCGCCGCCACAGTCGCCGCAGAGTTTGCCGCCGACCACCAGCCAGGTGCTGGCGGCCCGCAGCCACCTGCAGCGCAGTCAGGGAGCAACCACCCCAAAAAAGAGTGAACCGGCAGCCGCTTCCCGCGCGCGGCCGGTGAATAACGCTGCGCTGGAGCGACTGAGTTCGATTACCGAGCGCGTCCAGGCTCGTCCGGCCGCGGCCGCGCTGGAGCAGGCCCCGGCGAAGAAAGAGGCCTATCGCTGGAAGGCGACGACGGTGGTGGAAGAGAGCAAAGTCGAAGTCGCCACGCCCAAAGCGCTGAAAAAGGCGCTGGAGCATGAGAAGACGCCGGAGCTGGCGGCCAAGCTCGCCGAAGAAGCGGTCGAGCGCGACAGCTGGGCGGCGGAAGTGAGCCAGCTGGCGGTACCGAAGCTGGTCGAGCAGGTGGCGCTCAACGCGTGGAAAGAGCAGGAGGGCAGCCGCGTCTGTCTGCATCTGCGTCCCAGCCAGCGCCACCTCAATTCCGCCAGCGCGCAGCAAAAGCTGGCTGAAGCGCTGGGGGTGTTGTACGGTACGCCGGTTGAATTGACCATCGTGGAAGACGATAATCCCGCGATGCGTACGCCGCTGGAGTGGCGGCAGGCTATTTATGAAGAGAAGCTCGCGCAGGCGCGCGAAGCCATTATCGCGGATAATAACATTCAGACCCTGCGTCGTTTCTTCGACGCCGATCTGGATGAAGAGAGTATTCGCCCCATTTGAATGCCAGTCTGACTGGCATTCAGTACCTTTAACGATGACTGACTGAGAGAGAAGCCTATGTTTGGTGGAAAAGGCGGCCTGGGTAACCTGATGAAGCAGGCCCAGCAGATGCAAGAGAAAATGCAGAAGATGCAGGAAGAGATCGCTCAGCTGGAAGTAACCGGCGAATCCGGCGCGGGTCTGGTGAAAGTGACCATTAACGGCGCGCACAACTGCCGCCGTGTGGAGATCGACCCAAGCCTGCTGGAAGACGACAAAGAGATGCTCGAAGATCTGGTGGCTGCCGCGTTCAACGACGCCGCGCGCCGTATCGAAGAGACCCAGAAAGAGAAGATGGCTTCCGTTTCTGCCGGTATGCAACTGCCGCCAGGCTTCAAGATGCCGTTCTGATGCAAACCAGCCCGCTGTTAACTCAGCTTATGGAAGCGCTGCGCTGTCTGCCGGGCGTCGGCCCGAAGTCAGCGCAGCGCATGGCGTTTACCCTGCTGCAGCGCGATCGCAGCGGCGGGATGCGCCTGGCGCAGGCGCTGACGCGTGCGATGTCGGAGATCGGCCACTGCGCCGATTGCCGCACCTTCACCGAGCAGGAGGTGTGCAATATCTGCAGCAACCCGCGTCGCCAGGAAAACGGCCAGATCTGTGTGGTAGAGAGTCCGGCGGACATCTATGCCATTGAGCAGACCGGGCAGTATTCCGGCCGCTACTTCGTGCTGATGGGGCACCTGTCGCCGCTCGACGGCATCGGGCCTGATGACATCGGGCTCGATCGCCTGGAGCAACGGCTGGAGGCGGAGTCGATCACCGAGGTGATCCTCGCCACCAACCCGACCGTTGAGGGCGAGGCGACGGCCAACTACATCGCAGAGCTGTGCGCGCAGTATGGCGTCGACGCCAGCCGAATCGCCCACGGCGTGCCGGTGGGCGGCGAGCTGGAGATGGTCGACGGCACCACGCTGTCCCACTCCCTGGCCGGTCGCCACAAGATTACTTTCTGAACAAATGGAGGCGGCCTTCGCCGCCTCCGCTTGAAAAATTTCCCCGCTGTCCCCATCTCCCACTCAACGGTTTTTTACCCATTTAAAATGGCATTGTTGAGGTTGAATCAGATGAAAGGACAAGAAACTCGTGGTTTTCAGTCAGAAGTAAAGCAGCTTCTGCACCTGATGATCCATTCCCTCTATTCCAACAAAGAAATCTTTCTGCGTGAGCTGATTTCCAACGCCTCTGATGCGGCCGATAAGCTGCGTTTCCGCGCGCTGTCGCAGCCGGATTTGTATGAGGGAGACGGCGAGCTGCGCGTGCGGGTTTCGTTTGATAAAGACAACCGCACCCTGACCATCGCCGATAACGGTATCGGAATGAACCGGGAAGAGGTTATCGACCATCTCGGCACCATCGCCAAATCCGGCACCAAAGCGTTCCTCGAATCGATGGGTTCCGACCAGGCGAAGGATAGCCAGCTGATCGGTCAGTTCGGCGTCGGCTTCTATTCGGCCTTCATCGTGGCGGACAAAGTGACCGTGCGTACCCGTGCGGCGGGCGACAAGCCGGAAAACGGCGTGTTCTGGGAATCCGCCGGCGAAGGCGAATATACCGTAGCTGATATCACCAAAGCCGATCGCGGCACCGAAATCACCCTGCATCTGCGCGAAGGCGAAGATGATTTCCTCAACGACTGGCGCGTGCGCTCTATCATCAGCAAGTATTCCGACCATATCGCGCTGCCGGTTGAGATTGAAAAACGGGAAGAGAAAGACGGCGAAACCGTGATTTCGTGGGAAAAAATCAACAAGGCGCAGGCCCTGTGGACCCGCAGCAAATCCGAAGTTAACGACGACGAATACAAAGAGTTTTATAAGCATATCGCTCACGACTACAGCGACCCGCTGACCTGGAGCCACAACCGCGTGGAAGGTAAGCAGGAGTACACCAGCCTGCTGTATATCCCGTCGCAGGCGCCGTGGGATATGTGGAACCGCGATCATAAACACGGCCTGAAGCTGTACGTCCAGCGTGTGTTCATCATGGACGACGCCGAGCAGTTTATGCCGAACTATCTGCGCTTCGTGCGCGGCCTGATCGATTCCAACGATCTGCCGCTGAACGTCTCCCGTGAAATCCTGCAGGACAGCAGCGTGACCCGCAACCTGCGCACCGCGCTGACCAAACGCGCGCTGCAGATGCTGGATAAGCTGGCGAAAGACGACGCTGAAAAATACCAAACCTTCTGGAAACAGTTCGGCCTGGTGCTGAAAGAGGGCCCGGCGGAAGATCCGAGCAACCAGGAAGCGATCGCCAAACTGCTGCGTTTCGCAACCACCCATACCGACTCCTCCGCGCAGACCGTGTCGCTGGAAGAGTATGTCTCGCGCATGAAAGAAGGCCAGGAGAAGATCTACTACATCACTGCCGACAGCTATGCGGCGGCGAAGAGCAGCCCGCACCTCGAACTGCTGCGTAAGAAAGGGATTGAAGTTCTGCTGCTCTCCGATCGCATCGACGAGTGGATGATGAGCTACCTGACCGAGTTCGACGGCAAAGCGTTCCAGTCTGTCGCTAAAGCCGACGAGTCGCTGGACAAGCTGGCGGATGAAGTGGACGAGTCCACCAAAGAAGCTGAAAAAGCGCTGGAGCCGTTCGTTGAGCGGGTGAAAAACCTGCTTGGCGACCGGGTGAAAGAGGTGCGTCTGACCCATCGTCTGACCGACACCCCGGCGATTGTCACTACCGATGCCGATGAGATGAGCACTCAGATGGCGAAGCTGTTCGCGGCAGCGGGCCAGGCGGCGCCGGAAGTGAAATACATCTTCGAACTGAACCCGGCGCATCAGCTGGTGAAACGCGCGGCCGATACCCAGGACGACGCGCAGTTCGGCGAATGGGTGGAACTGCTGCTGGATCAGGCGCTGCTGGCCGAGCGCGGCACGCTGGAAGATCCGAACCAGTTTATCCGCCGTATGAACCAGCTGCTGGCTTCCTGACGCGAACCTGAACGAGTAGCCCGGCCGAGCGACGCGACGCCGGGAACGGGATAAATGCCCCGTCTGAGCGATGTGCTCAGGCGGGGCATTTCACATTGGATTGCATAAAATATCTCACCATTAACCGTTTCAGCCGCACCGCCTTCCTTGAGCCATCGCCGTTCTGGTGGTATGGTTTAGCGTTTTTGAAAAATTGAATCGACTTTTGAGGGGATTTTCGTAATGCGTATTATTCTGCTTGGCGCTCCGGGCGCGGGTAAAGGAACTCAGGCTCAGTTCATCATGGAGAAATACGGTATTCCGCAAATCTCCACCGGCGATATGCTGCGCGCGGCGGTAAAATCCGGCTCTGAGCTCGGTAAGCAAGCGAAAGACATTATGGACGCAGGCAAGCTGGTGACCGATGAGCTGGTCATCGCGCTGGTGAAAGAGCGTATCGCCCAGGAAGATTGCCGTAACGGCTTCCTGCTGGACGGCTTCCCGCGGACCATTCCGCAGGCTGACGCCATGAAAGAGGCGGGCATTACCGTTGATTACGTGCTGGAATTCGACGTGCCGGACGAACTGATCGTCGACCGCATCGTTGGCCGTCGCGTCCACGCGGCATCCGGTCGCGTATACCACATCAAATTCAATCCGCCGAAGGTGGAAGGCAAAGACGACGTGACCGGCGAAGAGCTGACCACCCGTAAAGACGATCAGGAAGAGACCGTGCGTAAGCGTCTGGTAGAATACCATCAGATGACAGCGCCGCTGATCGGCTACTACACCAAAGAAGCGCAGGCGGGCAACACCAAATACGCCAAAGTCGACGGCACCAAAGCGGTAGCTGACGTGCGCGCCGAACTGGAAAAAATCCTCGGCTGATAAAGCCTTTTCTCATCCTGCTGCGGCAGGATGAGAACTCCTCTCATTTCTACCTTTTGCTATGATTGGTTCCGTTTAGCGCCATTTCAGCTACAATTGGCTGCGATTCAAATGGTTAAGAGGCGGTAATGCATCAGACGAAAACAGGTATCTTGCTGGCCAATTTAGGCACTCCCGATGCGCCCACCCCCGGGGCGGTGAAGCGCTATCTGCGACAATTCCTCAGCGACAAACGGGTGGTGGATACGTCTCGTCTGCTATGGTGGCCGCTGCTGCGCGGCGTCATACTGCCGATTCGCTCCCCGCGCGTGGCGAAGCTCTATCAGTCCGTGTGGATGGAAGAGGGATCGCCGCTGATGGTGTATAGTCGTCGCCAGCAGCAGGCGCTGGCTGCCAGGCTGCCGGATACCCCGGTGGCGCTGGGCATGAGCTATGGTTCACCGTCATTGGCCAGCGCGGTGGATGACTTACTGGCGCAGGGGGTGGAGCACATCGTGGTGCTGCCGCTGTATCCGCAATATTCCTGCTCGACGGTGGCCGCCGTCTGGGACGAACTGGCGCGGATTCTGGCGAAAAAGCGCGCCATTCCGGGTATCTCGTTTATTCGCGACTATGCCGAACATCCGGACTATATCCATGCGCTGGCGGCCAGCGTGCGCGCTTCCTTCGCGGTCCATGGGGAACCGGATCTGCTGCTGCTCTCCTATCATGGGATCCCGCAGCGCTATGCCAACCAGGGCGATGATTATCCTCAGCGCTGTCGCGATACGACGCGGGAACTGGTTTCCGCGCTGGGGCTGCCGCCGGAGCGGGTGATGATGACTTTCCAGTCGCGCTTTGGCCGGGAACCCTGGCTGACGCCGTACACCGATGAAACGCTAAAGATGCTCGGCGAGAAAGGGACGAAGCATATTCAGGTGCTGTGCCCGGGGTTTGCCGCCGACTGTCTCGAAACGCTGGAAGAAATCGCCGTCCAGAACCGGGAAATATTCCTCGAAGCAGGCGGCAAGCAATATGAATATATTCCGGCGCTTAATGCAGACGCAGCGCATATTGAGATGATGGTCAATCTGACGGCGCCTTATCGCTGATCGCGCGCAGGGCGGGGAATATGCTACTATTTCCCGCTTGTTCCCTGTTATTTAAGCGCCACTATGAAATTTCCCGGTAAACGCAAATCTAAACACTATTTTCCCGTTAACGCCCGCGATCCGCTGCTGCAGCAAATTCAGCCGGAGAATGAATCCAGCGTCTCCTGGGTGGTCGGTATCGACCAGACGCTGGTGGATATCGAAGCGAAAGTGGATGAGGCGTTTATCGTGCGCTACGGCCTGAGCGCGGGCCATTCGCTGGTGATTGAAGATGACGTCGCCGAGGCGCTGTACCAGGAGCTGGTGCGCAACAATCTCATTACCCATCAGTTTGCCGGCGGCACCATCGGCAATACCATGCACAACTACTCGGTGCTGGCGGACGATCGCTCGGTGCTGCTTGGCGTGATGTGCAGCAATATCGAAATCGGCGGCTATGCCTATCGTTACCTGTGCAATACCTCCAGCCGCACCGATCTGAACTATCTGCAGGGCGTCGACGGCGCCATTGGCCGCTGCTTTACCCTGATCGGTGACAGCGGCGAGCGCACCTTCGCCATCAGCCCGGGCCACATGAACAAGCTGCGTCCGGAAAGCATTCCGGAAGCGGTGATCGCCGGCGCCTCGGCGCTGGTGCTGACCTCTTACCTGGTCCGCTGCAAGCCGGGCGAGCCGATGCCGGACGCCACGATGAAGGCTATTGAGTATGCCAAAAAGCACGATGTGCCGGTGGTGTTAACCCTCGGAACCAAATACGTGATTGCCGATAACCCGGCGTGGTGGCAGGAGTTCCTGCAGGAGCATGTCTCTATTCTGGCAATGAACGAAGAGGAAGGGGAAGCGCTGACCGGCTTTGCCGATCCGCTGTCAGCGGCGAATAAGGCGCTGGACTGGGTCGACCTGGTGCTGTGCACCGCCGGCCCGGCGGGCCTGTATATGGCGGGCTTCACTGAAGAAGAGGCGAAGCGTAAAACCCAGCATCCGCTGCTGCCGGGGGCGATACCGGAGTTTAACCAGTTTGAATTCAGCCGCGCGATGCGTCACCAGGATTGCGTTAATCCGCTGCGCATATATTCCCATATCGCTCCCTATATGGGCGGCCCCGAGAAGATCATGAACACCAACGGCGCAGGCGACGGCGCGCTGGCGGCGCTGCTGCATGACATCACCGCCAATAACTACCACCGCAATAACGTCCCCAACTCCAGCAAGCACAAATGCAAATGGCTGACCTACTCCTCGCTGGCGCAGGTGTGTAAATATGCCAACCGCGTGAGCTATCAGGTGCTGAACCAGCACTCGCCGCGTTTAACCCGCGGCCTGCCGGAGCGTGAGGACAGCCTGGAAGAGGCGTACTGGGATCGGTAAGCGCGTCCCTCTCCCGGCGGGGAGAGGGCAGTACATCAGCCGGTGACCACTTCGCCGGCCGGTGGCGTTTCCAGAAGCCGCAGCATGGCGCGGGCAATTTCCCGTTCGCCCATCACCACCTGATTGGCTCCGCGATCGATAATGTAGTCCACTTCGTCATCATAATGGGCGCGGGCGATAATCTCGATATTCGGACATTTTTCCCGTGCGGAAGCGACAATCTCTCCGGCCTCGTAGCCGTTAGGGATTGTCAGCAGCAGCCAGCGGGCGCAATCGAGATGCGCCAGCTCCATGATCTCTTCATTGGCGGCATTGCCGAGCACCGCGCTGATCCCGCGCTCGCGTAGCTCATCCACGCGGGTGCGCGAGGTTTCAACCACCACCAGCGGGATCCCCTGGGCCATCAGCTTCTCGCCCAGCAGGCTGCCGACGCGGCCGAAGCCGACCAACAGCGCGTGGTTGCAGATATCGACCGGCACCTGCTTCTCGTCTTCCAGGACCTCTTCCAGCGTCTGCTCGTCGAGGGTTTCGGTTTTATCGAGATATTTTTCCAGCAGGGTAAACAGCACCGGGTTGAGCATAATTGAGATGATCGCCCCGGCCAGCACCAGATTTTGTCCGGCCTGCGGCAGCAGGTTAAGCGCCATTCCCAGGCCGGCGAGAATAAAGGCAAACTCGCCAATCTGCGCCAGGCTGGCGGCGATGGTCAGCGCGGTGCGCGGCGAGTGACCAAACATCCGCACAAGGAAAAAGGCGGCTGCGGATTTACCAAAGATAATAATCGCCAGCGTCGCCAGCACCGCCAGCGGCTGCTGGACCAGCACCATCGGGTCAAACAGCATGCCGACGGAGACGAAGAACAGCACCGCGAAGGCGTCGCGCAGCGGCAGGGTGTCATGGGCGGCGCGGTGGCTGAGCTCGGATTCGTTAAGCACCATGCCGGCAAAGAAGGCGCCGAGGGCAAAAGAGACATCAAACAGCTCCACGGCGCCGAAGGCGATGCCCAGCGCCAGGGCCAGCACCGACAGAGTGAACAGCTCGCGTGAGCCGGTGGCGGCGCTGCGCGACATGATCCACGGCACCAGCCGGCGGCCGACCAGCATCATAATGGCGATAAAGGCCACCACTTTGCCAATGGTGATCCCGAGGTCGAGGGCCAGGGACGCGAAGCCGACGTTGCCTTTCTCCGCCATACCGGCAATCGCCGGCAGTAGGACCAGCGTCAGGACCATCACCAGGTCTTCCACAATCAGCCAGCCGATGGCGATTTGCCCGCGCTGGCTGTCAATCAGTTGTCGTTCCTCCAGCGCGCGCAGCAGCACTACGGTACTGGCGGTGGAGAGGCACAGGCCAAAGACGATGCCGGTCATCAGCGACCAGCCGAGGGCGGCGGAGAGCGCCATACCCAGCAGCGTCGCCACGGCTATCTGGGCGATAGCCCCGGGGATGGCGATCGATTTTACCGCCATCAGGTCTTTAAGTGAGAAATGCAGCCCGACGCCGAACATCAGCAGAATGACGCCAAGTTCCGCCAGTTCCGGAGCCAGTTTGGTGTCAGCAACAAAGCCAGGGGTGAAAGGTCCGGCCAGCACGCCCGCTAAGAGATATCCCACCAGAGGAGAAATACGTAGCTTATTGGCAATCATGCCGAGAATAAAGGCGAGCACGAGGCCGCCGACAATGGTGGTGATAAGCGGTGTTGCGTGGTGCATTCCGTCTCCTTTCCAGTGGTGTATCGGTCCATTTTGCTACCCTGTCCGGGTAATAGTTTATGACAAAAACGTTCACTTTGTTTATGAATAATTCTTGAGTTGTGCAAAAAAATGCAATTAGCCGATGAAAAGGCACAGAAGGGAAAATGGCGGGGGGAAATCGTGGAACAGGCTGATGACACAAGGGTTAACGGCGGCCAGGGTTGCACTTTGGCCGCCGATTAATCAGGCTTTTTGCCGGTTATCAGGAAGGAATATCGTCAGGAATCCCAGCAGCGGCAGGAAGGCGCAGATTTTATAAACCAGATCGATGCTGGTATGGTCCGCCAGCAGGCCTAACACCGCGGCGCCAAGGCCGCCCATGCCAAAGGCGAAGCCGAAAAACAGGCCAGAAACCATGCCGATGCGTCCCGGCAGCAGTTCCTGCGCATAGACCAGAATAGCGGAAAAGGCCGAGGCGAGGATAAAACCAATGATCACCGTTAAAATCCCCGTCCATTCAAGGCTGGCGTAGGGTAAAACAAGGGTGAAAGGCGCTACGCCGAGGATAGAACCCCAAATCACATATTTACGCCCAATTTTATCGCCAACAGGCCCGCCAATTACCGTCCCGGCAGCCACTGCGAACAGGAAGGCAAACAGATGAAGCTGGGCGTTTTGCACCGTTAAGCCGAATTTATGCATCAGATAAAAGGTGTAATAGCTGCTAATGCTCGCCATATAGAAATATTTCGAGAAAATCAGCATCAGCAGAATGCCTACCGCCAGAATAACCTTCTTGCGCGGCAGCGGATTAACGATGGCCGGTTTCGGTTTGCCCTTATTCATTCGATGCTGCGCGGCATACCAGCGGCTGATTTGCGACAGCACGACAATAGCCAACAGAGCGGCCAGCACGAACCAGGCGACGTTGCCTTTGCCGTACGGGGCGATGATCACCGCCGCCAGCAATGGGCCAAGCGAGCTGCCGAAGTTGCCGCCCACCTGGAACAGCGACTGGGCCAGGCCGTGACGGCCGCCGGAGGCCATTCGCGCTACGCGGGACGATTCCGGATGGAAAACCGAGGATCCGGTACCCACCAGCGCGGCGGCCAGCAGCACCATGCCGAAGCTACCGGCCAGCGCGAGGAGAATCAAACCGCAGAGGGTGAAGCACATGCCCACCGGCAGCGACCACGGCATCGAGCGTTTATCGGTGATGTAGCCAATCACCGGCTGGAATAGCGATGAGGTGAGCTGGAAGGTCAGGGTGATCATGCCGATCTGCACGAAGGTAAGGGAGAACTCCGCCTGCAGCAGCGGGTAGATAGCGAGAATAAGCGACTGGATCATATCGTTAAGCAAATGGGACAGGCTGATCGCGCCTAAGATGCCAAACGAGGTGCGTGCTTTTTGCGGCGGCGCAGCGGGGCCGGACAAGGGTTGAGCGGTCTGATTGATTGCCATAGGTTCACGTCACTTTTTTATATAGCTTTCGTCTTTTGTCCGCCATGGCGACTGCCCTGATTTTCCCGGCTACTGCATGGGAAATATGACGAACGGGCTGACGCAATGCCATACAACGCGAAGGCGTATAGAGGATGCAGGTAGAATTATTATCCGACTAACATACCTGCTGATAAGGTTTGAAGGAAGTCGCAATTCTGAAAACATATTTGTCAACGCGACTAACTCGCTATACTTTCGGCACTTGGGATTAAGTCAGGGAGTGAAGCATGCATTATTTCAAACACAGCGTAGCGCTGGCGTTATTCGCCGCCTTATCGCTGGGCAGCCTGTCGGCACAGGCCTATGAGCAGGATAAAACCTATAAAATTACCATCCTGCACACCAACGATCACCACGGCCATTTCTGGCGCAATGACTACGGCGAATATGGCCTGGCGGCGCAGAAAACGCTGGTCGATGGCATCCGGAAAGAGGTGGCGGCGGAAGGGGGAAGCGTCCTGCTGTTATCCGGCGGCGATATTAATACCGGCGTACCGGAGTCTGATTTACAGGATGCAGAGCCCGATTTTCGCGGCATGAACCTGATCGGCTACGACGCGATGGCGGTGGGTAACCATGAATTCGATAATCCGCTGAGCGTACTGCGCCAGCAGGAAAAGTGGGCTAAGTTCCCGTTCCTGTCGGCCAATATTTATCAGAAAAGCACCGGCGAACGGCTGTTCAAACCCTGGGCGTTGTTTAAGCGCGGTGGGCTGAAAATCGCGGTGATTGGCTTAACCACCGACGATACGGCCAAGATTGGCAATCCGGAATATTTCACCGATATCGAATTCCGCAAACCGGCGGAAGAAGCGAAGCTGGTTATCCAGGAGCTGCAGCAGAATGAAAAGCCGGACGTGATCCTGGCCACCACCCATATGGGCCATTACGACAATGGCAACCACGGCTCTAACGCGCCGGGCGACGTTGAAATGGCGCGGAGTTTACCTGCGGGATCGCTGGCGATGATCGTCGGCGGTCATTCGCAGGATCCGGTATGCATGGCGGCGGAAAATAAAAAGCAGGTCGATTATGTGCCAGGCACCCCGTGCGCTCCGGATCGTCAGAACGGCATCTGGATCGTCCAGGCGCATGAGTGGGGCAAATACGTCGGCCGCGCCGATTTTGAGTTCCGCAACGGCGAGATGAAGCTGGTGCACTATCAGCTGATCCCGGTCAACCTGAAGAAAAAAGTGACTTACGATAACGGCCAAAGCGAGCGGGTGCTGTATACGCCGCAGATCGCCGAGAACCCGCAGATGATGTCGCTGCTGACGCCGTTCCAGAACAAAGGCAAGGCGCAGCTGCAGGTCAAAATCGGCAGCGTGAATGGTCATCTGGAGGGCGACCGCAGTAAAGTGCGCTTTGTGCAGACCAATATGGGCCACCTGCTGCTGGCGGCGCAAATGGCGCGCAGCAACGCGGATTTCGCGGTGATGAGCGGCGGCGGGATCCGCGACTCCATTGAGGCGGGGGATATCACCTACAAAGATGTGATGAAGGTCCAGCCGTTCGGCAATGTGCTGACCTATGTCGATATGAGCGGCAAGGAGGTAGTGGATTACCTGACCGCCGTCGCGCAGATGAAGCCGGATTCCGGCGCTTATCCGCAGTTTGCCAACGTCAGTTTCGTGGCCAAAGACGGTAAGCTGAACGATCTGAAAATCAAAGGCGAACCGGTGGATCCGGCGAAGACCTATCGGATGGCGACGCTGAGCTTTAACGCCACCGGCGGCGATGGCTATCCGAACATCGCCGATAAAACCGGGTATGTGAATACCGGCTTTATCGATGCCGAAGTGCTGAAAGAGTATATCGAGAAGAACTCGCCGCTGGATGCCGCCGCCTATGAGCCGAAAGGCGAGGTGAGCTGGCAGTAAGCCTGGGCTTCAGGTTGGCTATTTCCCCGGTGGCGCTACGCTTACCGGGGCTAGGAGTTGGGTATCCCGGATAAGGCGCGTGCGCCGCTATCCGGGATCGTTTTATCAATCGCGGCGGGCGATATCGGCGAACTTCGCATCGAGAAGCTGCGCCAGATCGCTGGCCGCCAGCTCAATATCCAGCCCGCGTTTGCCGCCGGAAATATAGATGGTGGCAAATTCCTGCGCCGGGGCGTCAATCACCGTCGGCAGGCGCTTCTTCTGCCCCAGCGGACTGATGCCGCCCACCAGATAGCCGGTGATACGCTGCGCCACCATCGGGTCGGCCATGTCGACTTTCTTAGCGCCCAGCGCTTTCGCCACTTTCTTCAAATCCAGCTGCCCGGCGACCGGAGTGACGGCCACCGCCAGATGCTTCATATCGCCGTTCACGGCGACCAGCAAGGTCTTGTAAACCTGGTCGGCATTGAGGCCGAGCTTGCGCACCACTTCATCTCCGAAGTTGGTCTCATTGGGATCGTGATCGTAACTGTGGATCTGAAAGGAAATTTTGTTTTTTTCGAGTAATTTAACGGCGGGAGTCATAGCTATCCTTCTTACCAACCGGTTTTGCGTGACGTCAGAATACGCCCGCAGGTTGTCTAAAAAATAGTACCATCTTGCGCAATAGTGTTGGCAGTGATGGTCACTTTGAGCGACAATCAGACGATCCGGGATGCAAATCCCGGGATAATAATAATGATGAAATTCCTCTTTGACGGGCCAATAGCAATATTGGCCATTTTTTTATGTCAGCATATCCGGCAGATTCCCTTCGCCATACAGGTGCAGCGCGCCGACGGCAACCACGTAGCGCCCCGGCGGCAAGGCCAGCAGCGTCTCGCGCCAGGCGAGGTTGCGCTGGTGCATCAGCACATCATATAAAGACTGGCTAAAGGTCGTCGGCAGCGATACCGCGCCGCGCGACGGCGGTTGCTCCAGCCACCAGCCGATCATGACCTGCAGTAAACGGGCGTTGGTGCGCCAGTGGGTCAGCGTATCCTCCAGCAGCGCCATCCCCCCGTCGGGCAGATCGCGCAGCAGCGCGATTTGGCTGTCGGCGCCTTCCAGCTCCATCACCGCTATGTTGCTCTCGCGGGCGGCCATCAGCAACTGATAATCGATGCCGTAATCTGGTCGCAGCCCCAGCTTCTGCGCCTGGGTGGCCTGCAGGACCATCGCCACCTGCCACAGCGGCTGGCTGTCGAACAGCCCGACCGACAGGCCCAGCTCGCCGGTTCGCGCCTCTAGCTCGCTCAGCTGCGCATCGCTCAGGCGTTCCGCCAGCGGTGGGTAAGTGGGGAGATCGCTAAACGGTGTTTCATTGCCGCTGATATCGGCCTCGACGATTAACGCATCGGCCTGGCGTATTTTTTTCAGAAGCTTCGCCGGCGGCGGCGCCATGTCGCGGGTGCCCATATGGATACTGCCGACGAGGTGCAAATAGCGTTCGCCGGGCAGGACGATATCCATCGCAGGCCAGGAATAAGACGAGCCGACGGCGGCTCGCCACAGCATTTTTATCCGGTTTAACAGGCCCATACGCGCTCCGAAGTGTGAGGACTTCATGCTAGCGCATATGGTGATACACGTCACCCTTCCGGCGGGCTTTTCTTGTCCCGGCAAAAAAACGGGCGCCGAACAACGTCGGCGCCCGTTTCATCTGACAGCGTTTACTCTTTTGGTTTAAAGCGCAGCAGGCGGTTGGCGTTACTCACCACGGTGATCGACGACAGCGCCATCGCCGCGCCGGCGACCACCGGGTTGAGCAGGGTGCCGGTCAGCGGCCAGAGGATCCCGGCGGCAATCGGGATACCCAGCGAGTTGTAGACAAACGCGCCCAGCAGGTTCTGCTTCATATTGCGTAACGTTGCTTTCGAAATCGCCAGCGCATCGGCCACGCCGTGAAGACTATGGCGCATCAGGGTGATCGCCGCGGTTTCAATAGCGACATCGCTGCCGCCGCCCATGGCGATCCCGACATCCGCCTGGGCCAGCGCCGGGGCGTCGTTAATCCCATCGCCAACCATCGCCACTTTGTGCCCCTGGCTCTGCAGACGCTTAATGGCATCGGCTTTACCGTCCGGCAGCACGCCGGCGATCACTTCATCAATGCCGGCTTCTTTGGCGATAGCCTTCGCGGTGGTGGGGTTATCCCCGGTAAGCATCACCAGCCGGTAGCCCTGCCGATGCAAACGCGCCAGGGCGTCGACGCTGTCTTCGCGCAGCGGGTCGCGGATGGCGAACAGCGCGGCGGCCTGACCATCCACCGCCAGCAGCACCGGCGTGGCGCCGCGTGAGGCCTGGGCTGTCATCTCGCTTTCCACCTCGGCGGTATTGATATGCTGCTCGTTGAGCAGCGCCTGGTTACCGAGCAGCAGACGATGACCTTCCGCCTCGCCGCTGACGCCAAGGCCGCGCAGGGTGCGGAAGCCGCTGACTTCCGGCAATGGGCCGTCGGCAGCTTTATCAAGGATCGCTCGCGCCAGCGGATGGCTTGAGCCCTGCTCCAGCGCGGCGGCAAGACGCAGCGCGGTATGCTCATCAACGCCAGCGAAAGTTTTCACCGCCACCACTTGCGGCTTGCCTTCGGTCAGGGTGCCGGTTTTATCGAACACCAGGGTGTCGAGTTCACTGGCGCGCTGCAGCGCATCGGCATCGCGGACCAGCACGCCATACTCCGCCGCCCGGCCAACGCCGGAGATAATCGACATCGGCGTCGCCAGGCCTAAGGCGCACGGACAGGCGATAATCAGTACCGTGGTGGCAATGACCAGGGTATAGACGATCTGCGGCGCCGGGCCGAAGAAGTACCAGATCGCAGCGCTGATCAGCGCAATGACGACCACCGCCGGAACAAATACGGCGGAGATTTTATCCGCCAGCTGGCCGATCTCCGGTTTGCTGCTCTGCGCCTGGCGCACCATGCGGATAATTCTTGCCAGCGTGGTCTGGCTGCCGACGGCGCTGGCGGTAAACAGCACGCTGCCATCCTGCACCACGGTCCCGGCGTGAATGGCGTCGCCATCGCCTTTTTGCTGCGGCACCGGTTCGCCGGTGAGCATCGCTTCATCAAACCAGGCTTCGCCCTGGCTTATCATGCCGTCGACCGGGACGCGGTCGCCGGTAGTCAGGCGCAGGGTCATGCCGGCCTGAACTTCCGCGAGCGGCAGATCTTTCTCGCCCTCGGGCGTGACGACCCGCGCCGAAGGCGGCGTCAGGTCGAGCAGTTTTTCCAGCGCTTTCGAGGAGCGCTGACGCGCTCGGGCCTCCAGCATATGGCCGAGGTTAATCAGGCCGATAATCATCGCGCTGGCTTCGTAATAGAGATGGCGGGCTTCCATCGGGAACCACTGCGGCCACAGGTTGACGCTCATCGAGTACAGCCAGGCGACGCCGGTGCCGAGCGCCACCAGCGTATCCATGGTGGCGGTGCCGTTTTTCAGGCTTTTCCACGCGCTGCGGTAGAAGTGGCCGCCGGCGAAGACCATGACGGCGAGGGTGACAAGGCCGATAACCAGCCACAGCGAACGGTTGTCGTCACTGACCATCATGTTATCGCCGATCATGCCCCAGACCATCACCGGCACGCCGACCAGCAGGGCGACAATCGCCTGCCAGCGAAAACGTTTCATCGTCGCGAGGGCGGTTTCCTGCTGGCGTTCGCGGCGTTGCAGATCGTCTTCGATCGCCTCCGCGCCATAGCCGGCTTTCTCCACCGCCTGCACTAATTCTGCGGCGGACGCACTGCCCATCACCAGCGCCGTGCGTTCCGCCAGGTTAACCCGCGCCTGTGAGACGCCCGGCACCGCGGCAAGCGCGTTTTGTACCCGGGAGACGCAGCTGGCGCAGCTCATGCCGTTGATCAGCAGCTGTTGACTGTCATCTTCGTCATGGGCTGCCGGAAGCTCAGGAGTGGCCGCTGTCAGTGCTTCCGACGGGATTGATGATTCTGCCAGCGGTTTAGCCTTTGGGTGGCTGAGCTCCGCGCCGTATCCGGCTTGTTTAACGGTATCAATCAGCGCTTGCGCGCTGGCGCTGCCCGTCACATGGGCTTCAGTGAGGGTGACTTCCGCTTGCTCAACGTCAGGACGCTGCTCCAGACTCTCTTTCACGCGTTTGACGCAGTGGCCGCAGGAGAGGCCATCCAGCGTCAGGTCGATAGTGTTAGACATAAATAACTCCTGAATAATTTTCCGGTCAACGATTGACCAGAACCACTCTTTCATCGAGTATTAAGAAGGTTAAACCTTCCAGCAAGGGGAAGGTCAAGGAGAAAAAATGAATATCAGCGATGTGGCGAAAAAAACCGGCTTAACCAGCAAAGCGATTCGTTTTTATGAAGAGAAGGGGCTGGTGACGCCGCCGTTGCGGAGCGAAAACGGCTACCGCACCTATAGTCAGCAGCATCTCGATGAGCTGACGCTGCTGCGCCAGGCGCGGCAGGTGGGGTTTAACCTGGAAGAGTGCCGCGAGCTGGTGGCCCTGTTCAACGACCCGTCGCGGCACAGCGCCGATGTGAAAAAACGCACGCTGGAGAAAGTGGCGGATATCGAGAACCATATCCGCGAGCTGCAAAATATGCGCGCGCACCTGCTGGCGCTGGCCGAATCCTGCCCCGGCGACGACAGCGCGGAGTGCCCGATTATCGATAATCTTTCCGGCTGCTGCCATCGCAAGGCGCAGGCTTAACGGACGGCGGGTCTGATTCGTAGCGTAATCCCTTCTACGGCAATCACTTCAACCTTGCTGCCCGCCGCGAAGTCTTCATCGGCAATCACCGGCCAGGAGCTGTCGCCCACGCGGACGTGGCCGCGGCCGTTCACCAGCGGGGCATCCAGCGTCAGGCGGCGGCCCACCAGTTGCTGCCCGCGCTGGTTGAGCTGGGCATCGGCCGGGCGCTGCGTTTTGACGCGCTTGCGCAGCCATTTCGACCACAGCCACGCCACCAGCAGGGTGAGAACGGCAAACAGCGTGCCTTGCCATTCCCAGCTCAGCGGCAGGAGCCAGGTCAGGGCGCCGGTCACCACGCCGGCGACGCCGCTCCACAGCAGGTATCCGCTGCCGCCCAGCATCTCGGCCGCCAGCAGCAGCCCGCCGAGGCTTAGCCAGAACAGATGGGGGTGTGCGAGGATCATGCCGATCATGATTTTTTCCGATCGCCAGCGCCTTCTTTGATCAGCTCGCTGATCCCGGCGATCGATCCCATCAGGCTGCTGGCATCCAGCGGCATCAATACCACTTTGCTGTTGTTAGCGGCGCCAATCTGCTGCAGCGCATCGGTGTATTTCTGCGCCACGAAGTAGTTGATCGCCTGAATATCGCCCGAGGCGATCGCCGAGGAGACCATTTGGGTGGCGCGGGCTTCCGCTTCGGCGGACCGTTCGCGAGCCTCCGCCTGCAGGAACGCGGACTGCCGTTCGCCCTCGGCCTTGAGGATCTGCGACTGCTTTTCCCCTTCCGCTTTCAGAATTTCCGCCTGTCGCACCCCTTCGGCCTCAAGGATGTACGCGCGTTTGGTACGTTCGGCTTTCATCTGGGCGTTCATCGAGGCGATAAGCTCCGCCGGCGGGCGAACGTCGCGAATTTCGACGCGGGTGATTTTCACCCCCCACGGGTTGGTGGCGTCGTCAACGATATGCAGCAGGCGGGTGTTAATGCTGTCGCGCTGGGAGAGCATTTCGTCCAGCTCCATTGAGCCGAGCACGGTACGGATGTTGGTCATCGTCAGGTTGACGATCGCCTGCTCAAGATTGCTGACCTCGTAGGCGGCCTTTGGCGCGTCGATCACCTGAATAAAGCAGACCGCGTCGATGGTGACGTTGGCGTTATCCCGGGAGATAACCTCCTGCGAGGGGATATCGAGCACCTGCTCCATCATGTTCACTTTGCGGCCGATACGGTCCATAAACGGCACGACTAAGCTTAATCCCGGCTGCAGCGTCTGGGTAAAACGCCCGAAGCGCTCCACCGTCCACTGGTAACCCTGCGGGACAATTTTCACCGCCGCGGCCACAATAACCAGCGCGACGAAAATAAGGATAGGAATAAAAATCAGCATCAAAAACCTCCTGTCTTGTTGCCTGGCGGGGCGCTACAAGGAAATAGCGCATGTTTAAACTGAGTATATCTTTCTCCTCATCCTGGAGAAAGGAAAGTGCGGTAAACTAGCGGTGTTTCAGAAAATAATCAGGAAGACTCATGAAGGAAAATAACGCGCTTTTGCGTCTCGACGGTGTGGGGTTTAAGACCGACGACGCCGTTATTTTACACAATATCAATTTTCAGCTTCGCGCCGGAGAATTCAAGTTGATTACCGGCCCTTCCGGCTGCGGGAAAAGTACCTTGCTGAAGATTATCGCCTCGCTGCTCAGCCCAACCTCCGGGCGCCTGTTCTTCGACGATGCGGATGTCGCGACGCTGTCGCCGGAAAGGTATCGCCAACAGGTCTCTTACTGCGCGCAGACGCCGGCCCTGTTCGGTGATTCGGTTTACGATAATCTGATTTTTCCGTGGCAGATCCGCAATAAACAACCGGATCCGCAGGCGCTGCTGGCCGACCTGCAGCGCTTTGGCCTTGACGAAAATATGCTGGAAAAATCCATTAACGAACTCTCCGGCGGGGAAAAGCAGCGCGTATCGCTGATCCGCAATCTACAATTTCTGCCGCGCGTGCTGCTGCTGGACGAAATTACCAGCGCGCTGGATGAAAGTAATAAACAGAATGTGAATGAAATTATTCATGGCTACGCAACGGAAAAACAGGTCGCTGTTCTGTGGGTCACCCACGATCGCAATGAAATTTCGCATGCCGATGAAGTGATTACGCTGCAACCTGCCGGCGGAAATATGCAGGAGGTACAGCATGAACGGGCATAACATTACGAACGAATCGCTGGCGCTGTCGATGGTGCTGGTGCTGATCGCTATTCTGGTCAGCTATCGGGAAAAGCTGGCGCTGGAAAAAGATATTATCTGGAGTATTTGCCGGGCGATCGTGCAGCTGATAATCGTCGGCTATGTGCTGAAATATATCTTTAACGTCAATCATGCGGTTCTGACGCTGTTGATGGTGCTGTTTATCTGCTTTAACGCGGCGTGGAATGCGAAGAAGCGCAGTAAATATATCGACAAAGCTTTTATCTCGTCGTTTATCGCCATCACTACTGGCGCTGGACTAACGCTGGCGGTACTGGTGTTTTCTGGCTCGATCGCCTTCGTGCCGATGCAGGTGATCCCGATTGCCGGGATGGTGGCCGGGAACGCCATGGTGGCGGTGGGGCTGTGCTACAACAATATGGGCCAGCGCTTCAGCAGCGAGCAGCAGCAGATTCAGGAGAAACTGAGCCTCGGCGCGACGCCGAAGATGGCCTCAGCGCGGCTGATTCGCGAGAGCATTCGCGCGTCATTGATTCCCACCGTCGATTCGGCGAAAACGGTCGGTCTGGTGAGCTTGCCTGGGATGATGTCGGGGCTGATTTTTGCCGGTATTGACCCGGTGAAGGCGATTAAGTACCAGATCATGGTGACCTTTATGCTGCTGTCGACCGCCAGCCTGTCGACGATTATCGCCGGCTATCTGACCTACCGGAAGTTCTTCAACGCCCGCCATCAGCTGGTTGTGACGCAGCTGAAAAAGCGCCCGTGAACGATCCCGGGTTGCGGCGTTCACGCCTTACCCGGGCTACTTAGGCTACGTTCCGCATAGTTCGCGTAGCCCGGATAAGCGCAGCGCTATCCGGGGAAGGCAACGGATTAGTACAGCAGCGAATAGAGCTGACGACGATATTTGGCGGCCAGCGCATCGCCGGTACCGAGGGCGGCGAGGATCTCCTGCAGCATCTTGCGCGCCTGGCCATCGCCGGCGCCTAAATCTTTCTGCAGATGGCTGAACAGCAGGGCCAGCGCTTCTTCATTACGCCCGACCTGATGCAGCTGCAGCGCCAGCTGGGAGGCCAACTGCGCATCCTCCGGATTCTGTTCCACCTGCTGCTGCAGCTGCTGGATTTCCGGGGTGTCGGCGGCCTGTTTGAGCAGCTCAATCTGCGCCACCAGACCCTGATAGTGGGTATCCTGATCCTGCAGAGGAATGGTTTTCAGCACGCTTTCCGCTTCATCGGAACGGTGCAGAGCAATCAGCGTTTCCGCCAGCAGCAGGCCAATCTGGCTTTCCTGATTCGACAGCTGCCAGGCTTCCTTCAGCAGCGGCAGGGCATCGGCGTATTTTTCTTCCTGCATCAGGGCCAGCGCCTGCTGAGCTTTCAGCTCCTCTTCACGGGGCAGTACTTTATCCAGCAGGGCGCGGATCGCTTCTTCCGGCTGCGGGCCTTCAAAACCATCCACTGGCTGGCCGTTCTGGAACAGATAAACCGTAGGGATGGCGCGCAGACCAAACTGTGAAGCGAGCATCTGCTCGGCGTCGCAATCGACCTTCGCCAGCGTGAACTGGCCGTTGTATTGGGCTGCCAGGCGCTCGAGCACCGGGGTCAGCTGTTCGCAGTGCTGGCTGCGGGCAGACCAGAAATAAAACAGCACCGGAACGTTCATGGACTGCTGTAGCGTCTGCTGCAGGTTCGCTTCGCTAATGTTGACAACATTCTGTTCGGACATGGGCATTTCTCGTTAGTCGATTTCTGTTTTACATGGGGGCGGCATTCCGCGCTTCAACTCAGCCGTGGATAATTTTGTCCATCGCGCGGGCAGGCAGCAGGCGCTTAAGCAGCGCCACCGCGTGGGTGACCAGGGTGACCGGATAGCGCAGCTTTGGTTTATCGCTGGTAAAAGCATGGCGCACTTTTTCCACCACCGCCTCCGGCCCGAGGGTAAAGCGGGCGGCGATACCCGGATTTTCTACGGGCTTATCGCTTTGCGTCTGGTTGACGTTATCGGTAAAGCGGGTGCGGATCGGGCCCGGTTCAATCAGGCTGACCTGAATACCGCTGTGGCGCAGCTCCATGCGCAGCGCGTCGGACCACGCCTCGAGGGCATATTTACTGGCGGCATAGGCTCCGCGGCCGGGACTGGCGATAAGCCCCATCACCGAGGAGGTCATCACGATGCGCCCTTCGCCGTGCGGCGTCATCGCCGGCAGTAGCAGCATGGTGAGCTGATGCGCGCCGAAAAAGTTAGCGGAAAATTGCTGTTCCATCTGCTGGCGGCTGATGGTGTTCAGCGGGCCATAGACGCCATACCCGGCGTTATTGAACAGGCCGTAGAGACGATTATCGGTCAGCGCAATCACCTCCGCTGCCGCGCGCTCCACGCTCTGCGGGTCATCCAGATCGAGCAAAATACCGGTTAGCCCCAGATCCTGCATCCGCGCGATATCCTCTGCTTTGCGGCAGGCCGCCAGCACGCGAAAGCCCTGGCGGGTTAAATCCAGCGCGCTTTCCAGACCAATTCCGCTGGAACAGCCTGTCACTAAAACCGTTTTTTGCATAACTTTACCTGTCAGCGACCCCTGGCGTTCAGGAGTCATGATTAACTAAGGGAGCCAGCCGCTTCGCCATCCAGTCGGCGATAAACGGCTGCGCGTCGCGATTTGGATGAATGCCGTCGTCCTGCATCCATTGCGGCTTGAGATAGACCTCCTCCATAAAAAAGGGCAGGAGAGGAATAGCGAACTCTTTGGCCAGGGCCGGGTAAATCGCGCCGAAGGCTTCATTATAGCGGCGGCCATAGTTCGCCGGCAGGTGAATTTGCATCAGCAGCGGCTCGGCGTTGGCCGCTTTGATATCTTTAATAATGGTGCGCAGCGTCTGCTCGGTCTGCTGCGGCGGAAAACCGCGCAGTCCGTCATTGCCGCCGAGCTCAACCAGCACCCAGCGCGGCTGGTGCTGCTTAAGCAGCGCTGGCAGGCGAGCCAACCCCTGCTGCGAGGTATCGCCGCTGATGCTGGCGTTCACCACCGGCGTTTTCGCCTGCCACTGCTCATTGAGCAGCGCAGGCCAGGCGGCGTTGGCCGCCATCCGATAGCCAGCGCTCAGGCTGTCGCCGAGGATCAGCAGCGTGTCCGCCGCCATCGCGCGGCAGGTAAACAGGAACAACAACAGGAAAGGCACATGCCAGCGGAAAACATACTTGAAGTTCATCATCTTAAGAAGTCCGTCGGTCAGGGGGAGCATCAGCTCTCCATCCTTACCGGAGTTGAGCTGGTTGTCAAACCGCGGCAGACCATCGCCCTGATCGGCGAGTCGGGTTCCGGTAAATCGACCCTGCTGGCGATCCTCGCCGGCCTCGACGATGGCAGCAGCGGGGAAGTATCGATGCTGGGCAAACCGCTGCACCGGATGGATGAAGAGGCGCGGGCGGCGCTGCGGGCGCAGCACGTTGGTTTTGTTTTTCAGTCGTTTATGCTGATCCCGACGCTCAACGCCCTGGAGAACGTCGAGCTGCCGGCGCTGTTGCGCGGCGCCAGCGATAGCCAGAGCCGGGGCGATGCCCGCGCGCTGCTTGAGCAGCTGGGACTTGGCAGACGCCTGCACCACCTGCCGGCGCAGCTCTCCGGCGGCGAACAGCAGCGGGTGGCGCTGGCCCGGGCCTTTAACGGGCGCCCGGCCATTCTGTTCGCCGATGAGCCCACCGGCAACCTCGATCGCCAGACCGGGGACAAAATTGCCGATCTGCTGTTCTCGCTTAATCGCGAACACGGCACCACCCTGATCCTCGTCACTCACGATCCGCTGCTGGCGGCGCGCTGCGATCGCCGTCTGCGCCTGGTGGATGGCCAGCTGCGGGAGGAAGCATGATCGCCCGCTGGTTCTGGCGCGAATGGCGCTCGCCGTCGCTGCTGATCGTCTGGCTGGCGTTAAGCCTCGCCGTGGCCTGCGTGCTGGCCCTGGGGTCGATAAGCGATCGGATGGAGAAAGGCCTTAGCCAGCAAAGCCGTGAGTTTATGGCCGGCGACCGTACGCTGCGCAGTTCGCGCGAGGTACCCGCCGAGTGGATCGCACAGGCGCGGAAGTCAGGGCTGACCGTCGGCGAGCAGCTGAGCTTTGCCACCATGACGTTCGCCGGGGATACGCCGCAGCTGGCGGACGTTAAGGCGGTGGACGACCGCTATCCGCTGTATGGCACCCTCGAGACGCAGCCGCCGGGGCTGAAGCCGCAGGCGGGGAGCGTGCTGCTGGCGCCAAGGCTGATGGCGCTCCTGAACCTGAAAACCGGCGATACGATTGACGTTGGCGATGCCACGCTGCGCATTGCCGGGGAGGTGATTCAGGAGCCGGATGCAGGGTTTAACCCCTTCCAGATGGCGCCGCGACTGATGATGAATATGGCCGACGTGGCAAAAACCGGGGCCGTGCAGCCCGGCAGTCGCGTCGCATGGCGCTATAAGTTCGCCGGCGACGCTGAACAGCTGGCCAATTATGAGCAGTGGCTGCTGCCGAAGCTCGGCCCGGAGCATCGCTGGATTGGCCTTGACCAGGACGACAGCGCGCTGGGCAAATCCCTCGAACGCTCGCAGCAATTCCTGTTGTTATCCGCGCTGTTGACGCTGCTGCTGGCCGTCGCCGCAGTGGCGGTAGCGATGAGCCACTACTGCCGCAGCCGCTATGATCTGGTCGCCATACTCAAGACGCTGGGCGCCGGACGGTCGCAGCTGCGCAAGCTTATCGTCGGCCAATGGCTGCTGCAGTTGACGCTGTCGGTGATAACTGGCGGGGTGGCGGGCCTGGCGCTGGAGCGTCTGCTGCTGCTGGTGCTCAAACCGGTGCTGCCCGCCGCGTTACCCGCTGCCAGCGGTTGGCCGTGGCTGTGGGCTATCGGGGCGACAGGCGTCATTTCCCTGCTGGTGGGCCTGCGACCCTATCGACTGCTGCTGGCGACCCTGCCGCTGCGAGTGCTGCGTCAGGATGTGGTGGCTAACGTCTGGCCGTTGAAAATCTGGATCCCGGCGGTTAGCGTCGTGGTGGTGGGCCTGTTGGCCTGGCTGCTGGGCGGCAGCCCGCTGCTGTGGTCGGTGCTGGCCGGGGCGGTAGTGCTGGCGCTGCTGTGCGGCCTGGTGGGCTGGGGATTGCTGTGGCTGCTCAAACGCCTGACGCTCAAAGCCTTGCCGCTGCGTCTGGCGGTGAACCGCCTGCTGCGCCAGCCGTGGTCGACCCTCAGCCAGCTGGCGGCGTTTTCCCTGTCGTTTATGCTGCTGGCGCTCCTGTTGGTGCTGCGCGGCGATCTGCTTGACCGCTGGCAGCAGCAGTTGCCCCCGCAGAGCCCGAACTACTTTCTGATCAATATCGCCCCTGAGCAGATAGTGCCGGTGAAGACCTTCCTCGCCGAACACCAGACGCGGGCGGCGGAATTCTATCCGATCGTCCGGGCCCGTCTGACGCAGATCAACGGTCAGTCCACGGACGGGAACAAAGACGAAGCGCTGAATCGCGAGCTTAATCTCACCTGGAGCGAACAGCGTCCGGATCATAATCCGCTGGTGGCCGGCGGCTGGCCGCCGAAGCCGGGCGAGGTATCGATTGAGGAGGGGCTGGCGCAGCGGCTGGGGATAAAGATCGGCGATACAGTGACCTTTACCGGCGATACCCAGGAGTTCAGCGCGAAGGTCAGCAGCGTGCGCAAAGTAGACTGGGAGAGCCTGCGGCCAAACTTCTTCTTTATTTTCCCCGCCGGGGCGCTGGACGGGCAGCCGCAGAGCTGGCTCACCAGCTTCCGCTGGGATAACGGTCCCGCGATGTTGACCCAGCTGAACCGCGAGTTTCCCACCGTCAGTCTGCTGGATATCGGCGCCATCCTGCGTCAGGTCGGCCAGGTGCTCTCCCAGGTCAGCCGGGCGCTGGAGGTGATGGTAGGCCTGGTGACAGCCTGCGGCGTGCTGCTGTTGCTGGCGCAGGTGCAGGTCGGTATGCGTCAACGCCATCAGGAGCTGGTGGTCTGGCGCACGCTGGGGGCAGGAAAATCGCTGCTGCGCGCTACGCTGTGGGCGGAGTTTGCCCTGCTGGGGCTGGTTTCCGGCCTGGTGGCGGCGACAGGCGCGGAAGTGGCGCTGGCGATGCTGCAGACGAAAGTCTTTGATTTTCCCTGGGCGCCGGACTGGCGCCTGTGGGTGTTGCTGCCGCTGACGGGAGCGGTGTTGTTATCCCTGTGCGGCGGCGGGCTGGGGCTGCGTCTGTTAAAAGGGAAAGCGCTATTCCGCCAGTTTAGCCAGTAAGAATATTGCATTTTGACGATGCGCCGCCGTTTTTGGCGGCGCTTTTATTTTAAACGCACAAATTGATAAATCATTGATTTTTAAGAGCACAAAACATTAAAAACCCAACAACACGCTATGCTGATTCGCGGTTAATATTCAACTGGAAAATATAAGGTGGCTTATTAATCAAGGAAAAACTATGGCACACACAATAAAAGCGCTGGCGATCTCGATCGGCGCAGCATTAGCGTTAACGTCATTGCCTTCCCACGCGGAGATTACGCTGCTGAAACAAGATCCGCAGGCGGGCGATCCGTTAAGCCGGCTTAACTTTACCGTCGGCGGCAGTATCCGGCCGCAGTTCAACATGATGACCGGCGATGGCGACAAAGGCTCCTATAAGCGTAACGGTTTTGACGGCGGCACCCGCTTCCGCTTCGCGGCGGATTACTACCTGTTCGATGATATTAGCTGGATCAGCTACTATGAGCTGGGCGTGAACATTCCGGCGCTGTTTGACTGGGATAACCACTACGCGGAAGGCGCGAACAATACCACCCGCCGCATGCTGTATACCGGCCTGAAAAGCGATACCTGGGGTACGTTAACCTACGGGCAGCAGAACAGCATTTACTATGATGTGGTGGGGGTGAAAACCGATATCTGGGACTACGATATGATCGGTCAGGCCCCGGGGAACGGTATTAATGGCGATTACGATGGCTCCTATCGTTCACGTAATATGCTGAAATATAAGAAAACTGTAGGTGATGTCGATCTTTACGGATCTTATCTGTTCGAAGACAGCGAATACCTGCCGGGTAACGGCCTGCGCTACAAGCGTAAAGGCGGTGGTTCTGTTGGCGCGGACTACCACATCATGAAGGATCTGACCTGGGGTACCGCGTGGAACTACACCCGCGCCGAAATGCGCGACCCGTCAAGCGCCGACAGCAAAACCTATGACCAGAATATCGTCGGTACCGCGCTGAGCTGGACCCCGGATAACTGGACCTTCTCCTTCGGCGGCGGCTGGTATCAGAACTTCCTCACCACCAAGAAAACCGATGTGCATAATTACTTTGCCGGTGACGCCTGGGGGATTGAATATTTTGCGGGCTATAAATTCCCGATCAATCAATACGCTGTTAAATCTATTCAGCCGTACTTTATGGGCGACCGTCTGGAATATGTGAACGGCCGCAACTATCAGCGTATCGATAACGGTCTGGGGATTAGCTTCCAGCTGGATTACGGTTTCCGCGTTGACTACGAACACGTGTTTACCTCCAGCACCGACAACCTTGGCGATATGAACCTGGTCCGTCTGCGCTACGACTTCTAAGCGGTCACAACTCCCCGGTCGCGCGCGCTTACCGTGGCTACAAATCGCGCCGACCGGTAGCCCGGCTAAGGCGTTTACGCCGCAAGCCGGGACAATAGAGCATGCGATTACTTCGCCAGCCAGGCTGCGACCTCCTGCCAGCTGCCGCGAAAGAGAATTTTCCCGGCTTTTTTCCCCAACTGATAGCGATACATCGGGTCGTAGTATTCTTCCAGCAGCGGTACCAGCCAGGCAAAGTGCGCCTCGGTGCTGGCGGTGCGCTGCTGCTGCACCAGCGCCTCATCGAGCCGTTCAGTGAGCTGAGCAAAACGCTGCAGCCCCAGGCGACGGCGGATGGCAAACAGGCCGTGATGCAGATACTCGCCGTATGCCTGCCAGCCTTTCTCTTCGCCATACGCGGCGATAAAGTCGCGATACATGCGATCGAAATACTCTTCGCGCAGCCGTTCGAGGCGAACGTCAAACGGATCTTCCACCACCGCCAGCGGCGACTGCGCCATGCGGAGGCGCAGGCTCTCCGGTAGATGATTGGCGCCGATCATATGGCCTTCATCTTCCAGCACCCAGCGGGTCTGCTGTTCGGCTTTTTTAAGCAGGCTGACCGCCAGGTGGTTTTCAAAGGTGGCCTGCGGATGCTGATCCTGCAGGGTTCGACCGAATGAAGAACCGCGGTGATGAGCAAGCCCTTCCAGGTCGATACCGTCCGGGTGCGAGCAGACCAGTTGAGTTTTGCCGTTGCCGGTACAGCCGCCAATCAGCACGATCGGCCGCTGCACCAGGTCGTCGGTGGCCTGGATCGCCGCCTGGCGTAGCGCCTTATAGCCGCCGACGATCAGGGGGTAATCCACGCCAGCTTCTTTCAGCCACTGCTGGACGATATGCGAGCGCTGGCCGCCGCGGGCGCAGCACAGGTAACCGTGCGGGTAACGGGCGCACGCTTCCAGCCACGCCTGAGTACGGCTGGCGCGCAGGTCACCCTGGACCAGTTTATGGCCGAGCGCCAGCGCCGCTTCCGGCCCCTGGCGCTTGTAGCAGGTGCCGACCGCGGCGCGTTCTTCATCATTCATCAGCGGCAGGTTGATCGCCGCCGGCATCGCGCTTTGGCTAAACTCCACCGGGGCGCGTACGTCAATCAGTGGCGTATCGCTGGCGAGAATGGCGCGATAATCCGTCCCATTGGTCATGGGGTATCCTCTGAAGTCAAAACAGAAATGAGCTTTACAGCAAGGGGGGGATTGTACGCGCCTCAAGGTGTGCCGGGGAAGGGGATAGATCAAATCCCCGGCACGAAGGGCTTAGCTGAGCTGCGATTGCGCCCAGACCAGGCCGCTGGTGTACTCCGGCGGCAGCAGCGGCTTGATCGCTTCCAGCGTCGCGCTCAGGCGATCGGTATCGCTGTCGGTGAGGTTCAGGTGGCCGACTTTACGACCCGGGCGCACCTCTTTGTCATACCAGTGCAGGTGCACCAGCGGCAGCTTCAGCCAGTCGTAGTTAAGATCGGTGCCGATCAGGTTGATCATCACCGACGGGTTGTTGACCACCGGTGGCGGCAGCGGCAGGCCGGTAATCGCCCGCAGATGCAGCTCGAACTGGCTGATAGACGCCCCGTTCTGCGTCCAGTGGCCGCTGTTGTGCACCCGCGGCGCCAGCTCGTTAATCAGCAGCCCCTCGGCGGTAACGAAGCACTCCATCGCCATCACGCCGACATAGTTCAGCTCGTTCATGATCGCCGTCAGCATGCTTTCCGCCTGTTCCTGCTGGCGAGCGTTGGCCTGCGGGAAGGCGACGCTGGCGCGCAGAATACCGTCCTGATGCAGGTTACGGGTCAGCGGGTAGAAGACGGTGCTACCGTCATGAGCGCGGGCGCCCACCAGCGATACCTCGCCGGAGAAGTTAATCCCCTGCTCGACGATGCACTCGCCGTAGTTATCGGCCGGTAGCTGATCGATCTCGTTTTCCCGCAGACGCCACTGGCCGCGGCCGTCGTAACCGCCAACGCGACGCTTAACGATCGCCAGTTCGCCAAGGCGAGCAAACACCGCCGGCCACTCGCTTTTATCCGCCAGCAGCTGCCACGGGGCGGTGGCGAGGCCAAGCTTGTCAAACAGCTGCTTTTGCGTCAGGCGGTCGGCGATAATCGGGAAGACATCGCGGTTGACGAACGCCGGGTGGCGGGCCAGCTCGCGGGTGAGGGCGGTTTCCGGCCAGCGTTCAATTTCTGCCGTGATGACGCTCTGCTGGAACGGCACCGCTTCCGGGTCGGCTTCCAGCCCCACCGGCCAGACGGCGATGCCCAGCGGCTCGCCGGCCTGGCGCAGCATACGGCCTAACTGGCCGTTACCGAGCACGCATACCTGTTTCATGCCGCACCCCGCGGATCCGGATTATCCAGCACTTCATCGGTTTGCGCCTGACGCCAGGCGCTCAGGCGCTGGTGCAGTACTGTATCATGCTGGGCAAGGATCTGCGCGGCGAGCAGGCCGGCGTTCGCAGCGCCAGCTTTGCCGATGGCCAGGGTACCGACCGGAATGCCGCGCGGCATCTGCACAATGGAGTAGAGGCTGTCGACACCGCTTAAGGCTGCGCTCTGAACCGGTACGCCGAGCACCGGCACCAGGGTTTTCGCCGCAATCATGCCCGGCAGATGCGCCGCGCCGCCTGCTCCTGCAATAATCACCTGATAACCGTGGCTTTCGGCGCTTTCAGCAAAGCTGAACAGCTTATCGGGCGTGCGGTGGGCGGAGACCACTTCGACATGGTACGGAACGTTCAGGGCATCAAGGATTTCTGCGGTAAATTGCATGGTAGCCCAGTCGCTTTTGGACCCCATCACGATGGCGATACGCGCCGAATTATTGCGGGAAGACATGCGTCTTAAAACTCCTGTGGGTGTGTTTCACACTGCTTTAGAGGCCACAGAGAATAGCATGAACTGCCAGCAAGGAAAACGGTTGCGTGCGCATGGTTAGCCGTCTTTTGTCTCGCCTGGAGGTGATGGCGTGGGTGCCTGATTGACCTTTATCTCCCTCATGATACAGGTGATAAGCAGCACTAACCCCCACGGGAGCATCAGGGTGCCCATAAGCAGTAAATAGATTTGTACCAGCCGGCTATCGTGAGGGCGGGTGCAGAGCAAATAAATGGCATAAAAATAGATAGCCCACGCCAGCATCGCACACCAGACAAACGTCAGCGTGTTGCCGATAACGACGCCGATTAAGGCGATATAACTTACCCCTAACGGGTTGAGGATCGCGATGATCATTCCCCACATCAGCGGCTGACTCCACTTTTTCCTGCTCATGCTCGTTCCTTGAGAGTGACGTTGTGGAAGACTAGCATGCAGGGCGGGGGGAAGCGCGCACCTTCGCCCGGGCAAAAGGCGCTTTCGGAATTGTACTCGCGCAGGAATTAGAACGGAAAGTGGATTAGTTCGACGTCGTCCGGCGTCACCTTGACCATCGAACCTTCGCTGTGCCAGGCGCCAAGTACCACACGCCATGCGGGTTGGCCGTTGGCCTGCAGTTCATGAACCGCCGGGCGATGGGTATGGCCGTGGATCAGCCACTGCACGTGATGCCGCTCCATCGCGTCAACTACCGCCTGTGGATTTACATCCATAATTTCCATTGATTTACTGCTGTTGGCGGCTTTGCTGTCGGCGCGCATGCGGGCGGCGATGCGACGGCGAATAAACAGCGGCAGGGCCAGGAACAAACGCTGGATCCACGGGGTGTGGACTTTGGCGCGAAACGCCAGATAGCCTTGGTCATCGGTGCACAGCGTGTCGCCATGCATGATCAAGACTTCACGGCCATAGAGGTCCAGTCGCTCTTCTTCGGCGAGCAGGATCATCCCGCTCTGGCGGGCAAAGCGCTGGCCGACGAGAAAATCGCGGTTGCCATGGATGAAGTAGCACGGCACGCCGGCGTCGACGACGGCTTTGATTGCCGAGGCAATTTGTTGGTGCAGCGGGTTAGGATCGTCATCGCCGATCCATGCCTCAAACAGATCGCCAAGGATATACAGAGCGTCTGCCTGGCGGGCTTCGCCCTGTAAAAAACGCAGAAAACCGGCGGTGATCGCCGGTTCTTCTGTTTGCAGGTGCAAATCTGCAATAAAAAGTGTCGCCACGAATTACTCGCTGACGGTGACGCTTTTGATGATCACATCATCTTTCGGCACATCCTGGTGCATGCCGCTGCGGCCGGTGGCAACCGCTTTGATTTTGTCAACCACGTCCATGCCTTCAACCACTTCCGCGAAGACGCAGTAGCCCCAACCCTGCAGGCTTTCGCCGGAGAAGTTCAGGAAGTCGTTGTCAACCACGTTGATGAAGAACTGCGCGGTGGCAGAGTGCGGCGCCTGAGTACGGGCCATCGCCAGCGTGCCGCGGGTGTTTTTCAGACCGTTGTTCGCTTCGTTCTGAATCGGAGATTTGGTCGCTTTTTGTTTCATGCCAGGTTCAAAACCGCCGCCCTGAATCATGAAGCCGTTGATAACACGGTGGAAAATGGTGTTGTCGTAGAAACCTTCGCGGCAGTAGTCCAGGAAGTTTTTAACTGTTTCCGGCGCTTTGTCGTCAAACGTTTTGATTACGATATCGCCATGATTGGTGTGGAAAGTAACCATTTTTGCATCCTGTTCCGATGAGTGTGGTGCCAGCACCCGGTGTCGGGTGAGATATAGGGGGGTGTTATAGCATAACCGCGGGGGTCGATGCACCTTGCAATGTGTGCTGCGTCCGGTCTGAATTATGGGTATTATAGAGACTTCATTACCCACACACGTCTACACGGAATCTTCGATGTTAAAAATTTTTAATACACTGACGCGCCAGAAAGAGGAATTTAAACCTATCCATGCCGGGGAAGTCGGCATGTACGTGTGTGGTATTACCGTTTACGATCTCTGTCATATCGGCCATGGACGTACCTTCGTCTCCTTTGACGTCGTGGCGCGCTATCTGCGTTTTCTTGGCTATAAGCTGAAGTACGTGCGCAATATCACCGATATCGACGACAAAATCATTAAGCGCGCTAATGAAAACGGCGAAAGCTTTGTCGCGCTGGTCGATCGCATGATTGCCGAAATGCACAAAGATTTTGACGCGCTGAATATTCTGCGTCCCGACAGCGAGCCGCGCGCAACGCACCATATTGCGGAGATCATTGAGATCACCGAGCAGCTGATCGCCAAAGGCCATGCTTACGTGGCAGATAACGGCGACGTGATGTTCGACGTGCCGACGGACCCGAACTACGGTTTGCTGTCACGCCAGGATCTCGATCAACTGCAGGCGGGGGCGCGCGTCGACGTGGTTGACGTCAAGCGTAACCCGATGGACTTCGTCCTGTGGAAAATGTCGAAAGAGGGCGAGCCGAGCTGGCCGTCGCCGTGGGGCGCGGGCCGTCCGGGCTGGCATATCGAGTGCTCGGCGATGAACTGCAAGCAGCTTGGCAACCACTTCGATATTCACGGCGGCGGTTCGGATCTGATGTTCCCGCACCATGAAAACGAAATCGCCCAGTCCACCTGCGCCCACGACGGCGAATACGTCAACTACTGGATGCACTCCGGCATGGTGATGGTTGACCGCGAGAAGATGTCGAAATCGCTGGGTAATTTCTTTACCGTCCGCGACGTGCTGAAGTATTACGATGCGGAGACGATTCGCTACTTCCTGATGTCCGGCCACTATCGCAGCCAGCTGAACTACAGCGAAGAGAACCTCAAGCAGGCGCGTTCGGCGCTGGAGCGTCTGTACACCGCGCTGCGCGGGACGGACAAATCCGTCGACGCGGCGGGGGGCGAAGCCTTCGAAGCACGCTTTATCGAGGCGATGGACGACGACTTCAACACCCCGGAAGCCTATTCGGTGCTGTTCGATATGGCGCGTGAAGTAAACCGCCTGAAAACCGAGGACGCGGCCGCGGCGAACGCCATGGCGGCCCACCTGCGTAAGCTTGCTGCGGTGCTGGGTCTGCTGGAGCAGGAGCCGGAGGCGTTCCTGCAGAGCGGCGCGCAGGTTGACGACGCGGAAGTGGCGGAGATCGAATCGCTCATCCAGCAGCGTCTGGACGCACGCAAAGCGAAAGACTGGGCGGCGGCGGATGCGGCGCGCGACCGTCTCAACGAGATGGGCATTGTGCTGGAAGATGGCCCGCAGGGCACCACCTGGCGCCGGAAGTAAGCCATAAAAAAACGCCCGCAAAAGCGGGCGTTTTTATTTTCGTTGTCAGGCCGTGACGGTCACGCTCTGGCCTTCAAAGCTCACCGTCTGACCAGCGACGATTTTGCAGCGTTTGCGGGTTTCCACCGCGCCGTCGACTTTTACCAGCCCGTCGGCGATGGCGATCTTCGCCTGGGCGCCGCTTTCGCTCCAGCCTTCCAGCTTCAGCAGATCGCACAGCTCAACGTGCGGGTGTTTACCTAAGGAAAATGTCGCCATCTCAGGCCTCCTCAACGTCGTGATACTCTTCGCACGCCTGCAGCGTGTTCTGAATCAGGGTAGCGACGGTCATCGGGCCAACGCCGCCGGGAACCGGGGTGATGTAGGACGCGCGTTCGGCGGCATCTTCATACACCACGTCGCCGACCACTTTGCCGCTTTCCAGACGGTTGATGCCGACATCGACCACAATCGCCCCTTCTTTAATCCACTCGCCAGGAATAAAGCCCGGTTTGCCCACCGCGACGATCAGCAGGTCGGCGTTTTCGACATGATGGCGCAGGTTTTTTGTAAAGCGGTGGGTGACGGTGGTGGTGCAGCCGGCCAGCAGCAGCTCCATGCTCATCGGGCGACCGACGATATTGGAGGCGCCAATGACCACCGCATTGAGGCCGTAGGTGTCGATATTGTAGCGTTCCAGCAAGGTCACGATACCGCGCGGAGTGCACGGACGCAGGCGCGGCGCGCGCTGGCACAGGCGGCCAACGTTGTAAGGATGGAAGCCGTCGACGTCTTTATCCGGCGCGATGCGCTCGAGAACTTTGACGTTATCGATCCCTGCCGGCAGGGGCAGCTGAACCAGAATACCGTCGATGGTCTTATCGGCATTCAGAGTGTCGATAAGCTCCAGCAGCTCGGCTTCGCTGGTGGTTTCCGGGAGATCGTAAGAGCGGGAGACGAAGCCCACTTCTTCACATGCTTTGCGCTTGCTGCCGACATAAATCTGCGAGGCCGGGTTGCTGCCGACCAGCACGACGGCCAGCCCAGGGGCGCGTTTTCCGGCCGCAACGCGAGCCTTCACTTTTTCCGCAACCTCAGAGCGTACCTGCTGCGCAATCGTTTTACCGTCAATAATTTTTGCTGCCATCAGAGAGAGGATTCCATCTGTATCTTTACGAAAGGGGGATGAGGATATTTTGTCAGAAGCGGGCCTCGCTGTCAGTCCTCGTTTGCTGTTTTATCCTGTCTGAGGCTAATTTAGCCTGTTATGACCATGGTTATTACATGGTTATTGGTGCGTTGCGCCTGGCCTCTGAGTCGATTTACGCGCGCATTAGGCCCGGCGGTATGCTTCTTGTACAGTTGGTGGAGGATATTTCGCCAGCGTCGTATAAGCCCCGCAGTTTCCTGGCAAAATGGATTGACTCAACCGACGTGGACCGTATAATTCCACGCGTTTCACTCCGCGAAGCACTCGCTTCTCAGGGCGCCCTTAGCTCAGCTGGATAGAGCAACGGCCTTCTAAGCCGTAGGTCACAGGTTCGAATCCTGTAGGGCGTGCCATTTAATAATCAATCACTTATCAACTTCCTCCAGTCGCTGATTTTTCCTTGTGGGACATATTTGGGACATCTTCTGCAAAAATTTGCAAAAATTGAGTCAATTTGACGTGCGTGCTCAGTTAAATGGTTAGGTGCCAGGTGAGCATATCGACGGACCATTTCGATGATTCTAATGTCTTGTAGTATCTGTCGGACGATGGCCAGTCAGAGTACAGCATTACTGCTCTGTAATATCGAACAGAATGGTTAATGCTGGTTATAGCTGAGTGCAGAATAAGCGCTCTGCAGGAATGTGAAAATATGTTGCCGGTAACAGGCTAATAGTCATTATAGCTTTAGGTTCTGTCTGACTGGGTTAAATATCGCATTTTAAGCTGGCGTGAAGTACAGTTGTTATAGATCAATATTGAACACTATTTGAAAGCATACCCTCGATGTTCATCCACTGCCTGGAAAGATCCGAATGAACATCAAATTCGTCGCCATCTCCGTATTCGCTGTTGTGTGCGTCTTTGCATCAGATATTTCCATCGCCAAATCGAATTCCTTAAGCGATGATCAGGTCAGTCAAAGGATTATTGATGACTCTGTCGCATCCTACCCCGGTACTTGTGCCTGTCCCTTCAATACCGCCCGGAACGGCAGCTCGTGCGGTGGCCGCAGTGCCTGGAGCAAAGCTGGTGGGTACTCACCTATTTGCTACAAGAAAGAGGTAACAAAGGAGATGGTTAAGGCGTGGCGACAAGAGAATCAATGATAACGATCAATATCTGAACCAGGTGATTACTTACGCTGGAATAGTAGTTTAAATAATATTAAATGATTATTTCGAATACTGCAGCCCATTTGCAGTAAGCACTGTTCTGGTAGAGGCGGCAGAGGCCACGGCGTATCTTTTTACCTTGTGATATTTGAACCCAGCAAATCTATTTCCCCTGCCTGATAGACTTAGTGCCACCGTATCCTGTTACTAAGAGCACGGGGCTACCTACTCATAAGACACTTCCTCTTCTTACGAGGAAACCGGTTCAGCGTGTTGTGTGTGGAGACAGTACCCATCAACTCAAACTGATAACAAAAAGTTTAATTTTTTTCCCCGCCGCGCTGACTATAGTTAGGGCACTTTCACTTGCCCAATAAGGTCACGATTATGAAATTAGTTATCGCCTCCGTAATTTCTCTGCTCAGCTTCAGCGCGCTGGCGGCGCCAGAGGGGACGCTCAGCGTACACATTCTTAATCAGCAAACCGGGCTCCCTTCACCGGGGGTGCAGATTGAGCTGGATAAACAGCAGGGGGAGAGCTGGCAGCATATCGCCACCGGTAAAACGGATGCCGATGGGCGGATTAAATCGCTCTATCCGCAGGCGGAGAATATGGAGCCGGGGGTGTATAAAGTGACGTTTAAAACCGGTGACTATTTTAAAAGCCAAAATATGAATACGTTCTTCCCGGTGATTCCGGTTATTTTCAATGTCACAAAGCAAAATCAAAAACTGCATATCCCGCTGCTGCTCAGTCAGTACGGATACTCTACCTACCGCGGCAGCTGATGACCCAAGCCGCTATCCAGCCAACGCCTGCGCGGCTTCCGCAGGCGTCACGCTTTCCTCGCACCACGATGTCCACGCCTAACGCTCGGTCTCTTTCTCTTTAAAGTGTTTAACGGCTTCGTCGTACATCGCCAGCAGGCCGGAAATTTCGCCTTCATATTGCGGCACGCGCTGGGCGCGAACGAGCTCAATCAGCAGCGCATAGGCTGCTTCTTCCGGGGCCGCATGTGGATTGATCAGTCCAGACATATCACCTCCTTAACAGTGGGCCTTTAGCCTACCCCTCGGCGGGAAAACGCAACAGCCTGATATGCAACCAGTACTTCTTATATGGCTCTTATGAAACCTCAGAGGCGAAGACCACGGCGGAAATCAATTGAAGGAGGGGTTATCCAGACCACTGGCGTGGCGGTTAGCGGTGCATCTACACCGGCAGGAGGCTCATCATCAGCCAGGCGATGGCGATGCAGATAAGGGTCATCGACAGCACAAAATTCATGGTAGCTCCTCTTCATCCTTTCTTTACTCAACGTAAATTTTGACAGCGATGATCGCCTTTATCCTTGGCGATTTGTGCCGCTATCCGGCGGTGGGCTGGGGAAAGACGGCCTGTTTCCCCGTGAAGGCCAGCAAAATATCCTCTTTGCCAGGGTTATAGTGATGACATCAATGAATAAGCTGCATCACATTGGTTATGTTGGTCTTTCCGCCTGAAGAATGACTTCGGGTCGCTGATAAGCTTGCTGGGGGACTAACAGGATGAGCACTACACCGTTAACGCTTTCTTTTGCTGGACAACAACCGCCCATCGCCCTGCCGCAGGTGCCGGGAACGCGGGGGCCGGTGGGAGTTGACATGCGCGGGCTAAATCAGTCCGGATTCTGCAGCTATGACCCCGGCTTCGCCAACACCGCCGGATGCCAGTCGGCGATCTCGTGGATCGATACGGAAAACAGCGTGCTATTGCACCGCGGCTATCCGGTGGATCAGCTGGCTCGCCAGTGCGATTTTCTCGAAGTGGCCTACATCATGCTGAACGGTGACGCGCCGGATGAGGCCTGCTATCAAACCTTTCGCGAGACCATCACCCGCCATACTCTGGTCCATGAGCAGATAGCCCGCATGTGCAGCGGCTTTCGTCGCGACTCGCACCCGATGGCGCTGATGTGCGCCCTGGTGGGGGCGCTGGCGGCGTTTTATCATGACGTCCTGGACGTGGAAAATCTGCAGCACCGGGCGCTGGCCGCCACCCGGTTGCTGTCGAAAATGCCCACTATCGCCGCCATGAGCTACAAGTACACCATTGAGCAACCCGCGGCGTATCCGCGCAACGATCTCTCCTATGCCGGTAATTTCCTGCAGATGCTGTTTGCTATCCCGGCGGAAAAATACGTTCTCAATCCGGTTATCGAGCAGGCGATGAACCAGATCCTGGTGCTGCATGCCGATCACGGGCAGTGCGCCTCGACCACTACGGTGCGCGCGGCGGGCTCCTCCGGGGCGAACTTATTCGCCTGCGTCGCCGCCGGGCTGGCGTCGCTGTGGGGGCCGATGCATGGCGGAGCAAATGAATCGAGCATGCGAATGCTGGAGGAGATTGAAAGCGTCGATCAGGTTCCGGCGTTTCTGCGCCAGGCGAAGCGCGATCCGCAGGCATTTCGCCGGCTGGGTTTTGGCAACTCGCGCTACCGTCACCGTGACCCGCGCGCCGATATCCTGCGTGAAACCAGCCATCGGGTGCTGGCGGAGGTAGGCATGTCCGACCGCCTGCTGCAGGTGGCGATGGCCCTTGAGGACGTGGCGCTGACCGACCCCTATTTTGTGGACAATGGCCTGTCGCCAAGCGTGGATTTCTATACCGCGGTGATCCTTAAAGCGATGAATCTGCCTTCGTCGATGTTTGCGGTGGTCACCGCGGTCGGTCGGACGGTCGGTTGGGTGGCGCACTGGAACGAGATGCACCAGGCGCCGCTGACCATCTACCGGCCACGGCAGATTTACGTTGGCGAGGGCTATCGGGATTACGTCTCCCGACGCGGCGAGCGGTCTGCTGAGCTAAGGTAATGCCTTACAGGCAGGAGGCGCGCGGCGTCTTCCTGCCCAGGCGGGTTACTACTCAGAGATGCCGGGAGAGCAGATAGTGCTCGACGGCGGTATATTCGGTTAACCGGGTATACAGCGCCAACAGGGCGCTGAGAAAAGCGCCTACCTCACAGGCCTGCGGCCTGGGCGTGGCGAGTAATGGCTGTAGCGTAGCTCTCAGTTGATCAAGGTCGGGCTTCAGCACATACGGTATATGCAGGGTGCTGAGGATGGTTTCAGTCTGCTGGAAATCATGACGAGATGGCAACGCCTCGTCTGCGCTTAGCCAGCTCAGGATAATCAACATGAGGCGATTTTTAGCGTAGAGATACGATTTCATGGCCTGTCTCCTGTCGGTAGTGGCGCAACACCATCCCCTGAACTTTGTTCATCAGTTCCACGTTATTTTTCACCGCCAGCTTGCTAAGGACGCGTGAACGGTAGTAGTAGACCCGTTTGATCGTGAGCTGCATGGTGCTGGCCACGTGACACAACGGCATTCCCCCCATCAGCAGGCTGATTAAAAAAGTTTCCTTACGGGTCAGGTTATAGCTGTCAGGTATGGCGATATAGAGCTTGTCGGCGGGGGGCGATGTCAAGCGCGGACCGCGGGCAAGGGCAGCGCTGAGCCCGGCAAAACTGGTGATGAACTCTGCGCCGAGCACAATGGCGAGGCTGCGTTCGAGCTCGCTCAACGGGTAGCCTGATTTGGCAAAAATAAAGATCCGGATCAGGGGATTAAACGATTTTAAACTGAGCGCGACCTGCAGTACTTCGATGCTGACGCTGCTGTAATCAATAAGGATGGTGCTTAGCCGGGCTCCGGCATCGGTCGCAAAAAAAGTATAGAACATCTCACTCTGTCCACTAAACGGGTAACAGAGTATTTCTTTAATATCCAGAGGCTTGCTGTTTGGTTCATTAATATACGCTTTCAGGGCAATATTAAAATATTCTGAATCCGCAATGCAGATCAACATAATGACCTCCTGGCATAAATACGCTGTGCATGCTGTCCTGCCTGATTCGACAATTTACTGTAGAGAATACCCGCCATAAATAACATACTCCCTGCGCTTTCAATCCAGGGGGGAGAACGTGGGAGGAGGTGGTTAATAATGAGGGTGAGATAGTTAGATCGCATTTCTCGAATGTTTTTTAGAAAATAAAAAATAAAAATTACCTTTTATTTACAATTAGTTATGTTTTTATTGTGCGTTTGTTGTATTTCTTTTTCAGAGTGGTGTTAAGACTTTTCTATAAAAAGTAGAAATGGTCCTGGTGGCGAATTTGAATAATAAATAATGAAGTGAGTAGGATGTCAGTGCAGGGAAGGGGTTAAAAGATAACAGGCTAATCCAATGGACTGAGTATTAATAAATTGTACGTATAAAGTACGCCAGGGGTATTTCCTGAACGATTCTCCATAAGCGTGGTGATGAGGAGTGAATATGAAAAAATACAGCAAAGGAATGGCATCTTTCGTGGTGATGATGATGCTTTCTCCGGTAGCGGCGCAGGCTGCTGATGGCAAAGTCACCTTTAATGGTGAAGTCATCGACAATACCTGTACGGTAAAGAATAAAGACAAGACGGTAACCCTGCCGACGGTCCAGCGCTCGGCGCTCAGCAGCGCGGGCGAGACGGCGGGCGTGGTTCCCTTCACTATCGATCTGACGAGCTGTTCCCCGGGGACCAATGTCTCGGTGTACTTCGAGAAGGATCAAAACGTTTCCACGGAGGGCCGACTAAAAAACACTCTGACTGACGGCACGGAAGCAGAAAACGTCGATGTGGAGCTGCTGAACACCCGGTTTACGCCGATTAACCTCGCGGAGACCCCGGCGGTCGCTGCAGACGGCAAAGTTGCTCGCCTGGAAGCGATCCCGGTGGCGGTGGCTGAGCAGGATGGTTCCGCCTCGCTGCCTTTCTATGCCCGCTACTATGCGACTGATGCCGCCAAGGCTGGAAAAGTCGCAGCCTACGTCAACTTTACGGTGGTCTATCCGTAACCCCTGTCCACGGCCCCGCTCAGGGGCCGTTTATCCCCCCGACAAGGAGGAGGTGAATATGCGGCGTATGGTTCTGGCACTGCTGCTGTCCAGCTATTTACCCTCGGCGGACGCCAGCATGGTTATTGACGGCACACGGATTATTTTTCCCGGCGACAAAAAAGAGATCGCCGTCCGGGCCACCAATATGGGGGAGACCCCCTCTCTGACGCAGGTCTGGGTCGACGATGGCCGCGTGCAAAATCAACCGGAAAAGGATGCGGCGCCGTTTATTGTGCTGCCGCCGATTGTGCGCATCGAACCGGGAAAAGGCCAGAGCTGGCGCCTGGTGTTTAACGGCAGCCGCCTGCCGCAGGATCGGGAATCGCTGTTCTGGTTCAATCTTCTGGATATCCCACCTGAGCCGAAAAATGGCAAGACTGACAATTACCTGCAGCTCGCGATACGGTCGCGTATCAAGCTGTTTTACCGTCCGGCAGGCGTGGCGGCGGAAAAAATAGCCGCGGAAAAAGCCCTGAGCTGGGCGCTGGCTCCTACGGGCAACGGGTTGCGGGTGAGCAATGCCTCAGCGCGCTATATCACCATCGACAGCATCACCCTTAACGGACAAAAACACGCTGCCGGCATGGTCGCCCCGTTTTCCTCGCTGGAGATCGCGCCTAAAGGGGTCGCGCTGCGCACGCTGCCAGCCAAATTCAGCTTCACCACCATCAATGATTACGGCGCGGTAGTGAATCATAATTATCCTCAGTAAGGACATTATTATGAAACTCAGGGAGATCAAGGTTGGGTTGATGCTGCTCCTTCCCTGGCAGGAGGCATGGGCGGCAGAGGCGTTTAGTTTTAACCGCGCCCATTTGCACGGCGCCGCGCAGGTTGATCTCCAGAAATATCAATACGGTAATCCACTACACGCCGGACAGTACCGCAGCACGCTCTCGGTGAATGGCCGGGACCTGGGGGAAGAAACGTTTGTTATCCAGGAACACGATGGCCAGCTTGAGCCCTGCATCTCACCCTCGCTGTTCGACGCTCTGCAGCTGAAGGATGCCCAGTGGCCAACCGCGGCCACCTGCCTGCGTTTTTCGCAGATCGATAAGGCGATCGGCTGGGAGTATGACAGCGGGGAAAACGTCCTGCGGGTAAATATGCCCCAGGCGCTGCTGCAACCCCATTATCGGGGGGCGGTGAACCTGAAAAAGGTGGATAGCGGCGTGCCCGCCGCGGTGCTGCGCTACCAGGCCAATAGCTATCAGAGCATCGTCGACGGGGACACCAGCAGCCATCATTATCTCGGGCTGGATGCCAGCCTGCGCGCCTTTGGCTGGCGGTTACATCACCAGTCCAGCTACCAGGCGCAGGAAGGGAATACGCACTGGGATAGCATTGCCACCTGGGCTGAGAGAAGTGTAGTGAACTGGGCGTCCACGTTACGGCTGGGTCAGGGATGGACCGACGGAACCTTCTTTGACAGCGTCAGTTTTATCGGCGGCAGGCTGGCTACCGATGTGCGCATGCTGCCGGGCTCTCGCCGCGGTTTTGCGCCGTCGGTCAGCGGCGTGGCGCGCACCAACGCCCGCGTAACGGTCACCCAGAACGGCGCTCTGTTGTACGAGGCAACGGTTCCGCCGGGCAAATTCACCTTCGACGATCTCTATCCCACCAACGCCGGCGGCGATTTACAGGTGACGATCCACGAGGCGGATGGCAGTCAGGACACCTTTACCGTGCCGTACGCCACGCTGCCTGGCCTGGTGCGGGCAGGCGCGGTCTATTATGATCTGTCGCTGGGCTATCTGGATGAGGACGGGATCGCCGGGCGGCCGGGATTTGGCGAAGCCACGCTGCAGTACGGCTTCAATGACTATATCAGCGGCTATACCGGCGCTAACGCGACGACAGATTATTACTCGACGCTGGTCGGCAGCGCCTTCAATACCTACTGGGGCGCGCTGGCGGTCGATCTTTCCCGTTCTGCGGCGAAGGGCAGGGAGCACGGCTGGCAGGAGGGCTACCGCTGGCGGGTGTCCGCATCAAAATCGTTTACATCCGATACGCGAATGCTGCTCTCGATGAGCCACAGCAACGACGGCAATTATCGCTCCATTCGCGATGCCGCCTGGGAGCACGACCGGCACCCCAACGACTGGCGGGAGATGACCCGCTACAGCGCGACGTTGTCTCAGCAGGCCGGCAGCGGCAGTCTGTCATTTAACGGAATCTGGAGTGAGGATGTCCGCCACCACCGCTGGCGCTCATATCAGCTGGGCTATGCCAACCGCTATGGTCAGCTCAATTATTATCTGTATGCCCAGCAGAGCCAGGATATCCATCACCGCAATAATCAGGTGGTGGGCGTCTCCTTTTCGCTGCCGTTCGGGCAGGCGGGCAGCCTGACCACCCGCTTTAACCACGATAAAAACTACGGCAGCCAGCTGCAGTCCAGCTATACCGGCAGCGCAGGCGAGAAAAACGCCTTCAGCTACGGTTTGACCGCCAGCTACGACATGCCGCGGGAGAACCCAAATGAAGCCAGCGTTGCGGCCAACGGTAGCCTGCGGACGGATTATGCGTACCTGAACGCCAGCGCCAGCGCCGGTCGCCATCAGCAGCAGTACTCGCTGGGGGCATCGGGCGCCCTGGTAGCGCATCAGGGCGGCATGACCGCCACCCCCGAACTGGGGGAAACCTTCGCCATTGTGGAAGCGCCCGGCGCGGTGGGGGCCCGGGTGGCTAACCGCCTTGGACAGCCGATTAACCGCCAGGGTTTTACGATCATCCCTTACCTCGATCCCTTTACCGCTAACTGGCTGGATCTCGATCCGCAGGGTCTGAACGACCATGTGGAGATTGTCTCCAGCAGCACGACGGTGGTGCCCGATTCGGGCGCGGCGGTGAAGGTCAAATTTGTCACGCGTACCGGCTATCCCTGGTTTGCCCATGTCACGCTGCCGGATGGCGCGGCGCCCCCGCTGGGCGCGGAGGTGTTCGACGACAACGGTCGGGCGGTTGGCGCCGTCGGTCAGGGCGGGCTGCTGTATGCCCGAGTGCCGCAAGACCACGGCAGCGTCTCGGTAGTATGGGGCGAACGCAGCGGGCAACGCTGCCGGTTGGCCTATGCCATCCGCGACGACGCGGTGCAGCAGGTTAGCAGCGGCACGCCGCATCAGGTCTGCCGGCCGGGAATAAAGGAGAAGTAATATGAAAAAAATCATCGCATCAGGGGTACCTCTTCTGCTGGCCGGCGGGTACTGCACTTCGCTGTCGGCAGCGTGCCAGATGGTCAGTGGCAAAACTATCGAGTATTCAGTGAACGTCAGCCAGGCCAGTATCAACCTTGACGTCAGCAATCGCCCCATCGGCTCCCTGCTATACAGCTACGGAGGGATGATTATCACTAATAACGAACGCTGGGAGATCGCCTGCAGCGGCAGCGAGCCCGGCGGGTTTCAGAGCATTGGCGGTTCCCGGGTCGGCCCGGCGGGAGACGGCAAGCCGGGGGATATCTACAGCATCGACCGCCTGCCGGGCATCGGCTACAGCTTTCAGATGGGGGAACAGGATGGCATTAATTTCGATCCCCTGTTCACGGCCTGGCCTTCCGCGCCGGTATTTTCCGGCCAGCGCGCATTTCAGGCGGAAAATAAAAAACCGACCATCTATTTCTGGCGAATTGCCGATAACGGCGGTCTACCGCCGCCGGGCGAATATTGCCTTAATGATTACCTTGGCGATATTTATCTTGGCGGAGTACAGGCGATGCGCTTCAGCGTCAGCGGGCTCTGTATTCAGGTCAAATCACCCACCTGCAAGATTACTGACGACAGTAAAAACATTAACGTCTTCCTCGGACGGCATAACAAAACCGCATTTACCGGGCTCAACAGCACCACCGCCCCGGTTCCTTTTAACATCAACCTGACGAACTGTGAAAATGTCGGCAGCGTGTTTATGCAGTTTAACGCGACGGTGGACAGCGCTGTCGCCGCCAACGAAGTGATTAAAATCGATGACCAACCTGAAGGGGCATCCGGACTTGGCGTGCAGATCCTCAGTGCCGGCGGCTCGCTGGTGCCGCTAAACCAGGTGAGCCAGGTCTGGTCCGGGAAAAAAGGCAGTCAGACGAACTATCGTTTATCCTATCAGGCCCGCTATATCCAGACGCAGCCCGCAGTGACTGCGGGCGAAGCGAACGCCAGCGTGACCTTCGTGGTGACTTATAACTGATCTGCCTGGCGGCACAGCGCCGTCAGGCATGCGCCAGTAAAGGAAACATCAACTTCCTGTCTTTAAACAGGTTTTCCTTCTGGTCATAGACGAAGAGGATATCTTCTCCCTCTATCTTCTCATACTCGCCGAGCCGGTCTTCACTGGGGGTAAAACCGAGGATGGCCTGGTAAACGTGGTCATCGGCCAGTTCGTTGACCAGCGTCGACAGGCTCTTACCCACGTCGCAGAACAGATCAAAGCAGATCAGCACCGGACCGTTTTGCATGGCGATGACCACCGCCTCATTTTTTGCCGAGTAATAGACAAAATGCTTCATAAAGGCTGAGCAGTAAAACATCAGCAGGCCAAAGTTATGCTCCACCCGCAGCGGTGAGAACGGGTTGGATTTTTCATAGTAATGGCGGAGCAGGGCGACATCGTCAGGGCTGTCCATATCCAGTTTACGAAAATCACCGGCTCGCGGGGAGACCGGCATAATATATTGATACTCTTCGCTGCGGGTGAAGCCAAATTTGGGGTAAAAATCCACCGTGGTGGGATTGGCGAATAAAAAGAAGGCGTCCGCCTCCTGCTGCCAGTCCTGCAGGATGTGATGGATAAGCTGGCCGGCTAATCCCTTATTACGGTGGTCCGGTTCGGTCATCACGGTGCCAATCTGAATATAACGCCGGGGCTCGCCCTGCCAGCGCAGGTCGATGATGTTGGCCGAAGCGTTAGCGATAACTTTATTGCGTTCGACAAAAGCATAGGGGATATAGGCGTCGGTCCAGTAACCTTGCTGATACCACTCTTCAAAAGACAGGTCAAAAGTCTTAACGGCAAGGTCAATGAAGCTTTTTCTTAATGGGGTATTTTCTCTGACTTGCTTCACTAATTGATAATTCATTGTCATAGTTCCTTCTCACTATGGCTTCTGAAAGCGGCGACGTCGGCAAAGGCACTTGCGTCGAATGAGCGCTGTAAACGTAGCATATCTGGGAAAAGGATCCGCAATGTCGATGCTTAACCTTTGCCCCAGTCACAAATAACCGCATGCTGGCCGTGTCAAACCGGGCGAAACGGACTGTTTGCGTTCGCTACCGCCATAATAAAGCGTGAGTAAAAGAGGTATTGGTCGAGAGGCTGAGGCAAATGTACTGGCTATTTTATCGACAATCGGCCGAGCCGTAGAGGTTAGGTTTATTTATTTATGCATTAAACAGGAAATTTTACGCGTTGCGTCTAATAATAGAGTAGTCCCCAGCGTAAGGGCTGAATTTATCCTGGAATCGGCTTATAATAACGCGCTTTGTGATTGAGTATTACCGCACGAATTGGAAAAATACTACGTGCAGGATCCGCTACTTTATTTCGCGGTTTTTGCTCAGCTATTATTGAGTGAATTAACAGGATTACTATGTCAAATTTACCCAAATTTTCCCGCGCGCTGTTGCACCCGCGTTACTGGCTGTTGTGGCTGGGAATTGGCTTTTTGTGGCTGCTGGTGCAATTACCGTATCCGGTGATCTACCGTCTGGGAACGGCGCTTGGGCGGCTGGCAATGCGGGTGATGAAAAGCCGCGCGCGGATTGCCAGACGTAATCTCGAACTCTGCTTTCCCGAGATGAGCGCCGCCGACCGCGAGGCGCTGCTGGTGAAAAACTTTGAATCGCTGGGCATGGGGCTGATGGAGACCGGCATGGCCTGGTTCTGGCCGACGCACCGGGTAGCGCGCTGGACCGAGACCAGCGGCGTTAACGAGGTGGTGGAGCTTCTGGAAGAAAAGCAGGGCATTTTACTGATCGGTATCCATTTTCTGACCCTCGAAATGGGTGCGCGAATGTACGGCATGTTTACCCCAGGCATTGGCGTCTACCGGCCCAACGATAACCCGCTGATTGACTGGCTGCAAACCTGGGGACGCTTGCGCTCTAACAAGACCATGCTGGATCGAAAAAATCTGAAAGGGATGGTCAGGGCGCTAAAAGAGGGGGAAATTCTCTGGTACGCGCCGGATCATGACTACGGTCCGGCCAGCAGCGTCTTCGCCCCGCTGTTTGCCGTCGAACAGGCGGCGACCACCACCGGTACCTGGATGCTGGCGAAAATGTCCGGGGCGACGATTGTGCCGTTTGTTCCGCGGCGCAAGCCCAACGGCATGGGGTATGAATTGATCTCCCTGACGCCGGAGCGCACGCCGCCGCTGGCGAGCGCCGAGGTTACGGCGGCCTGGATGAATCAGATTATCGAACAGTGCATCCTGATGGCGCCCGAGCAATACATGTGGCTGCACCGGCGCTTTAAGACCCGCCCGGAAGGAGTACCGCCGCGTTACTGAACGCCTCGGCCAAAAAATAAGCGCATCGGTAGCACGCTTAGTAAATCGCCGTCTATACTGAAAGGGCCTGACTGAAGGCTAATTCCAAGGAGATTGCAGGATGAAAAAAGTGATAGTCGCGTTAGCCCTTTCCGCCGTTGCATTTGGCGCCTCCGCCGCGCAGTTGATTACCAAAGAAGAAGTGAAACACTTCAAACTGACCAAAGTCGGGCCGATCTCGGTGGGGCCGTCCGGTGGCGAATTCTCTTCGCCTTCCGATCTGCACGATCAGCTCTCCAAGCTGGCCGATGAGAAAGGCGGAAAGTACTACGTGATCACCGCTGCGCGTGAGCATGGCCCTAACTTTGAAGCCACAGCGGAAGTGTATAAATAACCTTTTTTAAAGCGTGCCGTATCGGCGCGCAACGCATTGAGCCTGGAGCGCGTTAAGCCTCCGGGCTTATTTTTTTCTGCTATCGGAATTGCCTTAGGCAATAGCGGCAGCGGAAATGCGTTTTTATCGCTATATATAGATTTCATGATCACGATGTTAATGAATTATTGCTTTTTATTGTTAATAAAGAGCCAATTCCGGCCTAATGCCTGAGGGAGTGACCCCTGGCAAAAATAGGTAGGACAAATGTGTTATCATCGCGCCTTTCCCTTTTTGTCTGGGGCTTTCTTGTATGCTACAACCTGTTGTTCGCGTCGGTGAATGGCTGGTAACCCCCTCTGTAAACCAAATCAGCAGGAAGGGGCGCCAGCTTACCCTTGAACCGCGTTTAATCGATCTTCTGGTCTTTTTTGCCCGCCATCCGGGGGAAGTGCTTAGCCGGGACGAGCTTATCGAAAACGTCTGGACCCGGAACGTTGTGACCAGCCACGTCGTCACGCAGAGTATTTCTGAACTGCGCAAGTCGCTCAAAGACGGCGACGACGTTAGCCTTGAGTACATCGCGACGGTACCCAAACGGGGGTATAAGCTCACGGTGCCGGTGATCTGGTGCACCGAAGAGGGGGAGGAGCTAGCCCCGTCGATGGAGGCGCTGACGCCTTCGCCGTCGACCGCCGTTCCTGCGCCGCCGGCCGCCGGTGCGCCATCCGACGTCTCTGTCCCTCTCCCTGATGCCGCCGCGCCGCCACCGGCTCCTACCGTGGCCAGCGCGCCGTCAGGCCGCAAGCGCCTCACTACCGCCCTGGTGTGGGGGCTGTTCCTGTTGGCGCTGGGCACCTGCGTGGCGCTGGTGGCGCTGTCGAGCATGGAATCGCGGCCGCCGGTCAACAAGGCGCGTCTGCTGCTCAATCCGCGCGATATCGATATCCACCTGGTGAATGGCAACTCCTGCGCTAACTGGTCGTCGCAGCACTCCTACGCCGTAGGACTGGCCAGCCTGATCACCACCTCGCTGAACACCTTCTCGACCTTTATGGTGCATGACAAAACGGACTACAACATCAATGAACCAAGCAGTTCCGGCAAAACGCTGACCATTGAGTTCGTTAATCAGCGCCATTATCGGGCGCAGCAGTGCTTTATGTCGGTCCAGCTGGTGGACAACGCCGACAGCTCGACGATGCTGGATAAGCGCTACTTTGTGACCAACGATAACCAGCTGACCATCCAGAACGATCTGATGAACAGCCTGTCGGATGCCCTGGCGCAGCCGTGGCCGGCGCGAATGCAGGCGATGCTCAGGCAATATCAGCCCTCGCAAAGCGTGGCGTTAACCTATTTCTACCAGTCGCATCAGCTGTTAATGAAGGGCGATGTCGATTCATTAAGTAAGGCCAGTAGCCTGCTGGATGATGTGATTAAGCGGGCGCCGGATTTTATTTACGCCTATGCCGAAAAAACGCTGGTGGATGTATTGCGCCATTCACAACAGCCGCTTGACGATAAACAGCTGGCCGCCCTCTACAGTGAAGTCGAGCGGGTAGGGGCGATGCCGGGTATAAAAGACATGGCGATTTATTATCAAATAAAAGCGGTGGATTCATTGGGGAAGGGCAAAGTCGACGAAGCAAATACCGCAATTAATAGTGCGATTGATTTAGAGATGTCATGGCTAAATTATGTGCTGTTAGGCAAAGTCTATGAGATGAAAGGTGAGAACCGTCTGGCTGCCGATTCTTACATCACGGCGTTTAATTTACGTCCTGGCGAAGATACCCTGTACTGGATTGAAAATGGGGTTTTCCAGACGTCGGTTAACCGAGTCGTTCCATATCTCGACAACTTTCTCTCTTCAGAATAAGTAAACCCTCATCATGTGCAAGGTTTTGGGCATGGTGAGGTTAAATTTATGTTTCTCATGAAGCCTCTTGTTGTTATTTTTATTTAGCATTCAGGAGGCTTTAAATAACAGTCAGGTAACACGCTCCGCTTCTCTTAAGTCTCTGTAATACAACGATGTTTATCTTTTTCTGACACCCTGTTGTCATGTTTATATGTTAAGCGAAAAAGGTCAAAATATCATTTGTCTGATGTTTGTTTTTATATCACTTTATCTTTAGGACTTATCTCGTACAAATCAGTAATCTTGTTGGCAGTTGGTCGGGTCAATTAATGGTTCTGTATCATGATCTGTACCTCCCAAATAAACTTAGGAGAAAAACAACCATGAGTTCTGCCAAGAAGATCGGGCTATTTGCCTGTACCGGTGTCGTCGCCGGTAATATGATGGGGAGCGGGATTGCATTATTACCTGCGAACCTGGCCAGCATCGGTGGTATTGCCATTTGGGGCTGGGTAATTTCAATTATTGGTGCGATGTCTCTGGCTTATGTTTATGCCCGACTGGCCACTAAAAACCCGCAGCAGGGCGGTCCTATTGCCTACGCTGGCGAAATATCTCCGGCGTTCGGTTTCCAGACCGGTGTCCTTTATTATCATGCAAACTGGATTGGTAACCTGGCCATCGGGATTACCGCAGTTTCTTATCTCTCTACGTTCTTCCCAATTTTAAATAACCCGGTGCCAGCAGGTATTGCCTGTATTGCCATCGTGTGGATCTTTACTTTCGTTAATATGCTCGGCGGGACCTGGGTCAGCCGTCTGACCACCATTGGTCTGGTACTGGTGCTTATTCCGGTAGTCATGACCGCGGTCGTCGGCTGGCACTGGTTTGATGTCGCTACCTATCAGGCGAACTGGAATACCTCCAGCACCACTGATAGCCACGCGGTTATTAAAAGTATCCTGCTCTGCCTGTGGGCCTTCGTTGGCGTAGAATCCGCCGCCGTGAGTACCGGGATGGTGAAAAACCCGAAACGTACCGTGCCGCTGGCAACCATGCTGGGTACCGCGATGGCCGGTATCGTCTACATCGCCGCGACTCAGGTTATCGCCGGTATGTATCCTGCTTCTCAGATGGCCGCGTCCGGTGCGCCGTTCGCAATTAGCGCCTCTACCATCCTCGGCGGCTGGGCTGCACCGATGGTATCCGCTTTCACCGCCTTTGCCTGCCTGACTTCTCTGGGCTCGTGGATGATGCTGGTTGGCCAGGCCGGTGTGCGTGCCGCCAACGACGGTAACTTCCCGAAAGTGTATGGCGAAGTTGATAACAACGGTATTCCGAAAAAAGGCCTGCTGCTGGCCGCAGTGAAAATGACCGCGCTGATGGTGCTGATTACCCTGATGAACTCCGCCGGTGGTAAAGCCTCTGACCTGTTCGGCGAACTGACCGGTATCGCGGTACTGCTGACCATGCTGCCTTACTTCTACTCCTGTGTTGACCTGATTCGTTTCGAAGGCATCAACATCCGTAACTTCGTTAGCCTGATTTGTTCGGTACTGGGTTGCGTGTTCTGCTTCATCGCGCTGATGGGCGCAAGCTCCTTCGAACTGGCCGGCACCTTCATCGTTAGCCTGATTATCCTGATGTTCTACGGTCGCAAAATGCACCAGCGCCAGAACAACGCATCGGATAACAACACCACCGCTAACGCGCACTAATCAGTAACCCGTTTTCCTGAGGCTCCTTCCATCACCTGTCATCACGCGACGGGAGGGGCTTTCTACATCTGGAGATTTGACTATGAACGTTATTGCAATCATGAATCACATGGGGGTTTACTTCAAAGAAGAACCCATCCGTGAACTGCATCGTGCTCTCGAACGCCTGGACTTCCGTATTGTCTACCCGAACGACCGTGACGACTTATTAAAACTTATTGAAAACAACTCTCGTCTGTGCGGCGTGATCTTCGACTGGGATAAATACAATCTCGAACTGTGCGAAGAAATCAGCAAAATGAACGAGTACATGCCGCTGTATGCGTTCGCTAACACCTACTCCACTCTGGACGTTAGCCTGAACGATCTGCGCATGCAGGTTCGCTTCTTCGAATATGCGCTGGGCGCTGCGGAAGATATCGCGAACAAAATCAAACAGAACACTGACGAATACATCGACACCATTCTGCCGCCGCTGACCAAAGCGCTGTTCAAATATGTCCGTGAAGGTAAATATACCTTCTGTACCCCAGGCCACATGGGCGGTACCGCGTTCCAGAAAAGCCCGGTAGGCAGCATCTTCTACGATTTCTTTGGCTCCAACACCATGAAATCCGATATCTCCATTTCGGTTTCTGAACTGGGTTCCCTGCTGGACCACAGCGGCCCGCACAAAGAAGCGGAAGAGTATATCGCTCGCGTGTTTAACGCAGAACGCAGCTACATGGTGACCAACGGTACTTCTACTGCTAACAAAATCGTCGGCATGTACTCCGCGCCGGCTGGCAGCACCGTGCTGATTGACCGTAACTGCCACAAATCGCTGACTCACCTGATGATGATGAGCGACATTACGCCGATCTACTTCCGTCCGACCCGTAACGCCTACGGTATCCTCGGCGGTATTCCGCAGAGCGAATTCCAGCACGCGACTATCGCCAAGCGTGTGAAAGAGACGCCGAATGCGACCTGGCCGGTACACGCGGTTATCACCAACTCAACCTATGATGGTCTGCTGTACAACACCGACTTCATCAAGAAAACCCTGGATGTGAAATCCATCCACTTTGACTCCGCGTGGGTGCCTTACACCAACTTCTCGCCGATCTATGAAGGCAAATGCGGGATGAGCGGCGGCCGCGTCGAAGGGAAAGTGATTTACGAAACCCAGTCCACGCACAAACTGCTGGCGGCGTTCTCCCAGGCGTCGATGATCCACGTGAAAGGCGACGTTAACGAAGAGACCTTCAACGAAGCCTACATGATGCACACCACCACCTCTCCACACTACGGGATCGTGGCCTCCACCGAAACCGCGGCGGCGATGATGAAGGGGAACGCTGGTAAGCGTCTGATCGACGGCTCTATTGAACGTTCCATTAAGTTCCGTAAAGAGATCAAACGTCTGAAAGGCGAGTCTGACGGCTGGTTCTTCGACGTCTGGCAGCCGGAGCATATCGATGGTCCTGAATGCTGGCCGCTGCGTTCCGACAGCGCATGGCACGGTTTCAAAAACATCGATAACGAACACATGTACCTCGACCCGATCAAAGTCACGCTGCTGACTCCGGGGATGAAGAAAGACGGCACCATGGATGACTTCGGTATTCCGGCAAGCATCGTGGCGAAATACCTCGACGAACACGGCATCGTGGTAGAGAAAACCGGTCCGTACAACCTGCTGTTCCTGTTCAGTATCGGTATCGATAAGACTAAAGCGCTGAGCCTGCTGCGTGCGCTGACCGACTTCAAACGCGCGTTCGACCTGAACCTGCGGGTGAAAAACATGCTGCCGTCGCTGTACCGTGAAGATCCTGAATTCTATGAAAACATGCGTATTCAGGACCTCGCGCAGAACATTCACAAACTGATTGAGCATCACAACCTGCCGGATCTGATGTTCCGCGCGTTTGAAGTGCTGCCATCGATGGTGATGACCCCGTATGCCGCGTTCCAGAAAGAGCTGCACGGTCAGACGGAAGAAGTGTATCTCGAAGAGATGGTCGGCCGCGTCAACGCCAACATGATCCTGCCGTATCCTCCGGGAGTGCCGCTGGTGATGCCGGGTGAGATGATCACCGAAGAGAGCCGTCCGGTGCTGGAGTTCCTGCAGATGCTGTGCGAAATCGGCGCCCACTATCCAGGCTTCGAAACCGATATCCACGGCGCCTATCGTCAGGCGGATGGTCGTTACACCGTTAAAGTGCTGAAAGAAGAGAATAACAAGTAATAGACGCACACCAGGGAAGTGGCTTGCCACTTCCCTTTTTCACGCTGCAAGGAGAACACATGAAAACACCCTCACAGCCGCGCGCGATTTACTACATCGTTGCGATCCAGATCTGGGAGTACTTCAGCTTTTACGGCATGCGCGCCTTACTCATCCTTTACCTTACCCACCAGCTTGGCTTCGACGACAGCCAAGCCATCAGCCTGTTCAGCGCTTACGCATCTCTGGTTTACGTTACCCCTATTCTCGGCGGCTGGCTTGCCGACCGCCTGCTCGGCAACCGCACGGCGGTAATTGCCGGGGCGCTGTTGATGACCCTCGGCCATGTGGTGCTGGGCGTTGAGTCGACCTCCGCCTGGAGTTTGTACGTCGCGCTGGCGATCATCATCTGCGGCTACGGCCTGTTTAAATCCAATATCAGCTGCCTGCTTGGCGAACTGTACGCTCACGACGACCCGCGTCGCGACGGAGGTTTCTCGCTGCTGTACGCCGCCGGCAACGTCGGCTCGATTGCCGCGCCCATCGCCTGCGGACTGGCGGCGCAGTGGTACGGCTGGCATATCGGCTTCGCCCTTGCGGGGATCGGTATGTTTATCGGCCTGATGATTTTCTTAAGCGGCAGCCGCCACTTCCGGCATACCCGCGGCGTCGATAAACCGGCGCTGCGGGCGGTGAAGTTCGTGCTGCCGACCTGGGGCTGGCTGCTGGTGATGCTCTGCCTGGCGCCGGTATTTTTCACGCTGCTGCTGCAAAACAACTGGTCCGGCTATCTGCTGGCGATCGTCTGCCTGTTCGCCGCCCAGATGGTGGCGCGGATCATGATCAAAGCCCCGGAGCATCGTCGCGCGCTGTGGCAGATCGTCCTGCTGATGCTCGCCGGAACGCTGTTCTGGGTGCTGGCGCAGCAGGGCGGGAGCTCGATTAGCCTGTTTATCGACCACTTCGTCAATCGTCGTCTGCTGAACTGGGACGTGCCGACCGCGCTGTTCCAGTCAGTTAACGCGATAGCGGTGATGGCGGCCGGCGTGGTGCTGGCGTGGCTGATGCGCCCGGAAGGCAGCGTGCGTTCTGTGCTGCGCGTCTGGCTGAAATTTTCTTTCGGCCTGCTGCTGATGGGCGGCGGCTTTATGCTGCTGGCGCTCAATGCCCGCCATGGCGCGGCTGACGGTCAGGCCTCAATGGGCATGATGGTCGCCGGGCTGGCGATGATGGGCTTTGCCGAACTGTTTATCGACCCGGTGGCGATGGCGCAAATCACCCGTCTGAACATGCCCGGCGTCACCGGCGTATTGACCGGGATCTATATGCTGGCCACCGGCGCGGTGGCCAACTGGCTGGCGGGCGTGGTCGCCCAGCAAACCACCGAATCGCAAATCAGCGATACGGCGATTGCCGCCTATCAGCATTTCTTCGCGCAGATGGGCGAATGGACCCTCGGCTGCGTGGCGGTGATGGTCATTATCGCCTTTGCCGCGGCCTGTAGCGTTGGCAAACGTCGTGCGGCTGCCGGTGAAATTACCGGCGGCGGCGCCTGACGCTCGTCCCGGCTCGTGGCGTAAACACCTTGTCCGGGCTGCGATTCGTAGCCCCGGTAAGCGCAGCGCGACCGGGGGCATTACCTCAACAGCGGAGCGCGAAGTCGCTCCTTGCACAGCTTAGTGAACAGGAGGAGGATATTCTGGCATGCGCGGAGGCCAACGATAAAAAATACCGTTACTGAAGCCATAGCTGAGTGAGATCAGCTTGGAGTGAATCCAGGATCGTTAAGATTGTGCTCTGGTGTCTTCCCAGAGACAGGCCGCGCGGAAGGGTGACCTGGTTCAATTTATCGAAGCTAGTTTGAAAGCAAGGTTATGAGGAATCCATATGTCTGAACAACAAGCACAAGGTGCCGATGAGGCCATTGACCTTAATAATGAACTGAAAGCTCGTCGCGAAAAACTGGCTGCGCTGCGTGAGCAGGGCGTAGCTTTCCCCAACGATTTCCGTCGCGATCATACCTCTGACCAATTGCATGCTGAATTCGATGCGAAGGACAACGATGAACTCGCTTCCCTGAACGTTGAAGTTGCGGTGGCTGGTCGGATGATGACCCGTCGCGTGATGGGCAAAGCCTCCTTCGTCACCCTCCAGGACGTCGGCGGCCGCATTCAGCTGTACGTGGCGCGCGATGACCTGCCGGAAGGCGTCTACAACGAACAGTTTAAGAAATGGGACCTCGGCGATATCATCGCCGCCCGCGGCAAGCTGTTCAAAACGCAAACCGGCGAACTCTCGATCCACTGCACCGAGCTGCGCCTGCTGACCAAAGCCCTGCGCCCGCTGCCGGATAAATTTCACGGCCTGCAGGATCAGGAAGTTCGCTATCGCCAGCGCTATCTGGATCTGATCGCCAACGAAGAGTCGCGTCATACGTTCCGTATCCGTTCGCAGATCCTCGCCACCATGCGCCAGTTCATGGTGGCCCGCGGCTTTATGGAAGTCGAAACGCCGATGATGCAGGTGATCCCTGGCGGTGCGTCAGCCCGTCCGTTCATTACCCATCACAACGCCCTGGATCTCGATATGTACCTGCGCATCGCGCCGGAACTGTATCTGAAACGTCTGGTGGTTGGCGGTTTTGAACGCGTGTTTGAAATCAACCGTAACTTCCGCAACGAAGGGATCTCGGTACGCCATAACCCAGAGTTCACCATGATGGAACTGTATATGGCGTATGCGGACTACAAAGACCTGATCGAACTGACCGAGTCGCTGTTCCGCACCCTGGCGCAGACGGTGCTGGGCAAAACCGAAGTGCCGTATGGCGACCAGGTGTTTGATTTCGGCAAGCCGTTTGAAAAACTGACCATGCGGGAAGCGATCAAGAAACACCGTCCGGAAACCAACATGGCGGATCTGGATAACTTCGACGCGGCGAAAGCGCTGGCGGAATCTATCGGTATTCAGGTAGAGAAAAGCTGGGGGCTGGGACGCATAGTTACCGAAATCTTTGACGAAGTGGCGGAAGCGCATCTGATTCAGCCGACCTTCATCACCGAATACCCGGCGGA